>CAYYKK010000105.1:0-21831 GCA_964467935.1 uncultured Polyangiaceae bacterium
GGATCTCATGAGCCGCCCCGCGGCCAAGCCCTCCCAGATGGAGCCGACGCAGTCCGAGGCGCGCTGGCAGCCCGCGACGCCCCCTGGCGGGATGGCACCGCCGGGGCCGCAGTCGCCCGGCGGCCCGCTCGCGTCCCAACCCGCGTTCGCCCGGGCCGCCGCGCCTCCTGGGTTCAGCCCAGCACCGCAACCGACGCCGGGGCCGCCCGGTGCTTCTCCGCTGGGGGGGCCTCCTGCGCTGGGTGGTCCTCCCGGGCTGGGCGGTCCACCTGGGCTGGGCGGGCCTCCTCCGCTCGGGGGTCCCTCTCCGCTGGGTGGTGGCTTGCCCCAGAATCCTCTCGCAGCGCCGGGCCCGGGCGGGGGTGTCTCCCCTGGACCTGCCGGCCTCGCCGGGCTGGGCGGCGCCGGCGTCTCCGCGCTGATCGCTGAGGCGCTCGAAGCCGCGCCTCCTCCCGGTCAGGAGCCCCAACAGAGCCCGCCCGGAGGCTCGCTCGCTGCGTCGCTCGGCATCGGCCCTGGAGGGGGCCCAGGGCCGCTGCTGCCCGGCCTCGGCGGCCCAGGCACGCCCGCGGGCGGCTTCCCGACGCCACCGCAGGGCTTCCCCCAGTCCGCGGGCGGGCCCCTCGCGAGCGCCCCCGCGCTCGCTCCCGCCAGCGGCGAAATGGGGCCGACGGGCTACCCCATCGGCGCGCAGATGAGCGAGCCCATCGTCGTGCCCAAGAAGAAGCGCGGCGCCGGCGGGCTCATCCTGATCTGCTTGCTCGTCCTGATCCTCGCAGCGGCGGTGACGTTCATCCTGCTCAAGTACCGCGCGAAGCTCGGCATCCCGCTGCACTTCTGAGCGCCGCCTTCCGGTGCGAGGGACGGCGGCGGGCGTGATCGGTCAGCGCGCGCCGGGCTTGTCGAGGATTTGAAGCCCGGCGCTGAAGCCCCCCATGTCCACGTCGGCGCCGTGTCGGAGCGAGAGCCCGGCGCTCTTCGCGACGGCGCGGGTCACGCGGGGGAGCGGGGAGAGCCAGACGAGGCGACCGCCGGGGATCAGCACGTCGGCGGCTCGCACGACCACGCGGGCCAAGAGGTGCTCGAGATCCTCGCCGCGCGCGACGCGGCGGCCCATCGGGGGGTTCGACAGGATCGCGGACATGCCGAGCCGCGCGCGGCCGCCGATGGCCCGCGGATCGAATGAGCGCGCGTCTGCCTTGCGCAGCAGGGCCGACGTCGCTCCGGCGCGATCGAGGTTGGTCCTCGCTGCGCGCAGCGCGCGCTCGTCCACGTCCGAGCCGATCAGCATCGCGGCCGGCCCCGCGAGGTGTCGCTCCGCGAGCTCCCCGCCCGAGCCGACGAACGGGTCCCACACGACGTCGTCCTCGCGCACGCCGGCCGCGCGGACGATCGCCGCGGCGAGCGTCGGGTGGCTCGCCGCGGGCACGTCGGCCCCGCGATAGCTGAAGCGCGGATCGTCGCCGCGCGGTGACAGCTCGAGCCGAACGCGGTTCGTCGATTCGCGGACGACGACCTCCCAGAGCGATTCGGTCGGATCGTTGACGAGCTCCGGAGCGCGACGCGCGATCTCGCGCGCCACGTCCCACGTCGCCTTGCGCCGCTTGCCACCGGAGGCCCAGCCGAGTCGGAAGCGGATGGGCCCCTCGGTGAGCCCGTGGAGAATCCGCTTCGACGCGTCGCTCGAGAGGACGTGGACGATGCTCTCGACGAGCTCCTCGCCCGGCCGGCGCGGCCCTTCGAGCGCGAAGCCGAGCGTGAGGAACGTGCGCGCGGCGAAGAGCCGCGCCGGGGGGCCGTGCAGCGTGAGATCGACGCGCTCGGCGTCTCCTGCGACGGCGTGCGCGCTGCGCGCCGACGGGCACTTCTCCGCGACCTCGGCCGCGAGCCAGGTCGCGAGGCCGCTTCGACACCGGAGCGTCACGGCGACGGGCTCGCCGAGCGCGCGGTCGAGGTGGAGCCGCGAAGCCGCGGTGCGCAGCGTCGTGCGCTCCAGCATGAGTCGGGCTCGATCGAGCGAGGCGCCCCCCTCGATCCCACCCTCCAGCGTCGCGAGCGCCCGCGACGAGCGCTCCGCCCCCACCTTGCCCAGCGCGCCCACGATCGCCTCGAGCACGTTGGGATCGCGCGAGGACTGCGCGCGCTCTTCGCGAGTGAGGGCGGCGAGGAGCGCGTCTTCACTCGCCGCGCCTCGAACCCTCCCGAGGGCCGTCGCGGCCGCGCGGCGCGTTCGCGCGTCGTCGCTCGCGAGGTGGCGCACGAAGAGCTCGCGGAGAGGCTCGGTCTCGTCGGGGCGCGCGGCCACCTGCGCGGCGACTCGGAAGAGGCGCGCGCGGCCCTCGACCGTCGCCGTCTCCGCGCGCTCGACGATCGCCGGCGCGACGGACGACTGCACGCGCAAGAGCGCCTTCTCCGCGCGTGAGCGCGCCTCGTCGTCGCCGTCGACGATCCGGTCGAGCAGGCGCGGGACGTCCTTCTGGCGCGGCGTGAAGCCGGGATCGCCGAGCGCTTCGTCGATCGAGAACCCGTCGGCGCGACGTTTGGTCACGTCAATCGACCGGGACGAGGAAGTCGATGGCGGGCTCCTTCGAGAGCACGCCGAGCTCGGTGAGCTGCTTCGCGAGCGTCGCCCAGCGCTCCTTCGTCATCACGCCGACCCCCTTCGCCGCGTCGCCGCCCTCGATGAGGGGCTTCTGCGCCGCCGCGGCCGCGCTGAACGTCTCGGCGTCCATCGACGCGTTGAGCTTCACCATCACCGCATTCGCGCGCGAAGGATCGGCGAGGTACGCCTTCCACCCCGCCCGCGTCGCGCGGACGAACCTCTTCACGAGATCCGGCTCTGCGCGCGCGACGGCGCGGCTCGTGATGACGACGCCGACGTAGGGGTTGAAGCCCTCGTCCGCGACCAGGAAGACCTGCGGATCGCCGCCCTTCTTCTTCGCCGCGAGCGGCTCGCTCGTCACGTAGCACTGCTGAGCGAAGTCCTTGTCGGCGAGGAAGTGGGCGACGCCGCCGTCGTAGGGAACGATCTTCGCGCCGATCTCGCCGTACTTCTTCTTCAAGAACCCCGCGTACGGAAGCCCGGGCTCCATGGCGAGCTGGCCGTCCTTCAGGAGGTCGCCGATGCCCTTCGCGCCCCTCGACGCGTGCGCCATGATCCCTTGAGGCGACGTCTGGTACGTCGCGAAGAGCGGCACCACGTCGGCCCCCTTCGCTCGCGCCGTCAGGATCTCGTCGGCGCCTGCGATGCCGAACTCGGCCTGACCCGTCGCCACCATCTGCACGACGGGGACGCCCGCGCCGCCGCCTTGGATCTCGACGTCGAGCTTCTCGGCCGCGAACGCGCCGCTCTCCTTCGCCTCGTAGAAGCCGCCGAACTCGGGCTCGGGCACCCAGTTGAGCGCGAGCTTCACCTTCTTGGTGCCGTCCGCGCTCGCGGCCGGCGCGCTCTTGGAGCAGCCGATGACGAGCCAGGAGAGCACCGCGAGCAGGAGCAGGAGCGACCGCTTCATCGCCACCGTTCTCGCCCAGAATCGTCGCGCTGAGAACTAGATCTTCTCGCCTGCGTACCAGCGCCGCAAGAGCCGCGAGCCGATGGCGTCGACCGCGACGAAGAGCGCGAGGCCGAGGAGCGCCGCCAGGATCACCGCCGCGAACAAGAGATCCGTCTCGAGCTGCCGGTACGCCGACAGGATGGTGATGCCGAGGCCGGCCGCTTCGTCCGAGAACCCAGCGACGAACTCGCCGACGATGGTGCCGATCACCGCGAGCCCCGAGGCCACGCGGAGCCCCGTGACGACGTGCGGGAGGGCCGCGGGCAGCGAGAGCTTCGTCAACGTCGCGATCCGTCCGGCGCCGTAGAGGCGGAAGAGATCACGGAGCGCGGGATCGACGCCGCGGAGCCCCGCGAGCGTGTTCGCGATGACGGGGAAGATGGAGACGATGAGCGCGGAGACCGCGACCGCACGCAGCCCCGGGCCGAACCAGATCACCAGCAAGGGAGCGATGGCGACGATCGGCACCGTCTGCAGGAAGACCGTGTACGGGTAGAGCGCTCGCTCGAGCACGCGCGACGAGGCGAGGACGATGGCGGCCACGACGCCGAGCAGCGCGCTCAGCGAGAAGCCGATGAGCGCGGCGCGCCCGGTCGTGATCGTGGCCGCCGCGAGGGGCGCAGCGTGGCTCGCGAACGCCTTCGCGATGTCCGAGGGAGGCGGCAGCAGGAACGCCGGGACGGCCAGGGCGCGGACGGCGATCTCCCATGCGACGAGGAGGATCACGAGCGCCGCGAGCGGAGGACCGACGCGGCCGATCAAGCGCCGCTCCTCTCGAGCCCGCGCGAGAGCTCGCCGAGCTCGCGGGCGAACGCCGCTTCCGTACGGATGGGCGCCGTCCGGTCGCGGGGCAGGTCGATCGCTCGATCGAGCACGACGCGCGCGGGGCGGCGCGAGAAGACCACCGCGCGATCCGCGAGGTAGGCCGCTTCGGCGATCGAGTGCGTGACGAAGACGACCGTCATCCCCCGCGCCTGGTGGAGCGCGCGGAGCTGGTCGTCGAGCCGCTGACGCGTGATCTCGTCGAGCGCCGCGAACGGCTCGTCGAGCAAGAGCAGCTTCGGCTCGGTGACGACCGCGCGGGCGAGCGACGCGCGCATGCGCATGCCGCCCGAGAGCTCTCCCGGGAAGCGCGACGACGCATCCGCGAGGCCGACGTCCTGGATGGCCTTCTCGGCGCGCGCGTGCCGCTCCGCCTTCGGTCGGCCCGCGAGCTCGAGCGGCAGCGCGACGTTGTCGAGCACGCTCCGCCAAGGCAGGAGGTGCGCGTCCTGGAAGACGAAGGAGAGCGTGCCCCGACCGCGCGCGCCGTCGATCTCGATGCTGCCCGCGTCCGGTCGGTCGAGCTCGGCGAGCATGCGGAGCAGGGTCGACTTGCCGCAGCCCGACGGCCCGAGGAGCGCGAGGAACTGTCCGGCCGGCACGTCGAGGTCGACGTCGTCGACCGCGACGACGCCGCCCGGGAAGATCCGTCGCACGTGTCGTGCGCGGACGGCGACGGGTCCTTCAGGCGGCACGATCCGCCTTCCGCAGACCGAAGTAGAGACCGACGCCGACGAACAAGAGGGTCGCCGCGAGCACGCCCATGGCCCGCGTCGCGCTGCTGGCGAGGTCGGGGCGGTCGGTCGAGAGCGTCACGAGCAGGCTCGTGAGGAACGTCGCGACGCCGTTCAGTCCCTTCACGCCGAGGTTGAACATGCCGAAGTAGAGGCTCGTCTTGTTGCCCTCCGTCTCGCGCGCGCAGTTCGCGATCGCCTCGCTCTCGAGCCCGAGCAGCACGGCGACCATCGGGCCGCCGAGGCCGAACAGGAGCATCGCCGTCGTCATCGGCGTCCCCACGAGCGCCGAGCCGAGGAACGCGACGCCGAGGTAGACGAGCGCGAGGCCGAGCGAGGCGACGAGCATGGCCTTCTCCCACCCGAGCCGCCTCGCGAAGGTCGGCACGAGCGCGAAGCAAGGGATCGCGGTGCCCAAGAAGGGCGTCATCAGCTTGCTCACGTCCGCGTCCGAGCCGCCCAGCAGCCGCTCACACACGAACGGTGCCGCGGCGGAGATGATCGTCAGCGCCATCTGCGACCCGGAGAAGAGCAACAGCACCGCGAGGAAGCGGCGATGCCGCAGCGCCCCCAGCATCGCGCGCAGGCCCACGCCTTCGTGACTCGTCGCGCCCGTCGGGCCTTCCCGTCGACCGGGCTGGGCGAAGAAGGGGAGCACCATCAGCGCGGCGGCCGGGACGGCGAGGACGATCGCGCTCTTCTCGTAGCCGAGGCTCCCGATGAGCTTCGGCGTGAGCACGCTGACGATCGCGACCGAGAGGAGGATCCCGGCGCCGAGGAGGTTCGAGAGGATCGAGCGCTCGCGATCGTCGGCGCCGCCGTAGTCGTCGACGAGGCTCCAATACGGGATCGCGTACGCCGTGTAGCCGAAGAAGAAGACCACGAAGCCCGCGACGAGCAGCGCCCAGCGGAGGGCGTGGCTCTGATCCCCGCTCGGCGCGAAGGCGAGGACCAGGCCGAGCGGCGCCAGCGCGAACGAGTAGACGAGGAGCCGTCTGCGCTCCCGTCCGCGTCCGACCCAGCGGTCCGAGAGGGAGCCGACGATCGGATCGAGGATCCCGTCGAGCACGCGCGCGACGAGGAAGACGGCCCCCACGCTCGCGGCGACGAAGAGCGCCTCACCGCCCGCGTCCTTCTGGTCCACGTACTTGAGCACCCATTGGAAGAAGAAGCGCGCGAGGACCATCACGCCGACCTGACCGGCGAAGAAGAGGAGGCGCTTCGAGAGGCTCATGAGGCACCGTTGGGCTATCAGACCCGGCGTCGGGGTGACAAGCGCAGTCGGGGCTCGGAGGTCGCCACGCGCCGGCCCATGGTCTACTGTTGCAGCGTGAGCTCGCTCGACGTCTTGCCGATGACGGCGTTGCCCGAGGAGGTGCTGCGGCAGGCCCTCGCGGCGCTGTCGTCCGGCGCGAGCGTCGCGCTGGCGACGGTCGTCGCGCGCCACGGCTCGGCCCCCGCGACCCCCGGGCAGAAGCTCGCCCTCGTCGATCGTGGAGCGAGCGCCGACGCGCGCTTCTTCGCGATCGGCACGGTCGGCGGAGGCGCCATCGAGAAGGTCGTGCTCGCCGCGATGCGCGACGTGCTCGGGGACGCGGCGAGCGCGCCCCGGATCCACACGTTCCGCCTCGGTCCGGCCTTGGGCATGTGCTGCGGCGGATCGGCGGACGTGCTCGTCGAGCCGCTGCGCCCGTCGCTCGGCGTCGTGATCGTCGGCGCCGGCCACGTCGGCATGTCGACCGCGCCGCTCCTCGCGACCCTCGGCTTCCGCGTCGTCCTCGTCGACGCCCGCGAGGGCGCGGCCGATCCCGAGAGGCTCGCCGGCCTCGGCGGCGTGAGCTTCGTCGCGGCGGAGCACGATGAGCCGGAGGTGCTCGAGGCGCTCGGCGTGTCTCCCGAGGGCGCGTTCTGCGTCGTGATGACGCACGATCACCAGCTCGATCAGCGGGTCATCGAGTGGGCGCTCGGTCGCGGCTTCGCGTACGTCGGCGGCGTGGGGAGCCGCGCGAAGGCGAAGCGCACGAAGGAGCGCCTCGCTGCGAAGGGCACCGCCGACGCGGACGTCGAGCGCGTGCGCATGCCGGTCGGGATCGACATCGGCGCGCGAAGACCCGCCGAGATCGCCGTCTCCATCGCCGCCGAGCTCGTGCGCGAGCGCGCGCGTCGCGAGGGGCTCGCGCGCGTGGTGACGGAGGACGTCGCGTCGTCGTCGACACGCGGCGCCGGCAGCGCTACGCGGGGAGTTGCCCGCGCGGCGAAAGGGGCGCTCGCGTCGGGGGAGGATGGCTCGTGAAGGTCTCGCGCTCGACGTCTTGGATCGGGATCGTGCTCGCCGCCGGCGAGGGCAAGCGCATGGGAGGGCCCAAGGCGCTGCTCGCGGTGCGCTGGGGCGAGGGGCCGGGCGAGCTGCCGCTCGCGATCGCGCACGCGCGAGCGATGCTCGACGGGGGCGCGGAGCGCGTCGTCGTGGTCACGCGGGCCGCGGTCGCGCGCGAGCTGTCGCGCTTCGCGCAACGCGGGCTCGACCTCATCGTCTCGAGGGCCGAAGAGGGCCTCGGACCGGCGGGATCCATCCATTTCGCGCTCCAGTTTCTCGAAGCGCAGGGGCTCGGCGAGGATCATCTCCCGCTCCTCCTCGTCACGCCCGTCGACCTCCCGCCGGCGAGCGCGGAGATCCGCTCGGCGCTGCTCGGCGCGATGGCGGCGCGCGCGCCGGGCTCCGACGTCGTCCTCGCGCGACCGTCCGTCGACGGGCGCCGAGGCTACCCGCTCGTCGCGGAGTCCGCGGCGTTGAGCGCGTTCCGTGCGCCGAAGCCGCCCGTCTTGCGCGACGCGCTCGAGTCCCTCGGCGCGCGCGTCCTCGATGTGCCGGTCGCCGATCCCCGCGCCGTCACGGACCTCGATACGCGTGAGGACGTCCAGCGGTGGTACAAGCAGGCGCCCCGCTTCTTCGAGCCGGACGCGCCGAGCCGAGGCTGAGCTGCCCGCGCGGAGGGGGTGCGTCGGCCGCCCTCGGCGCGCGCGTGATCGCTCAGGCCTTGTCGCCGCGTCCCGTCCCCGAGGCCCCGGGATCGCGGCGGGTGACGGGCTTCGCGGGGATCCCGACGACGGTCGTGTCCGCCGGGACGTCGTGCAGCACCACCGCGTTGGCTCCGACGCGCGCGCCGTCGCCCAGCGTGATCGGCCCGATGATCTTCGCGCCAGCGCCGATGACGATGTCGCTGCCGAGCGTCGGCGCCTGGCCGAGCTCGTTGTTGCCGATGGTGACCTGGTGCTGCACGTGGACGCGCTCTCCGCCTCTCACGGTCCCGTTGATGACGACGCCGTGGGCGTGGACGAGCACGAACCCGGGACCGAAGTCGGCGCCGCGACCGATGACGCAGCCCCGCGAGGCGTTCAGCTTGTAGAAGAACGCCTCGAGCGTGCGGAGCCCGCTCTCTCTCGCGCCCTGCTGCAGGCGATAGAGGATCATCGCGCTCGCGCCGTCGGTGCCGAGCGTCTTCAGCACGTGCCGGGGCGCGTCGCTCTTGTAGTAGCGCCGAGACTTCTCTCGAAGGTCCTCGGTCAGCATGCGCAGGGCTCTTCTCATGGGCGTGGGCAGGCTCCCGGCGACGCGTCGCGGAGCGCCGAGCGCGATGGCGAGCGGCGGTCTCTCAGAGCAGTCCGATGTGCTTCAACGCGCGCGTCTCGGCCGCGTCGATCAACGTCTTGGCTTCGTCGTCGGGGATGCCGACGTACTTCGCCAGCTGCTGGATGAACTCGATCTCCTTGTCGTCCTGACGGCCGTCGACGAAGGCGAGCAGCACCGCGTGGTTGATGAGCACGCGCAGATCGTCCGGCGAGAGATCCTCGAGCGGCACGTCCTCGAGGCTCCGCTTCGTGTCGGCGTACGCGCGCAGCTCCTTCGCTTGCTCGGGCGACGCCTCGAACGCGTCGAGCAGCGCGTCGATCATCTCGCGCTCCTTCGGTCCGTACTCTCCGTCCGCCCAGGCCACGCTCACGAGCGACTTGACGATCGCCAGGTTCTCCGAGTGCATGGCGACATTCGTCGCAGCCCCACGGGGCCTCGTCAAGACCTGTCGGCCCGCCCGCGGGGCGCGCCGCGGCGGGTCAGTTCCGCTGGCTCAGCGCGTTCGCAGGAGGAGCCGGGCGCTCGTTCGACCCGGTGCGGTCGAACCACGTCGGCACGTAGTGTCCGAGGAGCCCCGCGATCACGAGCCCGACGACGACCATCGCGACGCGCGCCGGTCCGCCGCCGCGCCGATGACCCTCGAAGCGGGCCGTCGGGACGGGCGTCACCTCGTCGCTCCCCGACGCGCGCGGCGGGGGAGGGGTCAGGCCACGCAAGGCGACCGCGGGCGGGGGAGGGGTCGGATCGAGCCCGGCGAGCCGCTTCAGCGTCGTTCGCGTCGCCTTGAGCGTCCCGTCGCTGTCGTAGCCCGAGACGCTGAAGCTCGCGAGCAGGTCGTCGACGCTCTTCTTTTCGGCCGCGTCGAAGCTGGCCTCGCCGCCGTTGCGACGCCGCGAGCGCTTCTCTCGCCGAGGCTCGGCGATCTCCTCGTCGTCGCCCAGCGGCGTAGGAGCAGGGCCGCGCGCGGCGATCCGCGCCTGCTCGAGCACCACCGCGACCGAATCGATCGTCGTGGGGTCGTTCGGCTCGTCGAAGGTCGCCGCCGCGCCCATCTCGGTGGGCGTCGGATCACGCTCGAGCGCAGGCTCGGGCGCCGACGCGAGCGCCACCTCCGGCGGGGGCTCGCTGAAGCTCACGTCGACCGAGGGGGGCTCCGCCGGCTCCTCGAAGGCCTGTCGCTTCGCCTCTTGGATCGTCGGCAGATCGCTCGCCCGCTCCGACGCCTTGCGCGCGGAGCCAGCGCGCGGCTCCGTCGCACGCGCTGGGGCGCGGGCCGGCTCTCGACCGAGGGCTTCGCGAGGCTGGGCCTCACGAAGCTGGGCCTCACGAAGCTGAGGCTCACGAAGCTGAGGCTCACGAGGCTGGGCCTCACGAGGCTGGGGCAGGGGCTCACGACGCTGGGGCTCGCGCGCAGGGGCGGCTTCGCGGGTCTGCGCCGCGCGGGCCTCCCGCGACGCCCGTCGACGAAGCCGACCGGAGTCGCGTGTCTTCGCCGTCTCGCGCGCGAGCCGCGCGAGCGCACGGCGCGCGGCAGCTCGGTTGACCGGGACCAGCGCGGCCTCGAGATCGGCGATCACCGCCTCGACCCCCTCGGCCGACTCCTTTCGCGGGCGCGCCGCTCCGGCGAGGCCGGGCATGCTGCCGATCGAGCGCGCGAGGAGGCGCGCGAGCATGTCGCGGACCGCGGCGGCGCACTCCTCCGGCTCCACCACGTCGGTGCCGCGAGCGACCTTGACGGTGCCCTCGGTCGACAGATGGACCATCGTGTCCTCGAGACGGAAGGGCAGGCGCGCCGAGGCGTCTGCGATCGCGAGCGCGAGATAGCCCGAAGTCTCGGGCACGAGCGATGCGCCGCGGATTTGCGCCGCAGCGAGGACCTCGTCCAGGGTGACCGAAGAAACGCTCATGTGCCCTCTCGGCCACAGGCGGACGCGGTGGGGCGCCGTCTCGTGACCGCTACCGGGGCGCTTATCGGGGTTTCGTGCGCAGGGCCAAGATTGTGGCGCCGAGCGTTCGCGCCGACGCGCCCCACCCGTGCGCGCTTGCTCGCTCTCGGGACGTTCTGCGGCTAGCATCCGCGGGTATGGCGCATTGTCCGCAGTGCGGGACCGCGTGCCCCGACTCCGTGGCGAAGTGCCCATCGTGCGGCCTCCAGCTTTCGCTCGTGCGTGGGGCACGCGGGGCCGCGAGCCCGGCCTCGCGAACCATCCTCGGCGGGGTGGGGCCAGGCTTCGCTTCGGCGGCTCCGTTCCCCTCGGGCCCGCTCGCCTCGGGCGCGCCCGGCGGTGACCTGAGCGACACCATCCGCATGGAGCCCTCCGAGCTCCCCGGCCCCGAGCCGGGCCTGTCGGCGGCGCCCATCCCCGCGCCGCGCTCGGGCTCGTCGCCGAGCGCGAGGACGATGCGCGTGATCGCGCCGCCCGCGATCGCGCGCGCGCAAGCCGGCGCCCACGTCGCCTCGACCCAGGTCGCCGGCACGCCCGCGCTCGGCGCGTTCTCCGCGGACCACGCCGCGCTCGCGCCGGTCGCGCCGGCGCCGTCGCAGAGCACCTTGCTCGGCGTCGCGCGGCCCGGCATCGCGCCGCTCCGGCCCGGGGTGCAGAAGACCCCCGTGGAGGACGAGGATCCGCCCCACTACGAGCCTGCACAAGAGCTCGGCGCCACCTACTACCGGCGCGACTCGCCGAAGCTCCCGCCGCCCGAGCGCATCGACGTGCTCGCCCAGCGCGACATGCTCGGTCGCCGGCTCGATCGCGGCATGCGCGTGCACCCGGCGGTGCAGAAGATGCCGGCTCCGAAGCCCGTCTCCAAGCGCGGGCTCTACGTCATCCTCGCCGCCGCGGGGCTCGCCGTGTTCGCCGTGGCCTTCGCGTTTCTGTGGCCGAGCGCACCGCCGCTCTCGGTGCAGGTGCGGGCCGCCGAGGGCGGCGCCGAGGTGCTCGACGTGCGCTGCCCGAGCTGCCCCGAAGGGACCTTGCTCAAGCTCGGCGAGGCCGAGGCGATGGTCAAAGACAAGAAGGCCACGCTTCCGCTCTCCACGCCCCTCGCGATCGGCGACACGCCGCTCAAGATCCACGTCGATCGGCCCGGCAGCGGTCGCGACGAGACCGTGGGCGTCACGGCGCGCATCGCCTACCGCATCCGCCCCGATCTCGCGATGCTCGACGCCGACAGCCCCTCCATCCAAATCGTCGTCGAAGCGATGAAAGGATCGAAGGTCAGCCTCGACGGCGAGGACATCCCGATGCGCGACGGCCGCGCGATCCGCACCATCGACGTCTCGAAGGATCTCGAGGGCAGCTCGGCGAGCTCCGACACGCTCGCGCGGAAGGTGAGCTACGCGGTGACGCCGCCGGACGGCGCCGAAGAGAAGGGGATCGTCGCCGTCAACGCGACCGTCCTCCCGCTCGTGGTCGACGCGCCGGGTCCGGCGATCGTGACGGACCAGAGCACCTTCGTCCTCGCCGGCAAGACGCTGCCCGGGGCGGAGATCGCCGTGGCGGGTCGGCCGCTCGACGTGTCGGCCGACGGCAGCTTCAACCGCACCATGAACGTCTCGTCGGTCGGGGCAACTCAGATCGAGGTGCGTGCCAAGATGCACGGCAAGGCGCCTCGGTTCACGAAGATCAGCGTCGAGAGGGTCGCGAGCCTCGACGCCGCGGCGACGGAGTTCAACGCGAAGAGCCCCATCGGGTACGCCGAGCTCGCCAAGGACGCGACCGCCGCGAAGGGCAAGCTCGTCGCGCTCGAGGGCGAGGTGGCCGAGGTGCGCCCCGGCGCCGCCTCGACGCTCGTGGTGCTGCACGCGAAGGGCTGCCCCGCCGACAAGCCCTGCCCGGTGCGGTTGTCGCTCGGCTTCCGGCTCTCGCTCAAGCGCGAGGACAAGATCAAGGTGTTCGGCACGGTCGCGGGCGTCGTCGAGGACGGCTCGAGCTCGATTCCGTCGGTCGACGTCGCCTTCGCCCTCGCGCCGGACGCGAAGACCGATCCGCACGGGAAGTCGTCGCAGGTGACGTTTTGAGCGACAGGGCGCGCGGCTCGGCCGAGGAGGGCGACGCGCCGGGCGCGCCGGAGGCCGAGGCGCGGCCACAGGCGGAGGTCCGCGGCAAGGCGCTCCGGGGCACGCTGCGCGGCGGCACGGCTGCTCCGACCCGACCGCACCGCGAGCGCGAGCCGACGCCCCACCGCGAGCGCGAGCCGACGCCCCACCGCGAGCGCGAGCCGACGCCCAAGCCCCGCGCCGACTCGCGCGTCCGACCCGTCCCCCGCTCCGATCCGCCCGAGGACGGCTCGCGTCCGACCGAGCCGGCGATGTACTACTGTAGCCGTTGCAGTCAAGTTGCATCACGCGTCGAGGACGGCAAATGCGCGGACTGCGGGACGCTCCTCGTCGGTGTCACGGGCGACGCGGGCGGGGTCGTGCTGCGCTCGCCTCGCGTCCCCTCGCTCGACGACGACGAGGTCTCGGAGCTCGGCACCACCGCGCACGCCGCCGACGAAGGTCGCGCGCCGCCCGGCGCGCGCTCCGGGACCGTGCGCTCGCAGCGGCCTCCGCCGCTCGCCGCGCAGTCGCTCGGTTTCTCTTCTGCCTACTCCATCCGAAGCGGCGAGCTCCCGGAGCGCCGCGAGGAGATCGCGCCGCTCACGCGCGTCGACCCGCTCATCGGCCTCGTGATCGCGGAGCGCTACCGCATCCTCGAGCCGCTCGGGCGCGGCGGCATGGGCATCGTGTACAAGGTCGAGCACACGCGCATCGGCAAGCTCCTCGCGATGAAGCTGCTCGCCGGCGAGCTCAGCATGAACCCCGAGGTGGTCAAGCGCTTCAAGCACGAGGCGCTCACGGTCTCGAAGCTCTCGTCCCCCAACACGGTGCAGGTCTTCGACTACGGCGCCTCGGACGGCCTCACGTACCTCGTGATGGAGCTCGTGAACGGCGAGGACCTCGGGCGCCTGCTCCGCGCGCACGACGCCCTGCATCCGGCGAAGCTCGGGCAGATCGTCCTGCAGGTGTGCAACTCGCTCGCCGAGGCGCACCAGAAGGGCATCGTCCACCGCGACATCAAGCCCGAGAACATCATGATCACCCGCGGGCGGGACGACACCGACTTCGCGAAGGTGCTCGACTTCGGCCTCGCCAAGCTGCGCGAGGGGTCCGAGCTCAACGAGCTGACGAGCCAGGGCGCCATCGTCGGCACGCCGTATTTCATGTCCCCCGAGCAGGTGAAGGGCGACGACGTCGATCCGCGGAGCGACGTCTACTCCCTCGGCGCCGTCATGTACCGCGCGCTCACGGGGCACTACGCCTTCAACGGCCCGACCCCGATGGCGGTGTTCGCCAAGCACCTCACGGAGGACGCGATGCCGCCGGTGGAGCGCGCGCCAGATCTCGCGATCCCTCAGGGCATGAGCGACATCGTCATGCGCGCGCTCGCGAAGGATCCGGCGGAGCGCTTCCAGCGCGTCGAGGACATGCAGTCCGCCATCCTCTCGGAGCTGTCGCAGCTCGGCACGAGCGGCATCGAATCGCTCCTCGACAGCCAGGCGTTGCAGCGCATCATCGAGGCGCCCGTGGCCGTCGCGCAGGGCAAGGATCCGGTCCCGCTCCCGGTGGCGACGCGCGACGAGGTCGAGGCCTACGAGCGAAGGCTCTCCACGCGCCGCTGGTTCGTCATGGCGATCGCCGCGCTCATCCCCCTCGGCATGGCTGCAGGTGGATGGCATCTGTATCAGAAGTACAAGGCGAGTCAGGGGCGCTTCTCGGGCTACGAGGTGGAGCCGAACGACAAGGCCTCCGAGGCGAACCAGGTCCCCTTCGGCAGCTCGGTGTCCGCGTTCCTCGGCAAGCGCCTCAGCGACTCGCAGTCGGACATCGACGTCTTCTCCGTCGCCGTCCCCGACAGCTCGAAGCTCGTCTCGCTGAAGGTCACGGGGCTGCCGAACATCCCGATGTGCACGCAGGTCTTCCGCAAAGGCGAGGCCTCGCCGCTCGCGCAGTTCTGCCCCGGAAAGCCCAACGTCGCGCTCGACATCCCGCGCCTCCGGCTGCCCGCGGGGCCCTACTTGTTCACGGTCCTCGAGGACATGAACCCCTACGGCGAGTCCGTCCCGCGCTACGTCTTCGAGAACGTCTCGGACGAGTACACGCTCGAGGTCGACGACGCGGTCCCCGATCCCGCGCACGAGGTCGAGCCCAACGACGTGCAGCAGGCGGCGAACCCCGTCGAGCCGGGCGCGACGATCGAGGGGACGCTCGCGTGGACGGGCGACGTCGACGTCTTCTGCCCCGACAAGGCGGAGCCGGCGTCGAAGTACCGCTTTCGCGTCACGGACGAGGAGCGGGACGGCGTGCTCGCGGTGAGCTTCCTCAAGGGCGCGACCGGCGAGGGGCCCATCGTGCGCGTGCACGTCCAGCCGAGCGCGCGGCTCGCGTCGGGTGACGTGGCCGCCACCGATCGGTTGAGCCCCTTCGTCGGAGGCACTTTCGAGGGCGCGAGCCCCTGGTGCGCCGTCGTCCGCGCCACGGTCAACCCGCTGTCGAAGGAGAGCTCGAGCGCCGTTCCTCGCGGCAGCAGCGCGAAATATCACGTCACGCTCGAGGAGGCGGATCGCCCATGAGCGCCGCTTCGTCGTCGCGCCCGTCCGCGGGCGCCTCTCCGGCCCTCGTCGTCGTCCTCGCGCTCGCCGCGCTCCCGATCGGGGAGGGGCGCTCGCGCGCCGACACCATCGATCCGAACGTCCCGGCCACGATCGTGGTCGGCGCGCCGTCGGGCCCCGTCGCGCAGTCGCGCCTCGACGGCCGAAGGACGGGCGCCACGCGCACCGCGCTCCCTGCCGCGCCGGTGGAGCTGTGGCGCCGCACGCTCGGCACGCTCGAGGTCTCGCCGCTGGTCGACGAGACCGGCGCGGTCACGCTCGCGCTGGCGTCCGCCGAGGTGGTGAAGATCGGCAGCGGAGGCAAGGACGTCTGGCGCGCGCGCATGCAAGGGGGCGGGCCCGCCTCGCCGCCGATTCGACTCAGCGATGGCACCGTGGCGGTGGTCTCGACCGGCGGCGTGCTCGTCGGCGTGAGCCCGCGCGGCAAGGTTCGCTTCGCGACGCCGCTCGGGGCGCGCGGCCCCGATCTCGTGGCGCCTCCCGTCGCGCTCGACGACGGCGGCGCGGCGCTGGTCGCGGGGCGCTCGCTCTTCACCTTCGACGCCGACGGCGCGGTCAGCACCGAGACGCAGCTCTCCGCGCACGTGAGCTCGGCGCCCGTCGTCACCGGCGACGGCCTGCTCGTCCTCGGCGACGACGGCTCCGTGACGCGTGTCAGCCCGCCCAAGCAAACGCAGAAGCTCGGAGCGTTCCCCGGCATGATCGACGGCGGCGCGGTCCTCGCCGACGATCGCACGCTCCTCGGCGTCGTGCGCGATCGCCTGCTCGCGCTCGACCTGCGGACCGGGATCGTGAGCGTGCGCGCGAGCACGGGGAGCTTCGCGACGATCGACGGGCCCGTCACGGTCGCGCGCGACGGCGACGTCCTCTTCACCACGAGCGAAGGCCTCCTGTTCGGGCTCGATCGCACGGGCCAGGAGATCCTGCGCGCGACGGTCGAGCGCGTGACGCCGCCGTCGGCGCCTGCCGCGTACCCACCCTCGCCCTATCCATCGAGCCCCTACTCGCCCGGCGTCTTTCCGCCCGGCGCCGTCCCGCCCGGCAGCTACGCCCCGCCCTACTACACCCCGCCGGGGAGGCAGAGCCCGCCGCTCGTCGTCGACGGGGCGGGGCGGATCGCCTTCCTCCGCGCGGCGGGGCGCTTCGGTGTCACCGGCGCGCCGTCGTCGGGCGTGAGGTCGGGGCGGCGCGACGCGCGCGATGCCCCCGCGCCCGGCAGCCTCGTGGACGCGTCCACCGCGAGCGTCGACGTCGTCCACGAACGGCTCTGCAACACCCCGCTCGCCGTGCTGCCCGCCGGGGACCGCCGCGTGCTCGTCGCGTGTCGCGAGGGTCTCGTCGTGGTGTTCGCGGATCGCGACTAGCCGTCTTCGTCGCTGCAGAGGTCGAGGATCTCGACGCCCAGCGCAGCGAGGCACCGCGTGAGCCCCGCGAGCGGCAGCCCCACGATCGCCGAGTCGTCTCCTCCCTCCACGCGATCGAAGAGGCAGACGCCGCGCCGCTCGAACGTGTAGCCGCCCACGCAGCCCTCGGGCGCGTCGAGCGACCAGTAGCGTTCGAGCGTGTCGCGAGTGAGCGCGCGCATCGAGAGCCGCACGGTCGTCAGATCGACGGCGATCGCGCCTGTGCGCGCGTCGAGCACGGCGATCGCGGAGCAGAGCGAGTGCGCGCGCCCCGCGAGCGAGGCGAGCTGGGCGAGCGTCGCCTCACGATCCCGCGGCTTGCGGAGGAGCGCGCCGTCGAGATCGAGCGTCTGATCTGCGCCGATGATGAGCGCCTCCGGAAAATCGTGCCGGAGGCTCCGCGCCTTGCCCTCGGCGAACGAGAGCGCGGTGTCACCCGGCCTCTGCGCTGCGTCGGCGATCTCGTCGAACACGGGCGCGCGCGCGACGTGCGCGACGCCGATCCGCCGGAGGAGGGCGGCGCGGTAGGGAGACGTCGACGCGAGGACGATCGTCCGCGTGCTCATGGTCGAAGCCCTCGGAGCGCGAGGCCGAGCGATCGCGCGCTGGGCTCCACGACGCGGATCCCTGGGTCTCGCTCGGCCCAGTGCGCCAGATCGCCTGCGGGGCACGCCACGACCGGCACTCCCAGCGCGCGCGCCTCGCGGGCCGCCGTGGGCGCGGCCTCCACCTCGGACGTCGAGAGCAACGCGAAGGCGTGCGCGATCCACGCGAGCGCTTCGTCACGTGGGCGCGGCCCGAGGAACGTCACGTCGGGCTCCGGCGTCACGCGCTCGTCGCGCGCGGATCCGACCACGACGAGCGGGACGCCGGCTTCCCTCGCGGCGGAGAGGGCGAGATCGAGGCGCTTCTGCGGGACGTCCCGACCGACCCACACGGCGTAGTCGCCCGCGCCTCGTGGGCGCGGATCGCGGAGCGCGTCTCGGTGCGGCATCTCGATTGGACAAGGTCGCACCCGGCTCTTCGCGGCGAGGCGCGCGCGCAGCGGATCGTCGATCGACGCGAGGAGGGCCGTGAGCGCGCTGCGGCTGACGAACGTGATCGTTCGGGCGCGTTGCGCGAGCCGCGACACGAGCGCGTGACGGAGGCGGCTCGGCAGCCCGATCAAGAGGCGCACGTCGGCGCCGTGCGAGACGAGCTCGAGGTCGACGTGGCGGAGCGCGGATGGGACGGATCTGCCGCCAAGGACGAACGGGAGCGCGGTCGGCACCATCCAATGCGCGACGACGCGATCCATCGCGCCGAGCGCCGCAAGCGCGCGCCGCTGGCGCGAGACGAGCGGCAAGAGGACCGCGAGACGCGCCGGGTTCCGGCGGGCCCGCTCCCACGCGCCGGGCCAGCCGAAGAGCGTCTCACCGCCGAGGCGATGCACCACGAGCCCAGCCTCGGAACGTCGGCCCTGCGGTCCGGGCGCGACGACGTGCACCTCGGCCCCGCCCCGAGCCAGCTCGAGCGCGTGGCTCCGCACGAAGTGTCCGCTCGGATCGCCATCGGCCGCCGGATACGACGTGGCGAGCACCAGGATCCGCTCTCCGCGCGGGCTCATCGTCGCCCTGACGCAGCGGTGATCGCCGAGCTCCTACCGCTCATGAGACGACCCCATGGAACGATCGAGGCGGCGCCGCTGGGGCACCGCCTCTTCTCGCCTGTCCGTTCGCTGGTTCGTCACCGGCCATCGCGCGGAAACCTCTCGCGCAGAGCCGACGTCCCCGCGAGCGGGCGAGGTCGATCACACCATCTCGATCTTCGAGCGCTTGCGGCGGCGACGCGCGGCCTCGGAGGCCTTCTTGCGACGCTTGACCGAGGGCTTCATGTAGTGCCGACGACGCTTCAGCTCGCGCAGAATGCCCTCAGCGGCCATCTTCCGCTTGAGGTGCTTGATGGCGCGCTCGATGCCTTTGTCGCCCACGGCGACCTCGAGCGGTTTGCACTGAATGGCTTCGGTCGGCATAACGATCAGTCACTCCTGTCTATACGAGGGCGCGCACTATGGCAGAGAGCGTTCTTCCTCGCAAGACTCTCTCTCGGCCGCCCCCGAAGCGCCTCGACCGGCCTTCTTCCGCGCCCGTCGCCTCGAGCAGGGGGCGTCAGGGGCAGAGCGCGAGCGTGCACTTCGTCGTGCTGATCGTGCAGTTCAGGTTGCACTTGAGCGGTCCCGAGCGCACGCCGATGTAGTCGCAGCAGTCGATGTACGGGATGTTCGCGCCGTCGCACTCCTCGCCGGGGTCGATGACGCCGTTGCCGCAGTTGGTGCAGCTCGCCGTGTTCAGCGTGCAGGTGGCCGCGTTGCACGTCAGGGTGCCTCCGAAGAAGCCCTGCGACGCGCACGTGGCCCCGCCGAGGTCGGCGCCGTCGCACTGCTCACCGTTCTCGCGGACCCCGTTGCCACACGTCGTGCACGCCGACTTGTTGTACGCGCAGCTCGTGCAGGTCAGCGTTCCCCCGGTGAACCCGAACGACTGGCACGTCAGGCCGTTGGTGCTCCCGTCGCACTGCTCGCCCGGGTCGACCACGCCGTTGCCGCACTTCGTGCAGCCGCCGAAGTTGAACGTGCAGCTGCCCGGGTTGCACGAGAGCGTGCCGCTCGCGTAGCCCTGGGACGCGCAGGTCTGGCCCCCGAGGTTCGCCCCGTCGCACTGCTCGTTGCCGTTGATCATGCCGTCGCCGCAGTTCTGGGCGACGCACATGCTGGCGTCGTACTGGCAGCTCGCCCCGCACGCGAGCGTGCCGCCGCCTGCGTAGCCGAGCGAGCTGCAGCTCTGGCCGTTGAGGTTGGCGCCGTCGCACTGCTCGCCGGAGTCGACGGTGCCGTTGCCGCAGTTGGTGCAGCCGCTCGGGCTGATCGTGCAGTCGCCGTTGCAGCTCGGCGTGCCCATCGAGAAGCCGAGCGACGGGCAGGTGTACGCGCCGAGGTTCGAGCCGTCGCAGTCCTCGCCGGGGTTCACGACGCCGTTGCCGCACTGGGTGCAGCCGCTCGTGTTGAACGTGCACGTCGCCGAGCAGCCGAGGTTCCCGCCCGCGAAGCCCTGCGACTGGCAGCTCTGACCGTTGAGGTTCGTGCCGTCGCACGCCTCGCCGGGCTGCAGGGTGTCGTTGCCGCAGTTCGAGCACGCCGCCTCGTTGAGGCTGCAGTTCGGGTTGCAGTTGAGCGCGCCGCCGCCGTAGCCGAGCGTCTTGCACGTCTTGCCGTTGAGCAGCGTGCCGTCGCACTGCTCTCCGTTGTCGAGCATGCCGTTGCCGCACGTCGTCGGCGCCTGGCACATGCTCGCGTCGAAGCCGTTGCAGGTCGCGTTACAGAGGAGCGTCCCGCCCGCCGATCCGGGGAGCTTCGTCGTGCAGTCCTCGCCGTTGAGGTTCGCGCCGTCGCACTTCTCGCCCGGGTCGACGACCCCGTTGCCGCAGGTCGTCGAGCACGCGAGCGTGTCGATCGTGCAGTCGCCGTGGCAACCGAGCGTGCCGCCGGCGAACCCCTTGGTCGCGCACGTGTCGGCGCCGAAGTCCTTGCCGTCGCACTGCTCGTTGCCGTTCTTCACGCCGTCGCCGCACACCGCCGATGTGCCGGTGCTGCTGCTCGTGCCCGACCCGGTGCCCGTTCCGTTCGCCTGCGTCCCGCTCGACGTCGCGCCGCCTTGCCCGCCGGGGCAGCTGTCGAGGAAGCATCGCTCGGGCGAGCTGCACCCCGCGAACGCGATGCCGAGTGAGCCGCACACCGCGGCGATGGCGAGGATCGTGGCGCGCATCCAGGTCTCCGCTCCCGACGTTATCAGAAAGTCGGGCGCCGTCGGCCCCGCCGAGCGGCCGACGGGCGCGCGGGGGGTGGCGCCACGAGAGGTTTCTCTTTCAGGAGGGCTTGCATGTGAGAATCTTTCTAATTAAGGTCGTCTCATGTCGTCGGCGAATCCCCACGGGACGAAGCGCGCGGCCGGCTCGAGCGGTGTGAGGGCCGGCGAGATGCTCGCGGGCGTGAGGGCCAGCGGCCTCAAGCTCACGCCCCAGCGCATGGCGATCGTGCGCGAGATCGCCGCCGATCCGTCGCATCCGACCGCGCAAGAGCTCTACGAGCGCCTGCTGCCCTCGATGCCGACGATGAGCTTCGCCACCGTCTACAACACGCTCGACGCGCTCGCTTCGGCGGGGCTGTGCTCGGCCCGCGCGCTCGCGCCGGGGCCCTCGCGGTTCGATCCGAACATGACGCCGCACGACCACGCGGTGTGCGAGCGATGCGGGCTGGTGCGCGACGTCCCGGTCGCCGGCGCGACGCGCGGCGAGCGAGGGATCGACATCCCCGGCTTCTCGGTGCGCGCCGGCGAGCAAATCTATCGCGGGCTCTGCGACGTGTGCGCGCGGGCGAAGGGCGCCGATACGGCGAGCCAAGCCAAGCGCGCGGCCCTGCCCGCTACGAAACGGCGAGGGAAGAGCGCTCACGCCTGAGGGTTTGCACCGAAGGTAGAGGCCGGTAGGTTGCGCTTCCGCCGGCCGAGACGCATCGATGGCGCCACAAGCTCACCGCTCGGGTCCCGCGCAAGCGAGGCGCCGAGCCGCAGTCGGAACCAAGGAGACACGATCATGCCGAAGCTCGCTGGAACCAAGACGCACACCAACCTGAAAGACGCCTTCGCCGGGGAGAGCCAGGCGAACCGTCGCTACCTCTACTTCGCAAAGGTCGCCGACGTGGAAGGCCGCCCCGAGGTCGCCGGCCTCTTCAAGGACACCGCCGACGGTGAGACGGGCCACGCGCACGGCCACCTCGACTACCTCAAGCAGGCGGGCGATCCGGCCACGGGCCTCCCGATCGGCTCGACCGAGAAGAACCTGAAGTCGGCCGTCGCGGGCGAGACGCACGAGTACGAGACGATGTACCCGGGCATGGCGAAGACCGCGCGCGAAGAGGGCTTCGCCGAAATCGCCGACTGGTTCGAGACTCTCGCGAGGGACGAGGAGTCCCACGCCGGGCGCGTCCAGAAGGCGCGCGA
>CAYYKK010000106.1:0-21480 GCA_964467935.1 uncultured Polyangiaceae bacterium
GCGCTCGCCTTCTACGATCCGCGCGCCGAGGTGGTGCCGCTCCACATGGAGCCCGAGGCTCAGGCCATCGAGCGCTTCCGCGTCGACGACGCGGGCGCCCCCGGGACCATTCACCAGATCTGCTTCGATCCCACGTACGTCGGCGGGCCGACGACGCGGCTCGCGGGCGCCGTCTGCTATCGCTTCGACGAAGAGGCCGTCTCCGGCGGGGAAGGGGGCGAGCCGTGAGGCCCCGCACGATCGCCATCGTCACCGCGTCGGTCTGCCTCGCCGCGGCGTGCCCCGGCCGCGCGTTCGCGCGCGGCAAGAGCTGCACCGAGGTGAGCGACGTCGTCGGCTACGAGCACTGCCGCCGCTACGGCGTCGGTTGGTCGGAGGAGAAGGCCGCGCCGGTCTCGCTCGAGCTGTCGCTCGGGGCCTTCTTCCTCGATCCGCGCCATCGCACGATGTCGGGGGGCTTCGGCAAGTACGCCCACGGGAGCTTCGACTACTCGGGCGACCTCGTCGGTCACTCGCTCGCCGTCGGCGATCTCGGCATCCGCATGAACGTGACCTTCGCGCCGTGGGCGTACGCCGGCTGGGAGATCGACGTGGGTGGTGGCTCGAACTCGCTGCCGCGCACGCACGCCGGCGGCTACGACCTCGCGCCGACCGAGGGCGGGCTGAACTCGTTCGGCTTCGGCGGCGGCCTCTTCGGCGGTCTGCGCGTGCCGCTCGGCTTCGTGTCGCTGCGGCTCGAGACCCTCTTCGGCGGCAGGACGATCCTCATGGGCCAAGAGGCGACGAACGCGAACGGCGTCCCGAGGAGCGCGAGCGTGAGCCTCTCGCAATGGACGATCGAGCCGCGGGCCTCGTTCGACATCTGGGTCGAGCCTTGGTTGACCCTCTCACCCTTCGGAGGCGTCAACGCGCTGCACTACGTCGATCACTTCGGCGGCGTCGCGATCGGCTTTCACGGCAAGGCCTACGACGGCGCGTTCCTGTGGTAGCCGGGGCGGCGCACCTGCGCGGCGCGCTCAGCTCGTCATCGGCGGCACGACGCGGCCGAGCGCGAGCGTGAGCAGGATGGGACCCTCGCCGTCGGACGCGTCCTGGCGCGCGTGCGGCTCGGCGACGATGCGCGCGCGGAAGCGCGGAAGCAGCGGCAGACGACTGGACACCTCCTCGGGGAGATAGACCGTGAGGGGGATGCCGGTCGCCGGTGAGATCGTGGCCACGATCTTCTCCCCACCGAGGACGACGCGCTTGAGGAAGCTGCGCTCCTCGACGAGCACACGCTCGGCGCTCGCCTCGAGGAAGCTCGCCGGGTAGATCTTGTTCGCCGCCGCGAACGCGGCGCGAAGCCGTGAGAGCGCCGTCTCGATCATCCCGGCGGCGCTCTTGCGCTCCGGCTTCGCGACGTCCGCCGCGGCGTCGAGCTGCTCCTTCAGCTTCCTGTCCGTCCCGCCGAGCGGGTCCGCGAGCGCCATCGAGACGCGCAGCGCTTCGAGGGGGCTGTACGCGAGGGCGAGCTCGCCCTCGACCACGACGAGCGGTCGATCGAGGTATCCGTCGTCGTCGATCGCCTGGTGGATGGCCTGCTGCACGCCGTTCGCGTCGACCGCGGCGGCGCGTGACATGGCCCGCGCGACGAGCCGCTCCGGATCGATCTCGCGCTTCTGCGCTTCCCCCGAGGCCGCCTCGGTGAGCCACGGAGACGCCTTGGCCGAGCCCTTCAAGAGCCCCGACCAGGGGCCGTGCGCGCGGATGCGCGCGACCGCGGAGCCGTCGATCCAGAGGATGTCCACGAACGCGCGCGGTCCCTTCGGCGCCGGCGGCGCGACCTCGGCCTTCGAGGTCTTGACCTTCGGCGCGCCGTCGGTCCGCGCCGCGGCGTCCGAGGCGCTCGCGACGCCGCGCGACGCGGCTCCTGCGTCGTGGGCGACCGGCCCTGTCGGCGCCGCGGGCGCCCTCGGCGAGCTCAGGTACGCCGGCGCTTGCGTGGTGTGCGTCGGAGAGGGGCGGCTCGACGCGATCGGTGCGACCCCCATCGGCGGCGGCGCAGGCGAGATCACGTGCGCGGGTTGCGGCGGCGGAAAGCCCCCTGGCTGAGATGCGCGCGCCGGGGGAACCGGCATCGGCGAGAGTGAAAGCGGAGGAGGCGCGACGGGCGCTGGCGGCGCGGGGCTCGTCGGCACGCCATTCGGCGGAACGACGACCGGCGCGGGAGGCGCGGGCGACAGGACCGGCGCGTTGTGCGCGGGCGGCGGCACCGCTCCGACGACGAGGAGCGGCGGCGTCGTCGCGGCGGGTGCGACCGCGGCGACGCCGGCGCTCGAGGGGGAGGGCTGCGGGTTCGTCGCGACGACGGGCGGCGGCGGTGAGGGCAGCGCGGGCGCCGAGTCGGCGCGGGCGCCCGCGGGGCGGAACGGCATGCCGGAGAGCGAGGACGCTGCGCCGAGGGCCTGTCCGAAGGGCAGCCCCGATCGCTCCGGGATCGCGATCGTCGAGCGCTTGAGCGTCAGCGTCTCGTCTCCGGAGGGCACGGCCTTGCGGAGCTGGTCGGCGCTCCGTCGCATGTCGGCGCCTTCGAGCGCGACGATGACACGCTCCTCCGGCGCGAGCCCTTCGCCGCGGAACGAGCCGCGCCAGGTCAGCGTGCACGTGCCCTTGTCGGTGTCGAGGTGCATCGTGTCGCACGTGAGGGTGAGATCGAGGCCCGCCATGTCGACGAGCGCGCGCGCGCGGTGTCCCGGCAGCCGCGTGACGAGCCGCGCGTGCTCGGGATGCAGCGACTCGAGCACGAGGTGCGCGTCGGTGGCGAGCTCGTCGAGCTGTTGATCGAGCGGCGCCACGTTGAAATACGTCGCGTCGAAGTCCTCGGGGCGCTCGAGCAGCGCGTCCGGCGGCAACGCGGAGTGACCGCCGAGCCTCCGCATCCGCGCTGGCCAGATCGCCGGGATCGGTCCGAGCCCGATCGGCGGCACGTAGTAGTCCGGCGCTTCCGGCTCGAACGCGACGGGCTGGAAGTTCGGCAGGTGTAGCTTGCCGATCTTGTCTCGCGCCGACGTGCGTCCGATCGGGTTGTCCGTGTCTTCGCCGCCGCGAGATCGCTCGTAGTCGAGCGGCATCCGCGTGAAGGGACGGCCTTCTTCGACGAGGCCATCTCGCGTCACGGCCCGGTCCGAGACGGCGGCGAGCGACTTGTCGACGGTGCCGACCGCGACGCGCGCGATCACCCGACGCGACGGCGCCCCGCTCGGCGCGAAGACCGCGCCCACGACGATCACGTCCGCGCGTCGCTTGAAGGGGACGCGATCGCTCGCCGCCAAGAGGCTCTTCTGCTCGTCGTCGTCTTTGTGGTGATCGTGCTCGACGATGGGCTCGTGGTCTTGCGCGAGCACGGCCTCGCCGGGCGCGAGCTTGTACGTGACCTTGCAGATCACCGTGTGCATGAGCTCGCTTCGTCGCGACCGCCACGTGAGGAACGTGGCGGGGATCTGGGGCGTGCAGACGATCCTCATGGGGCGCACACGCGCGTCTGGCCCGCGTCGCGCGCCGCGCCGTCGAGAGCGAGCACGCCTCGCGTTGACCTTCTGGTGTCGTCCGACATCGTCGATCCTTCCCGCGGGCTCGTGCGGGCGTTCACGGGGGAGCGTAGCCTTCGGGCTCGTCCCTTGAGAAGCTCCGCTTTGGGCGCGGTGAGCGGCGTCGAGACCAACTTTCGTGCCACCCGCGCCCACCTCGCGCGCGCCGCGAACGAGCGGGCTCTCGGCGCCGCGGTGGGCGCTCGGTCTCACCCGGAGTGCAGAGAGTGCACTTGCCGTGCAGCGCGTCCCGCGTCGCGCCGCGAGCGGCTCAGAGCCCTGCCCCGATGCGCAGCCCGAGCTCGTGCGCCACGTGCCCGGCGACCGCGGGGGCGCCGAGGTTGCTCGGCACGACCACGCTCGTGATGCTCGCGTCGCCGGCGTGCGGCGCGACGTAGGCCATGTACTCGAAGCTCGCGCGCACGTTCGTTCCGAGCAGGTATTGGAGGGCGCCGCCGAGCTGGTAGAGGGTCACGTCGCGCGGCGCGCCTTGGCCCGCCGCTCCGCGCAGCCCGTCGTAGCTGGCGTTGATGCCGCCGACGAGAATCGACGCCTCGAGCGCGCTCTTCGGCGCCGGGATGCGCGCGTCGTCGAGGCTCTTCGGTCGCGTCATGCCCGGCTCGCCCGTCACGAGCTGATCGAAGCCAGGGATGAAGCACGCCCACCAGTCGAGCTTCACGTACCAAGCCGCGCCGTAGATCCGCGCTCGCGAGGGACCGATCCGAGTCGTGTCGGTCGCCGCGCCGAGCTCGTCACGCACGACGTAGGCCTCGCCCTCGAGGTCGAACACGGCCTTCGTCGGCGTCCGGAACGGGAGGCGCAGCTCTCCACCGATCGCCCGCTGCGCGCCGTTGGGCATGGCCACCATCGCTCGACCCGCCGCGTCCGTGATGGTGGGGCGGAAGAGCACGAAGCCCTGACCCGTCGCGAGGTTCGAAGGTGTCATGACGCTCGTGAGGTCGGCGCCCGAGCCGGGGAGCGTTCGCGTGCCGAGGCGCGCGCTCACGCCGATCTGCGCGAGCTCGAAGAAGACGCCGCGACCGAGGCGCGCGAACGGGCGCACGAAGGCGCGACCGACGAGGTCGACGTCGCCGGAGGCGATGGGCCGACCGAGCTGCCCACCGAAGACGCCCGCCTCGTACGCGAAGGCGCGATCGTCGAGCTCGCCCCACGCCATCACCCCGAGCGCGCGCTCGTTCGGCGCGACGAGCCCGCGGATCGGCAGCGGCCGCTCGAGGAACGTGCCAGCGGCCTCGGGGGTTCGATTCGAGAGCGACATGGGCGTGGCCACTTGGCCCACCGTGAGGTTCAGCGCCTTCCACGGTGTCGCGCTGATGCTCACCTCGGCCGGGCGCAACACGCCGTCGTGCGCGTCGGCCGGCGCCCAGCGCAATCGAGACGCGGGAAAGCTCACCGGCGTCTCTCCGATGCGCTGACCGCCCATCTCGACCTGCGCGGTGAACGCGACGCGCCGGACGATCTCGCCGCTCAGCCCGAACAGCACGCGCCGCAAGACGAGGCGCGTCCCGGCGCGATCGGCGCCGAGGCCCGCGTCGTTCACGTCGGGCCTCTGCGACCAGGTCCCGTCGAGGCGCAGCGCGAGGTCCGGGTAGAGCCGCAGCCGATCGTCGAACGCGCGCAGGTACGGGCTGCCGCCGTGGAGACCGACCTCGGCCGGCACCTCGCCGGGGGAGGGCCCGCGCGGCGTCTGCCCATCGGCGCGCGCCGGCGTCGCAGCGAACGCCGTCACGAACGCGATCGACCCTGCGACGAGCGATCGGAGCATACCGGGGAGAGCCTACCGAAAGCCGAAACGATTCGTCAGCTCCGCCGCGCTCCGGAACCGAGCCGCGCGCCGCGCCGATCGCGGATCGCCGCCTCGATCTCGCTGCACGCGATGCTCTCGAAGCGCTCGTGTCTCTCGTTCCAGCCGCGACGCTCGACCGAGACGGCGAGCGACGCGAGATCGATCTCGTAGATGAAGTAGCCGCACTCGACGAGGAGATCCGTCGCGCTGCCGGCGCACACGATCGTGCGCTTTCGAGACGGCACGGTGAAGGCGCCGTGCATGTGCCCGTGCAGGACGAGCGCGATGCGCGCGGGTGACGCGTCGATGTCGGCGAGCACGCGCTCCCAGTCGCGCATGCGATGCAGCGGTCGATCCGGCCGGCCGTCGTGGCGGAGCAAGCCGTAGTGCATGGCGACGATCGTGACCCGCTCCGTGTCGCGACCGAGCAGCTCGCGGAGCGCGCCGCGCTGCGCACCGCCGCAGAGGCCCGAAGCGTCGATGAACGAGGTGGGCCGGGAGGCGTCGATCGCGACCACGCGCGCGCCCTCGGCGAGGTCCTTCTCGAAGGGGAACCCTCGATCGGCGCCCGGGCAGAGCGACGCGAACCGGCGCTCGAACGAGCGCTCCTCGATCGCGGAGCGCACGTAGCGGTCGTGGTTGCCCGGCAGGACGGTGAAGCGATCGGGCCTACCCAGCCGCGCGCCGAAGATCGCCGCCACGCCCGCGAACTCCTCGTCGAGGCTCGCGGCCGTGAGATCACCCGTGCAGAGGGCGTGATCGACGCCCGCTCGGTCGACGTCCTCGAGCAGCGCCCGGATGCGCTCGGGGCTGTCGCGGAAGCGCTCGCGCCGACCGCCCACGAGCCAGCTCACGAAGCTCGCCGCCCGCTTGCCGCGGAAGCTCTCCCGCGGGCTCGAGAGCGGCGAGACCGTGTAGTGCACGTCGGAGAAGTGCGCCAAGCGGATCCGCGCCATCGGCCTCGCACGCTAGCACCCGCGTCCGCGCCGAGCCCTCCCGCTGACTACGCGGTCAGTCTTCGCGTCGCTCCCCCGCGTGATCGGGGCGAAACGCTTGACTCAGCGGCGGGCAAAGGCGACGAGACGGCCCCCATGGCTGCGAGCTACTTCGACGTCGACGGCACCCTCGTGTCCACCAACCTGGTGCACCCGACCGTCTACTACATGCTCCATCAACAGACGCCGATCCACTCGCTCGCGAAGATCGGCGCGGCCGCGCTGCGCGCCCCCTGGCTCGCGCTCGCCGAGCTGCAGGATCGTCGGGTCTTCAACGAGATGCTCTTCGCGTCGTACGGCGGCATGAGCGAGGACCGCTTGATGACGCTCGCCGAGGAGGCCTTCGAGCGCGTGATCAAGGCGAACCTCTTCCCGGGCTCGCGCGATCTCGTGCGCTCCTGCATCGACAAGGGGCAGGAGGTCGTGATCGTCTCGGGCGCGCTCGACTTCCTGATGGAACACCTCGCGAAGTACCTCGGCGCGACCGGCGTCATCGCGAACCGCCTCGAGATCAAGGATCGCACGGCCACCGGCAAGCTCCTGCGCCCCGTCGTCGCGGGGCCGGAGAAGGCCCGCCTCGTCCGTGAGCACGCCCGCGCGCACGGCCACAACCTCGACGAGTGCTTCGCCTACTCGGACAGCTACTCCGACGTGCCGATGCTCAGCATCGTCGGCAACCCCGCCGCCGTGAACCCCGATCGCAAGCTCCGCCTCCTCGCCAACGCCTACCACTGGCCCATCATCCGCCTCGATCGTGCCGCCTGAGCGGCGCGCGCCGCTCCCGAGAGACCGACATGACTCATCCCTGCGTCGTCACCATCGACAGCCGAAGCGCGCCGCGCACCCTCTGGAGCGGCGATCGCCTCGTCGACGTGGATCTGCCGACCGGCACGCGCGTCGTCTACCCGAAGCCGCCGCTCGAGCCGCTGAAGGACGTGGACGCGGCGATTCGCTACGCCATCAACCACCCGTACAACTCCGAGCCGCTCTACGCGAAGCTCCGTCCGGGCATGAAGGTCACGATCGCCATCGACGACATCTCGCTGCCCCTGCCGCCCATGAAGCGGCCGGACATCCGAGAGCGCGTGCTCACGATCGTGCTCGATCTCCTCGCCGATCACGGGGTCGACGACATCGAGATGATCATCGCGACCAGCGTGCACCGACGCATGAAGGACTGGGAAGTGCGGCACATGGTCGGCGATCGGATCATGGATCGCTTCTGGCCGAAGAAGCTCTACAACCACGACGCCGAGAAGCCCGGCGGCATGAAGTACCTCGGCACGACCGACGAGGGTGAGGACGTCGAGCTGAACCGCCGCGCGGTCGAGAGCGATCTCATCATCTACGTGAACTTGAACTTCGTCCCGATGGACGGAGGTCACAAGTCCGTGGCCGTCGGCCTGTGCGGCTACCGCAGCCTCCGCGCGCACCACAACCCGAAGGTGATGCGCAACTGCCACTCGTACATGGATCCTTCGTCGAGCGAGCTCGCGACGAGCGTCACGCGGATGGGGCGGCTCGCGAACAAGAAGCTCAACGTCTTCACGATCGAGACGACGATCAACAACCGCATGTTCGATCGATCGCTCGACTTCCTCTCGAAGAACGAGGACGACCTCACCGGCGCCGAGAAGATGGCGCTGCGCGGGCTGCGCTTCTCGCTCGACAAGCTCCCGCAGGAGGCGCGCCAGGCGCTCTTCGACAAGTTCCCCGCGCCCTACGGCGTGACCGGCGTCTTCGCGGGCGAGACGGAGGCGACGCACGAGCACACGCTGCGGCGCGGCTACGAGCAGTACCTCGTCCCCGTCTCGGGTCAGGCGGACATCCTCATCACGGGCGTGCCGAACATCTGCCCGTACAACGTGCACTCGTACCTGAACCCGCTGCTCGTGCAGGTGCAGGCCAACGGCTACCTCTTCAACCTCTACAAGGGCGCGCCGATGGTGAAGAAGGGGGGCACGATGATCATCATGCACCCCTGCACGGACAAGTTCGACAACGAGCACCACGCCCCGTACATCGAGTTCGTGCACCGGCTCCTGCCGGAGACGCGCGACGCGATGGAGCTGCACAAGCGCTACGAGAAGAAGTTCAGCGAGAACCCGGCGTACATCGAGATGTACCGATCGGGCCACGCGTACCACCCGGTGCACCCGTTCTTCATGTGGTACTGGGGCGAGGCGGGGAGGCAGCACATCGGCCGCATGATCGTGGTCGGCGCCGACAACGAGTACATCCCGCAGCTCATGGGCTGGGAGACCGCGCGGACGATGGACGAGGCGCTCCGCATGGCGCGCACGACCGCGCCGCCGAAGCCGGACATCCTCGCCCTGCACATCGCGCCGATGATGATGGTCGAGATGAGCGCCGACAAGCCGCGCCACATGACGTCCGAGCCGCCGCGCATCGCGTAGGCCGTGCTGCAGGCGGCGTACGAGAGCGCGTGGCACCACCCGGGCGTCGCCTGGCTGATGGCGCTCGCGCTCGTCGTCGCCGTCCTCGCGACGCGGCCTCGGCTCCTCGCGTTCCTCCTCGGCTTCGCGATCGAGATCGCGCTCGACGCCTACTTCTCCGCGCCGTTCGCCCCGAAGCTCCCCGCGTCGCTCGGCACCGCCGTCGCCGTCGCGTTCGTCATCCTCGGGGACTATCGCTACTTCGTCGTCCTCGAGGGCGCGCTCGCGGGCGGCTTCGACAAGGCGCGCGCTTGGCTCGTCGCGCTGCCGTGGGCGTTCGTCGTGCCCGTCGCGTCGACGATCGCGCGGCAGATCGCGCCGAAGACGCTCTCGGACGATCGCACGACGTACCTCGTCTACGAGCTCATGTTCTTCGCCCTCGCGATCGGCGTGCGCGCGTTCGTCCTGCCGAGGCGCGCGGCGGCGCTCGCCGACGAGACGCGGCGTTGGCTCTCGCGCGTGACCGCGTTCGAGATCGTCCAATACGGGCTCTGGGCGCTCGCCGACGTCGTCATCCTCGCGGGCGCGAGCGAGCCGGGCTACCTGCTCCGCATCGCGCCGAACGTCCTCTACTACGGCGGGTTCCTCTTCTTCGTGTGGCGCACGGCGCCCGCCGCGCTACGAGACGGGCCGAGCAAGAACCCGTCATGACCCGCACGAGCTCCTCCGACGCGCGATGGCGCCTCGCCGCGCCGGCCGACGACGCGAGCGTGATCGCGCTCTCGCGCCGACTCTACGAAGAGGATCCGAGCGCGGAGCCCGTGCCGGAGGACAGCACGTCCCGAACGCTCGAGGCGCTGCGCGCCGAGCCGCTCCGAGGCAGGGCCCTGGTGCTCGCCGACGATCGCGCCGTCCTCGGCTACGCGCTGCTCGTCTCGTTCTGGTCGAACGAGCTCGGCGGCGAGACGTGCGAGATCGACGAGCTCTACGTCGTGCCCGAAGAGCGCTCGCGCGGTCACGCCTCGGCGTTGCTCCGCGCGCTCCACGCCGGCGGTGACCTCTGGCCGCGTCGTCCGGTCGCGCTCGCGCTCCAGGCCACGCGCGACAACGAGCGCGCGCAAGCGCTCTATCGGCGCCTCGGTTTCCGTCCCTCCTCGAACCAATTGCTCGTCTGGCGCCGCGGCCGCGAGCCCGCGTGAGCTCCGCCCGACAAACCGATCGACGGGGTCAGGTCCCGGCTCCGTCCTCCGTCGCTGGGCCCGAGGGAGCGTCGACCATGTCGCGCGTGAAGACGGAGCTCGGCGAGCTGGGGCGCCTCGCGGGCCCGATCATCTTGGGCTTCGCAGGCAATCAGCTGCTCGGCATCGTCGACACGGCGATGGTCGGGCGCTTGCGCGCGGCCGATCTCGCGGGCACCGCGGTCGGCGCCGGCATCTTCTTCGCCATCACCTGCTTCGGGCTCGGCGCGGTGCTCGGCATCGACCCGCTCCTCACGCAGGCCGTGGGCGCGGAGGAGGGCGCGCGCGTCGAGGCGATCCGTCGTCGCGCGGTGTCGCTCACGCTGTGGCTCACGCCGCCCATCATGCTCGCGCTCGCGATCATGCCCTCCTTGCTCGATCGGTTCGGCGTCGAGGGTCCGACGACGCAGGCGGCGTCGCGGTTTCTCTGGGGCCGCCTGCCGAGCGTGTTGCCGTTCCTGCTCTTCGCCGTCTACCGCGCGTACCTCCAGTCGCGCAAGGTCACGACGCCGATCGTGGTCGCGTCGGTCGTCGCCAACGTCGTGAACGTGATCGCGAACCTGCTGCTCATCTTCGGCGACGGCTCGCTCGTGCGCCTGGGGCTGCCGCGCGTCGGGCTTCCGGCGCTCGGCGTGCTCGGCTCCGGGCTCGCGTCGACGCTGGCGCAATTGGCGATGTTGCTCGTCGTGCTCAACGCCGCGCGGAAGCTCGCGCCCCTCCCCGGCGAGGGCGACGCCGTCGTCACGCATCGCCACATCCTGCGCATCGGGCTGCCGATCGGGCTCACGCTCACGGCCGAGGTCGGCGCCTTCGCCATCGCGGGCGTGCTCGCGGCGCGCCTCGGTCCGCACGCGGCGGCGGGCCATCAGATCGCCATCACCCTCGCGAGCATGACGTTCGTCGTCACGCTCGGGCTCGGGTCGGCGACCACGGTGCGCATCGGCCACGCGGTCGGGCGGCGCGACTCGTCGCAGGCGAGGCTCACGGGGCTCGTCGGCTTCGGCGCCGGGGTCGTCTTCATGTCGCTCAGCGCGCTCTCGTTCGTGCTCTTCGCGAGGCCGCTCGCCGGCCTCCTCTCCGACAAGCCCGACGTCCTCGCCGCGGCGGTGCCGCTCATCCACATCGCCGCGTTCTTCCAGATCTCGGACGGCGCGCAGGCCGTGGGCGCGGGCGCGCTCCGAGGGATCGGCGACACGCGCTTCATCCAATACGCGAACATCGTCGGCCATTACCTCGTCGGCCTCCCGCTCGCGGCGTTCTTCGCGTTCGCGGCGGGCAAGGCCGAGCGCGGCCTCTGGTGGGGGCTCTCGGCGGGCCTCACGGCGGTCGCGATCGCGCTCTTCTTCCGCTTTCAGCGGCTCTCGCGCGGCCAGCTCGAGCGCGTCCGATGAGCGCTCAGACGGGCGATCGCAGCGTCGGCGCCGAGGCCTTCGAGCTGGGGGAGGCGACGCGCCCGGAGCCGCGCTCGTCGAGCGGATCGAAAGCGAGCCAGCGGCCGAAGTTGCCGACCGCGATCGACGCACAGAAATAGAGCTGCGGCAGCCACGACGGCACACCGACGAGGTTGGTCGCCGCGGGCATGTAATGGAAGCGCCCGAGATGGATCTGAAGGGCCTCCGCCGACGTGCCCGCGACCGCCGTGACGAGGCCGAGGAGGATCCCCGAGCGCGTGCGATCGAAGAGCCCCCACGCGACGATCGCCGCGGCCGTGATGACGATGTCTTTCGCGCCGCCCGTCGCGAGCGGCAGAAAGCCGCTCGCCGCCCACGTGGAGAGGAGGAGCGCGAGCCCCCACCCTACGCTCGCGCCGCTCGGCCGCGCCCGCGGCGCGAAGAACCGATCGGCCCACGGGATGCCCATGCCGATCGCGAGGCCCGCGCCTGCGAAGAGGGGCGGCACCCACCACGGCAGCGGCAGCCCCGGGACGCGCGCCATCGACGCGGGGTAACCCTCGGTGCCGGAGAGCACGTGACACAGGTCGCCCGCGGTGCCCCCGACGGCGCCGGCGAGCGCGTGGATCGCGGCGCGGCGTGAGGAGGAGATCGGCGAGGTGCCCATGCGCGTCGCCGACGATGCACGCCCCCGAGCGAGAGATCCACCCCGATCTGCGCCGCGAGCGCCTTCGCCGGTCGAGCCCATGAAGCGCTTCGATTTCGCGGAGCGCCGGTGCATCATTCGACGAGAAGGGCGACGCGATGAGCGAGTTCGAGCGATTGGCGCAGGAGGCGACGGCGAAGGCGGCGCTCGCGGCGGGGAAGGACGCGGCGAAGCGCGCGGTCGACGAGCTGCTGACCGGCGAGCAGGCGAAGGTCGAGAAGGCCGAAGACGCGGCTCCGTCGAAGGGCCGGCGGTACAAGACCATCGCGCTCGTCGTGCTCGCGCTCTGCCTCGTGGTGGGGCTCATCGGTCTCCTCCTCAGCTATTGGTATTGGTTCCTCGCGGCCGGCGTCGTCGGCCTCGCTGGCCTCATCGGTTATTCGCGGCTGAAGAGCCGCCTCGCCAAGGCGAAGCCGAGCGACGATCGGAAGGTCGAGCCCGCCGCCGAGAAGGCGCCCGCGCTCGAGAGGACCCGCACTCCGCCGGACGCCGAGGCCGTTCGCGCCGCCCTCGAGGCGAAGCGCGCCGAGGCCGCCGCGCGGCAGCGAGCGCTCGCCGAGGCAGAGGCGATGCGCGAGCAGGAGGTCGACGAAGAGCTCGCGGCGATGAAGGCGCGCCTCAAGAAGTAGCGCCGCGCGCGCTCACCCGTTCGCTGGCGGATCGAACGGCACGGCGGTGATCGTGGTCGCGCCGTCGCGCGCCTCGATCGAGAGCACGGCGAGGCCGCCGGCCACGAGCACGACCTTCGTCTCGCGCGCGCCGGCCGGCGCGACGAGGAAGGCGCGCTGCCTCTCGCCGAGCAGGGGGAAGAGCCGCGCCGCGTCGGCGCCGTCGAGGCCGAAGACGCACGTCGCTCCTCGCTTCATTCGCAGCCCGAGCGACTTGCAGAGTCGGAGGCTCGCGCGATCGGCGCGCGCGACGAGGCACGCGACCATGCCCGCGCCTCTCGCGCGCACCTCGATGATCGGGCTCGCCTGCGACGGCAGCCACTCGTTCATCGCCGCCTCCGCGCGCTCGGGATCGAGGGGGCTCAAGGCATAGCGCTCGCTGAGGGGCTGACCAATCATGCGCGCTCGAGGAGAGCACCGCCCCGCCTCGCTTGGAAACGGGAGAATGCGTCGCGCGCGGCGCTGGAAGAAACGAAGAAGGCCCGACCGAATGGCCGGGCCCTCCTCTTTTGCGTTGGCGTCGGCGCTCCGACGCCGATGGGTGATCGGCGGCGGAGCGCGATGCTCAGGCCGCGCGTCGGCGACGGCGGCTCACCACCGCGACGCCGAGGCCCGCGGCGAGCCAGCCGAGGCCCCCCGTCTCGCCGCGCCCGTCGACCGAGCAGCTGCAGCCGTTCTGGGTCGGCGAGGCGCCCGAGCCGGAGGCGTTCGCGCTGTCCGCCGCGCCGCTGTTCGACGTCGCCCCACCCGCGCCGCCGGCGCCGGTGGAGGTGGAGCCCGTCGACAGCCTCGTGCCGCGCCCGATCGTGCCGTGGGGGCCGGGGCCCCCGTCGGTGGGCACGCACACGCCGAGGGAGTCGGTCTTCGACGAGCACGCGGAGCCCGTCGGGCAGGCGTTGCCGCCGGCGCCGCGGCAGCCGGCGACGCACGTGTCGGTCGTCGTGTCGCAGACGATGCCGCTGTCGAGCGCGCCGCACGTCGCGTCGGCGACGCACCCGGTGCACTTGCCCACGGTCGCGTCGGCCGAGGTGCAGCTCAGCGCCGCGCCGCAGCCGTTGCCGCCCGAGGCTCGGCAGCCGGCGATGCACTTGCCCGCGTCGCACACGATGCCGCTCGTCGCGTCACCGCAGTCTGCGTCCACGAGACAGGCGAGGCACGAGCCGATCGAATCGTCGGCCGAGGTGCACGAGAGCCCCGGGCCGCAGTGATTGCCGCTGCTGCCGCGGCAACCGCTCACGCACGCGTTCGTGTTCTCGTCGCAGACGACGCCGCTGTCCGCAGCGCCGCAGTCGAGGTCGACCAGGCAGGCGACGCAGGCGCCGCGCGCTCCGTTCGTCGACGTGCAGTGCAGGCCCGACGCGCAGCCGTTGGTGCCCGCGCCGGCGTGACAGCCGAGGACGCAGGTGTACGTGCCGCCGGGGCCCGTGTCGCAGATCTGACCGCTCGTCGCGCCGCCGCAGTCCGCGTCGTGGAGGCAGGCGCACCCGTTGTCGGTGTTCCCGTCGCAATCGGAGTCGATCGCGTCGCCGCAGATCTCGGGGCTGGGCGTGCCCGGCTGGGCCGAGCAAGCGCTCTGTCCGTTCGCGTCGCACGCCATGACGCCGGTGGCGGCGCAGGCGCCGACGCCGACGTGGCAGACGTCACCCACGTGGAAGCCGTCGTCCACGATTCCATTGCAGTCGTCGTCGACGCCATTGCACGTCTCGGCGAGCTGGTTCGGCTGCGCCGCGGCGACGCACGTCACGCCGCCGTTCGTGCACGCGAGGGCGCCCGATTGGCAAGCGCCGGGATAGCCCGTCGTGCAGCTCGCGCCGCCGCCCGGGTTGCCGTCGTCGACGATGCCGTCGCAATCGTCGTCGACGCCGTTGCAGATTTCGGGCTTCGGGCAGCAGAGCGGCGCCACGAGCGTGATCGTTCCCGACGAGAGGCTCGAGAGCAGATCCGATCCCGTCGCGAGGTCGATGCCGGAGTAGATCGCGCGGAAGTCCTGCGCGCCGAGCGCGGTCCACGCGCAGTCGGGCGAGAAGCTCACCGTGTACGTCCCGTCGCCGTCGGCGTCCGTGTCGGTCGCGATCGCGAGGCCCGCCACGAAGAACGTCACCACGCCCTTGCCCGGGCCCACGACGGGCACGCTCGCCGTCGTGTCGGAGACGGTCGCGGAGAGCGTCTGCGATTGACCGAGCGAGACGCTCGCGCCATTGCCGGCCGTCAGCGTCACCGCCGTCGAATCGCCCGACGTGGGGGGAGGGGGATCGGTGAACGTCGTGATGCGCGCCGAGCCGCTCAGCGTGGGCACCGCCTCCGAGGTCGCGCGCACGGTCATCTCGACCGGGAGGGCCTCGGGAAGGTTCGCCGGCGCGTGCACCGTGAGCGCCACCATCGCGTGATCGCCAGGCGCGATCGCGATCGTTCCCTGGATGTCCGCGCTCCAGCCGGGCATGCCGCCGATCACCGAGAGGTCGTAGGTGTCCGGGAGGAAGCCGTGGTTCTGGATGTCGAAGTCGTAGGTCGCCGTCTGCGGGTCCGGCGAGTGCGAGCTGATCACCTTCGTCACCGGTCCGGCGTTGCTGACGATGACGCCATAGTCGCCGTAGCAGGACAGCCCGAGGATCGCGAAGGTCGTCGAGATGTCGTCGCCCCAGGTGCCGTTCGACTGCTGCTGCTCGTTCACCCACTCGAGCGACTGCTGGAGCGAGGCGTTGCCGATGGCCGACACGCCCGCCTTGCAGAGCGCGTAGATCGCCATGCCGCTGTTGAAGACGTCGGGGTTGTCTCCCGGCTGGAAACCCCACGCGAAGCCGAGCGACGATTGCTTCGCCTGCAGCGCCGCGACGAGCGACGCGACGGTCGGGTCGTCGTCGGCGTAGCCTGCGGCCTTGAGGCCGATGATCGCCCACGAGAGCTCGTAGTCGGTGCCGATGCCGGTCACGTCGTTGGTGTCGCTCGCGTGCGCGACGATGTAGCCGGCGGCCTTCGCGAGCGCCGCCTTGTAGGCGGTCGCCTTGTTGAGGTCGACGCGATCGACGGCCTGCGCGATGCCGACCATGAAGCGGGCCGTGGTCGTCACGTCGCCGTGGGCGGTGTAGCCGTCCTCGAAGTCCATGATCCACTGCCCATCCGGCTGCTGCGACGTGAGCGCCCAATCGGCGGCGGCGACGAGTCGATCGGAGAACGAGGTGGAGACGTACTTGTCGTAGCCCGCGAGCCCGTAGAAGTTGTAGCTGCTCTTCAGATCGTTCGGGCCGCCCCAATCCCAGTAGCCCGTGCTCTGCTGATCGGTGACGATCGCCTGCGCGATGGAGGGCGTGCCCGCCACGGGATCGAGGCTCACCGAGAAGCCCGCGCCCTTCGCGAGCGAGATGCCGTAGAGCGCGGCGCCCTGCCGATGGCAGGCGACGCATCCCCAGTCGTTCGTGAACGCGACGACGTCGGGGACGAGGAAGTCGACGCCCTTCTGCACGGCCTGCGTGTGCGTGTCGCCCGGCGCGGCGCTCGCGCGTTCGGCCGGCAGCGTCAGCGCGGCGACGCCGGCGACGGCCAAGATCGACGCGACCGAGAGCGGATGGCGCCCGTGGCGCACCGCGAGGGACGCGGCTCGTCGCAGCGTCGAACGTTGTTCGTTGTGATTCGTCATCGAGAGAGCTCCCCGTGGTTCCAGTGCCGAAGCGTTGTGAGCGAGGTCGGGAGCGCGGAGGCGACTCCCTTGCTGCGGAACGGCCATCTCGGCCAAACGGATAGGCCCGCCGGTCGTTCGCTCGACCGAGGCCCGCGCGGCGCACCGCTTGCGCGTCGCGAGCGTCGATGGAAACCTCCTCGCGGCGCGGCCCCCCCACGGTTCGCGCGACGCCCGGCCTGCCCAGGGAGTGAATGCGACATGCGAGACCCTCGAGCGCCCGTCCCCGACGAGACTGCCGTCCGTGTTGCGCTCTGGCGCGCCCTGCACCTCGAGGTCGATGCCCCTCCGCCGGTCTTCGAGGACGCGCTCGCGCTCGCGCTCGCGGCCCCCGCCCCCGACTGGCGCGACCGCCCCGACATGAGCCCCTTCACGCGCCCGTTTCGCGCCGCGATCGTCGCGCGCGCGCGCTTCGTCGAGGACCTCGTGGAGGAGCGCGTCGCGGGCGGCGTCGCGCAGTACGTCCTCTTGGGAGCCGGCCTCGACACGTTCGCGGAGCGGAGGCGAGACCTCGCGTCGCGCGTGCGCGTCTTCGAGATCGATCGACCGAGCACCCAAGCCTGGAAGCGAGATCGACTCGTCGAGCTCGGCGTCGGCATCCCGCCGTCGCTGCGCTTCGTCCCCGTCGACTTCGAGGCCGGCGACGCCTGGCCTGCGCGCCTCGCCGAGGCCGGCTTCGACGCGCGTCGCCCCGCGGTCGTGGCGTGCACCGGCGTGAGCATGTACCTCTCGCGAGAGGCCATCTCGGCGATGCTCCGATCGATCGCAGCGCTCGCTCCCGGCTCCGCGCTCGTCATGTCGTTCCTGCTCCCCATCGAGCTCGCGGATCCGGCGATGCGCGTCGGCATCGAGCGCGCCATCCAGGGAGCGAGAGCGAGCGGGACGCCCTTCGTGAGCTTCTTCACGCCCGCCGAGATCCTGGAGCTCGCGCGCGCGGCCGGCTTTCGCGAGGTGCGCCACGTGTCCGCGGTCGCGCTGCGCGATCGCTACTTCGCCGATCGCGCCGACGGTCTCTGCCCGCCGGAGAACGCCGAGGAGCTGTTGGTCGCCGTGACTTGAGCGGCGCGTCGCCGCGCGTGACGACCCCGCGCGGTCGCGCGCTCGGCGCGCACGGGACATCCTCGCAGTGAGCGGTCGGACATTTGTCCGCGAGAAGATCGAGGCTGTAGCGTTCGATTCATGGTGTCTCTCGAGAGGCCCACGCACGCTCGCGCGCCTCGCTCGCGCCGGTGGAGACGATGGGGTTTCACGACCGCGCGATAGGCCTCGCCGCGCTGCTCTCCGTGGGCTGCGGCGCCGCGGGTCACGCCCCCGGTGCGGCCGAGACGCGCGCCGCACCCAGCGCCGCCGCGTCGGTCGCGCCGCTCGAGGTCGCGCCCGTCCCGCTGCGCCGCCTCACGCGCGAGGAGTACAACAACACCGTCCGCGATCTGCTCGCCGACACGACGCGACCCGGTGACGCGTTCCCTCCGGACGAGGTCGTCGGCGGGTTCGAGAGCAACACGATCGCGCCGGTGACGCCCACGCTCGTGCAGCGCTACATGGACGCCGCCGAGGCGCTCGCCGCCGCCGCCGTCACGCGGCTCGACTCGCTCGCGCCCTGCGCCGCCGGGACGCCCCAGCTGCGATGCGCCGAGCATTTCGTCGATCGCTTCGGCCTGCTCGCCTACCGGCGCCCGCTCGAAGCGTCCGAGCGGTCCGACCTCCTGGCGCTCTACTCGGAGAAGGAGAAACGAAGCGGATATGCAGGTGGAATCCAACTCGTCTTGCAATCCATCTTGGAGTCGCCCCAGTTCCTGTACCGCGTCGAGCCGGCGCGTGGTCGCGGAGGCGAGACCCGCCCGCTGACGGGGTACGAGGTGGCGACGCGGCTCTCGTTCTTCCTTTGGGCCTCGACGCCGGATCAGGAGCTCCTCGACGCGGCGGCCGCCGGCAAGCTCGACGCGGCCCCCGAGATCGAGCGGCAGGCTCGGCGTCTCCTCGCCGATCCGCGCGCTGTCGACGGCGTTCGGAGCTTCCATCGCCAATGGCTCGATCTCGACGAGCTCGAGGCCGTCTCGAAGGACGCGGCGCTCGGCCGCACGTTCACCCCCGAGCTCAAGAGCGCGATGGTGGAGGAGACCCTCCGGTTCGCGGCCGACGCCGTGTTCGCTGGTGGCGACACGGTGAAGACGTTGCTCACGTCGCAGCGGTCGTTCGTCAACGCGCCGCTCGCCGCGCTCTACGGCGTGCCGGCGCCGAAGCAGGGCTTCGCGCGCGTCGATCTCCCGGCGCACCAGCGCAGCGGTCTGCTCTCTCAGGCGAGCCTCATGACCCTCTTCGCGAACTCGGACCAGACCTCGCCGATCCTCCGGGGGAAGTTCGTCCGCGAGAAGCTCCTCTGTCAGCCCATTCCACCTCCGCCGCCGAACACCGCCGTCGCGCCTCCCAAGATCGATCCGACGCTGACCACCAAGCAGCGGTTCGCCCAGCACCGCAGGGATCCGAGCTGCGCGAGCTGCCACCAGCTGATGGATCCCATCGGCTTCGGGTTCGAGCATTACGACGGCATCGGCGCCTGGCGCACCGTCGACGGAGCGTTCCCCGTCGACGCGGTGGGAGAGCTCACCATGACCGACGACGCCGACGGATCCTTCGACGGCGTCCGCGAGCTCGGCGAGCGCCTCGCCGCGAGCCGCGAGGTGCGCCATTGCATCGCGACGCAATGGTTTCGCTTCGCGCTCGGCCGCGGCGAACGCGACGAGGACGCGCCGTCGATCGCGGCGGCCTACGACGCGTTCGCGAAGAGCGGGTTCGACGTCCGCGAGCTCATGATCGCCATCCCCGAGACCGACGCGTTTCGGCACGCACGTTTCGAAGGAGGGAGTGAACCGTGACGCAGTCGCGATGGGGTCGCCGCCATTTCCTGCGCAAGCTCGGCCTCGGGGCCGCCGCGCTCCCGTTCGTCCCGATCCTCGACGCGCACGCCGCGTCGTCGGCGCCGCCGAGGCGCATCGTCTTCTTCTTCAGCGGCAACGGCACGATCCGCGAGAGCTGGGTGCCGAGCATGTCGGCCGGCCAGCTCACGCTGAGCCCGATCCTCTCGCCGCTCGAGCGACACAAGTCGAAGCTCCTCGTCGTCGATGGCCTCTGCCACAAGGTCATCATGGAGAAGGGGGAGCGCTCCGGCCACTCCGCGGGCATCAACACGGTGCTGACGGGGAAGAAGGCGAAGCAGATCGATCCCCAATACCCCCTCCGGAGCCTCGCGACGGGCATCTCGCTCGACCAGTATCTCGCCTCTCGGATCGGCACCGAGACGAAGCTCCGCTCGGTCGAGTGCGGCATCCAAGTCTTGCCCTTCTCGACCGACAACGCCGCCATTTCGTACTCCGGGCCGCTCGAGCCGATGCTGGCGGAGAACAGCCCGTACCGCGTCTTCGATCGCCTCTTCCGCGGCTTCTCGGAGCCGAGCGCGGCCGAGAGCGCCGACGCCGCCGAGGCGCTCGCCGATCGCAAGCGCGTGCTCTCGTCGGTGTCGAAACAGCTCGAGGTCGTGAAATCGGAGCTGCCCCAGAGCGATCGCATCAAGATGGAGGCGCACTTGGACGCGGTGCGCGCGATCGAGCACAGCCTGACGACGGGCGTCGGCGCCGCGGTCGCTCCGTCGTGCACGAAGCCCGATCTCGGCGCGCCCATCGACGTCTGGAAGAACGACGACATCCCCGCGGTCGGCAAGCTGCAGATGGATCTGCTGGTGATGGCGCTCGCCTGCGATCTGACGCGCATCGGCACGATCCAGTTCGGGCGCGCGGGCGCGGGTCACCGCTTCAACTGGCTCGGCCCCGAGTTCGCTTCCGATCCCGCGCTCGCCGTCACCGATCAAGCGAAGGGATTCCACGCGCTCGCGCACAAGGAGAGCGATCCGGTCTCGCGCGCCAAGCTCGTCAAGATCCACGCTTGGTATGCGTCTCAGCTGGCCTACTTCCTCGACAAGCTCTCTTCGATCCACGAGGGCGGCGGCACCATGCTCGACAACACGCTGGTCGTTTGGATCAACGAGCTCGGCTCGGGCGGCAATCACACGCACGACAACACCCCGTGGGTGCTCGCCGGCAACGTGGGCAAGACGTTCAAGACGGGGCGGCTCGTCTCGTTCCCGGGCGAGCCGCACAACCGCATGCTCCTCACGCTGCTGCACGCGATGGGCGTCGCCGACACCTCGTTCGGTGATCCGGACTATTGCGGCGCCGGGCCGCTCACCGGGATGACCACCTGAGCTCGCCGCTCAGCTGGGCAGGCAGATCGCGGTCGGCGCGCCCGCGACGTCGTTCGTGACGCACGAGAAGCCGCTGTGGCAGGCCTTGGTCTCGCAGCGCTGGTAGCAGATGCCGGCGCCGACGGTCAGCGCTCCGACGCAGATCGCGCTGCCGGTGCAGTCGGTGTCCACCGCGCACGCGCGCGAGCACATCTGCGTCTCGACCGCGCCGGTCTTCGGATCGCCGACCGCGGTGAAACAGTTCGAGCCGAGCTTGCACTCGAGATCGTCCTGACACGGCGTGTAGTCGGCGAGCGATCGGTCGGCGACGCCGCCGCACGCCGCTGCGCACAAGAGGAACGTGGCCGCGGCGAAGAAGCCTTGGATTCGCCTTCGATCCCTTCGCTTCGGAGCGAGATGCACGGCAGCGCAGAACGCAACGCTCGTGCCACGGTACCCATCGGAGCGAGGGCAAACCTTTGCGCCGCTTTTCGCCTCGTCCGAAGGCAGGCGCGCGACGCCCTCGGGGAGATTCACCCCGACCGTTGGCCCTTTTCTCCCCGATGAGCCCAGGGGTTCGGACTCAGTGTGGCCATTCGACCCGTCGAGCGCGGGGCTGATCTACCATGCGCGCATGAGCTTCTCGGAGGAGTGGGTCCTCCCCGAACCCGTCGGTGCGTACGCGAGCGAAGCGCTGGTCGCGCAGGTCGCCGCGATCGTCGCCGGCTCGGCCGAGGTCGCGATCCGCGACGCGGGGGACGCGCGCGCGCTCACGATCTCGTTCGGCGCCGCGCAGGTCGAGG
>CAYYKK010000107.1:0-21318 GCA_964467935.1 uncultured Polyangiaceae bacterium
CCGCTCGCGCACGCGAGGACACGCGCGAGACGCAGCGGCTCGCTGCCGAGCCTCGCGGCGAGCGCCGATCTCGCGCGTCTCGCATCCGCCGGACGGGGGAGGTCGGGTGGCGGCGGGGGGCACGGCTCGTCTCGGGGCGCGGGGCGCATCACGGTGTTCTCCTTCGCGGTGGATCCGCGCCCCATCTCTCCGCCGCGCGCGTGCCGGGCCGCGCGCGAGGTCGTGGCGATCGAGTGACTTCTGCGCCCGCGATGGCGCGCTCGTCGGACGCGACGAGCGCCGCGTCGTGATCCGTCTCTCGGGGCAGCTGCGTCCCCGTGCGCGCGATTCGCGGACGCCCGTCCTCGATCCCACGTGGATCGGGCTGCCTCGGGTGACCGGAGGCACATTCGGCGCTAGCATCGGCGCGACGACGATGACCTCCCCCGCGAAAGGCCGCGCGGTGCCGGACGAGCGTCCGACCGAGCACCTCGATCTCGAGGGCGTGCACCCGTACGTGAAGCGCGTCCTCATGGCGGCGCAGATCGACGCTGATCGCCGCGCTCAGGGGAAGGTCACGCCGGCGCACCTCACGGTGCATCTGTTCGAGTCGGGGCACGCGCTCGTCATCGCGAGGCGTCGCGCCGTCGAGCCGGACGAGGTGCTCCGTGAGCAGAAGGCCTGCATCGAAGGCCTCCCGACGATCGGTGTCCCGAACCAAGCGGAGCTCTCGGTCGACACGATCTCGCTCGTCGACCGCATCAAGCGCCTGCGGGACATCGAGAAGCGACCCGTGGCGGACGTCGAGTGCCTGGTGCGCGCGCTCGCGGAGGGCGGCCACTTGCCCCGCGCCCTCGAGGCGCCTTGGACCGAGGAGGAGCGGCGCGCGGAGGAGCAGCGCCCCAAGGCGGCGACCAAGCCGAGCTCCGGCGCGTGCACGCGCTGGTTCCCGACGTCCGCCGTGCTCGACCTCCGTCGCGATCTCTTGAGCCGCCTCGACGGGCCGTCGGTCGCGTCGACGGAGGCGGACCGTCTGCTGCGGGCGCTCGATCACCTCGGCGAGGGACGTGTGCCGGGGCTCGAGGTGAGGAGCGCCGAGCACCGCGTCGAGCTCCGCGCGGTCGCGACGCGGAGGATCCTCGTCGTCGAGTGGCGCGAAGCCGTGGAGCGGCTCGAGCTGCGCCTCGTCGGCGTGCAGCAGGGCGCTGGGCAGCCAGGGAGCGCGCGCCAGTTCCAGTGGGATCCGCTGCTCCACAACTTCATCGACGCGGCGGGCGACGCCCTCACGGCGCTCAAGGCACACGTGATGGGGATGATGTTCCCCTCGGATTGAGGAGAACGCGAGAGCCCCGCCACCTCTATCGAGGGGCGGGGCTCCGCGAGGTCACCCGCGCGCCTCGAGGGTCGAAGCGCGGGGGGAGCGACCGACTACCAGCGACCGCCGCCGCGATGACCACCGCCGCCGCCGGTCTTGCGCTCCTCGGCCTCGTTGACCTTGAGCGCGCGACCGTCGAGGAGTGCGCCGTTCATCTCGGCAATGGCCTGGGTAGCCGCACCGGCCGAGCCCATGGTCACGAAGCCGAAGCCGCGCGATTGCCCGGTCTCCCGATCGGAGACGAGATGCACGTCCGTGATCTCGCCGAAGCGCGAGAACGCGTCGCGGAGCGAGTCTTGGCTCGCGTTGAACGAAAGATTGCCGACGTAAAGACGATTACCCATTTGTGTTCTCGATTCATTGTGTGTCGTTGCTTGGGCAACGGCACCGGCTCTCGGGAATTGCCTGCCTCCGATGAGCCGTGGGATCGGAGGGGGGGCCGCGGGAGGAACCTCCCGCGCCCACGCGTCGTTGCCATCTCGCAGCGAGTTCGCGATCCCAGAATCGAGAGAACGTCGTCGTCGTACGCGGTGAAACGTGAGTGAGCCCCGAGAACCTAGCTCCCTTCGGGCTCGAGCGCCCCTGATTTCTTCTTCGACGGTGCTGGCTTCGTCGCAAATGAGGCCAATCAGGCCGGCATCGGGCGAATTTGCCGCCGCACTTTCTTGATGAAGGTCTGCGTGCACTGCCCGTGGCTCGCCTCGTAGGCGATGATCTCGCGCGTGAGCTTCGCCTTGGTTTCGGACGAGACGCTGCTCGACGCCTTCACCTCGTTCGCGAGCTGACCCCCCTCGAACGTCGTCGGCCAGACGATGGCCTTCGCGACGGCCACTTCGCTCGCTTTCGGCTTGTGATGCGACGGTTTCGTCTTGGTCACGTCCCGAAACCCGCCTTCGTCCGGCCTTCTGCCCGTGCCGTGACAGCTCGGGCAGGTCGTCTCGTTGCCGAAGGAGTTGGCGATTCTCCCGTCGCCGCCGCAAATTCCACAGCTGTCGATCGCCATCGTCGCACCGTACTCCCTTCGGTGCGTCCGCGCTCGGGATTGCGCGTCGTCGCACCCCAGGTGCTCTGCGCATGCTCGCCGGGATGGCGCGTCGTCGTCCGCGCGAGGTGCGACTCGCGCGGCGCGGACGCTCACGCGACCGACGAGCGTCGCCCGGAGGCGAGCTCTGCTTGCTCTCGACTCGCGCCGGCTCTCTCGTCGTTGGGGTCGGCGGTTTGGGCACGCTCGGCGGCGGTGAAGAGCGCCGCGAGGTGCATGGCGCGCGCGTCGTCGCCTCGCGCACGCTCCGAGAGCGCACGCCGCGCGCGGGCGATGCGATCGATTTCGGCGAGCAGCGCGCCCGAGTGCATCGCGATGAGCGCGGGCGCCATCCGCGCTGGTAGCTGCGCGGCGACGCGGGGAGCGCGGCGCGCCGGGCCGGTCGACGTGCCAGTGGACGTGCTTCGCGGGAGCTCGAGGAGCGAGAGCTGGGTGTCTGGGGTCTTCCGCATGCCCCCAATGTGGACCATCGGCGCCCGCTCGGAACCGCCAGACAATGTCATAGGACATGAATCGTCCTAGCTGCGCACCCGTGCCGTCGGCGGGGCGGCACCGCGCGCTTTCCTCTCGCCTCCGCCGGAGGTGCGATACGATCGTTCGGGGAGATGACGCCGCTTCGCGCAGGATGCGTGTTCGCCGACGCCTACGAGATCGTGAGACCGATCTCGGCCGGGGGCATGGGCATCGTCTACGAGGTCGTCCACCTCGGGACCAAACGGCACCGCGCGCTCAAGGTCATGCTCGCCCACATCGTGAGCGATCCGGTGATGCGCGAGCGCTTCTCGTTCGAGGCGGTCGTCTCGGCCGACATCCAGAGCGAGCACATCACCGAGATCTTCGACGCGGGCATCGACAAAGAGAGCGACTGCCCGTACCTCGTGATGGAGCTGCTCCAGGGCGAGGATCTCGCGGCGCGCATCAAGCGGGGTGAGCGCTTCTCGAAGGACGAGACGCTCGAGCTGATGGGGCAGGCGGCGCGCGCGCTCGTGAAGACGCACGAGAAGGGCGTCGTCCACCGCGATCTCAAGCCCGACAACCTCTTCCTCACCCGGCGCGACGACGGCTCTCCGCGCCTCAAGATCCTGGACTTCGGCATCGCGAAGGTCGTGAAGGAGAACCTCACCGGCCCGCAGGCGACCACCAAGACCTTCGGCACGCCGTTCTACATGGCGCGCGAGCAGATCACGGGCGAATCGGCGCTCATCGGGCCGCGCTCGGACCTCTACGCCCTCGCGCAGATCGTCTTCACGATGCTGGTCGGGGCCGCCTACTTCCAGGAGGAGGCGCGTTCGAGCGAGGGCAACATCCTCGCGGTGCTCATGGCCGTCGGCAACGGGCTGAAGGAGCCCGCCAGCGCGCGCGCGCTCCGCCGCGGCGTCGAGCTCCCGCCGTCCTTCGACGCGTGGTTCGCCAAGGCGACGGCGCTCTCGCCGAAGGATCGGTTCGCGAACGCCATCGAGATGATCGACGCGCTGAAGGACGCGCTCGACGCGCCGATCCGCGTCGTCCCCGTCCCCGCGCCGTCGGCGCCGGACGCGCGCGCTGCGTCGAGCTCGTCGCTCGAGGACTCGTTCACGTCCGCGGAGCGCGGGAAGGCGTCGCTCGTGGCCGCCGCGGACGCGAGCGGCGCCGCGCCGATCCCGGAGGCGTTCCATCAGACGGGGGGACCTCAGTCGATCACGACCGCCGTGCCGAAGATCCCGAGCAAGGGGCGCACGGGCCTCTACGCGGGGCTCGCGGCGCTCGCGATCGCGAGCCTCGTCGGGATCGGCGCCGCTCGCCTCTCGTCGCGCGAATCCTCCGGCAGCGAAGGGCAGCGCGGCGGCGCGACCGCGCGCGAGGCTCGTGGCGCGAGCCCGGGCGGCGCGCCCGAGGGCAAGACCGCGGAGACCGCCGGCATCGCGCCGACGAGCAGCGAGGCGAAGGTCGGCGCTGGTGAACCGGCGCCCTCGGTGGTCGCCTCCTCCGACGCCGTCGCGTCGGCCACCGCGAGCGCGACCGTCGCGCCGTCGCACGCCGTCGGAGCGGGTCGCGCAGCGACGCCGCCGCCGCTCCGAGGACCCGCCTCGAGCGGCCCGACGCCACCGCCCGAGACGCCCACCGCGACGCCGAAGAGCCACGCGGCCTCGAAGGGACCGCTCGAGGACACCCTGTGAGATCGCGAGCCTCCTCCGTCGTTCCCGCCCTCGTCGCGTCGCTCCTCCTCGCGACGAGCGCGGTCGCGCGCGGCGACGAGGCGCCGAAGGCCGATCCGCGCGCCGACGCGCAAGCCCTCTTGCAACAGGGCAACGAGCTCGTCGGCAGCGGCGACTACGTCGAGGCGCTCGGGAAGTTCGAGGCCGCCTACAAGCTCTTTCCGAGCCCGAAGCTGCTGCTCAACATCGGCACCACGCAGCGCCTGCTCGGTCGCAACGCGGACGCCGCGACCACCTACGAGAAATACCTCCGCGACCCCGAGCACGACGCGAAGCGCGAGCCCGAGGTGAAGCGCATCATCGGCGAGATCGACGCCGTCGTGTCGCGCATCAAGGTGAAGGTGAAGACCAAGGGCGCGGGCGTGAAGATCGATGGCAAGGACATCGGCGAGGGACCGCTCGACCTCACGCTGCGGGTCGACCCCGGAGAGCACACGGTCGTCGCGGAGAAGTCCTTCATGAGCGCCGACGTCGAGACCGTCACGGTCAAGCCCGGCGAGGCGCTCGATCTCGACGTCGAGCCGGCGCCTCCGGGGGTCGTGATGAAGACCGAGCGCATCGAGGTCGGCCACGCCCAGCGGATCGCCGGCCTCGTCGTGGGTGGCGTCGGTCTCGCGAGCGCGGGCGTGGGCGCCGTCTTCGGCGGGCTCGCCATCCAGTCGAACAACGACGCGAAGAAGCAGTGCTCGAAGGCCGATCCCACGCTCTGCTCTGCGGAGGGCGTCTCGCTCGGGAAGAGCGCGTCGACGAAGGCGACGGTCTCGACGGCGACGTTGATCACGGGGGCGGGGCTCGTGGGGGTCGGCGCGATCCTCTTCTTCACGGCGCCGACCGGCAAGAAGAAGCAGAAGGACGGCGCACCCAAGGCGCACGCCGCCATCGAGACGACCGGCGTCTTCCTCGGTCCACGCCTCGACGGGGGGATCGAGGGCGCATGGGGGGCGCGATGGTGAGGAGGCGGCGGGCAGCGCGCGCGGCCGCCGTCCTCGTCGTCGCGCTCGGTCCCTTCGCCGCGTCGGCGATCGGCTGCCAGCAAATCATCGGGATCCCGGACCGGTCGACGCGCGAGAACGTGACCTGCAACGACGGTGCGTGCGCGTGCACGGCCGGCTTCGGGGATTGCGACGGCACGCTCGCGAACGGCTGCGAGACGGCGATCGCGACCGACCAGAACAACTGCGGCGGCTGCGGGGCGATCTGCGCGAACGGCACGTGCGCGGCGGGCGCGTGCGGCTGCGTGGGCGGCTTCGACGATTGCGACGCGGACCCGAAGAACGGCTGCGAGACCGAGCTCGCGTCCTCTCCGACGTCGTGCGGCGCGTGCGGCCACGACTGCCTCGGAGGACCGTGCGACGCGTCGCTCTGCGGGCCCGCCAAGCTCGGCGACGCGCCGAGCCCTGGCAGCATCGTCGTCGCCGGCGGCTATCTCTATTACACCGACTTCGACATCTCCGCGGGCTCGTACGTGAAGCGCATCCCCGTCGCCGGCGGCGCGGCCGAGACGGTGGTCACGGTCCCGCCCGCGAGCCCGCTGCGCGACCTCGCCGTCACCGGCACCTACCTCGCCGTCTTCAGCGATCACACGCTCTACCGCGTCGACTTGGCGACGAAGGCCAAGCAGGCGATCTATACCTACGCGGCCGGCAACATCATGAACGTCGTCGCGAGCGACACGACGATCTTCGTCGTGATCGGCTCGTCGAGCACCTTCTCGCCGGAGGAGATCGTCTCGATCGACGCGACCTCTGGCGTGAGCGCCTCGGTCACCACCGACGTGAGCTCGAACGACGCGGGCCTCTCCCTCGCGAAGGGCGTGCCGTATTGGATCGACGCGGCGGGCACCATTTCGACCGAGGTGGGCGGCGCCCCGGCGGTGATGCCGATGAGCCCCACCGATCTCTTCGGGCTCTCGGCCGACGACGACTATCTCTTCGCCGTCGTGTGGCCGCCGTCGTCGAACGACTTCGGCTTGAAGCGCATTCACCTCGACGACGGCGCCGTCGTCGAGACGGTGATGCCCGCGAACTACAAGACGCTCGCGCCCGCCGGTCCGGACGCGTTCTGGTTCGACGGCGACAACGCGCTCGTCGCGTGGACCGAAGCGGGCTCGCGCGACCTCGCACAGAACGTCGTGACCTTCGACTCCGCCGGGATCGCCGTCGACGACGTCGCGGTGTACGGCGGCGGTCCGCTGGGGATCTTCCGGGTCGCGCGATGAGGCGAGCCCGTCCCCTCGGGCGAAGGCTCGCGGCCGGGGTGCTCGCGATGGTGACGGGCGCGCTCGGATGCGCTCAAGTCCTCGACTTGCCCGAGCGTCACGCAGCCGCCCACCTCGCGTGTCGAGACGGTGTGTGCGCTTGCACGGCGGGGTTCGGCGATTGCGACGGCAATGCGAAGAACGGCTGCGAGAGCGATTTCGCGTCATCGCAATCGGCGTGCGGCGCCTGCGGCAACCATTGCGACAACGGATCCTGCGTCACCGGGACGTGCCAATGCGCGAGCGGGTACGGCGATTGCGACGGCGTGACGTCGAACGGCTGCGAGACCGATCTCTCCGCGACCCCGAGCGCGTGTGGAGCGTGCGGCCACGATTGCCTCGGCGGCGCGTGCGAGGGGGGCCTCTGCATGCCTTCCGTGCTCGTGGCCGACACGGACGGCTACGTCACCGGCGGGCTCGTGCGGGTCGGCGACGCGGTCTATTTCGCCGACTCGAAGTACGGGTCGGGAGGCATCCAGCGGAGCCGGCTCCTGCGCGTCCCCGTCGCGGGCGGCGCGATCGAGACCGTGCACGATTTCGGGCCGCTCGAGGTCGACGACTTCTCGGGCGACGACGCGACGATGGCCGTCCTCAGCCTGGGATCGCTCGTCGCCTTCGATCTCGCCTCGACGACGACCACAACGCTCGTGACCGACACCTTCGACGGCAACTACGACGAGATGATCGTGGCGGGCGACGACGTCTACTACACCCAGGGCGACACCACGCAGAACCGCCTCTCGCGCGTTCCGCGGAAGGGAGGCGCGTCCTCGTTCGTCGCGATGGTGCCGCCGTTCCCGCCGTCGAAGCTCCTCAGCGTCTCCGCGTCGAAGCCCTATTGGCCCGACCTCTCCGGCGGCATCTCGACGGTCGATGGCGCAGGCGCCGTCACGTCGTGGGCGCCGGCCGGGAGCGGCCCTTTCGACGCGTTCCACACGAATGGTGCGCTCTTCTTCGTCGAGCGCGCCGGGATCCTCGAGCGGCACCCGCTCCCCTCGGGCAACGTCGAGAGCGTCCCCGCGCTCGATCCGACGCCTGGCGCGCTCTCGATCCTCTCTTCGAGCGGCGCGTCGCTGTTCTGGCTCGAGGACGCGCAGCTCTTCGCGTGGGAAGGGATCGCGAAAGAGCGCCTCGGCGGCGCCGTCATGCCGTTCTATCGCGCCCAGCTCGTCGTGACCGACGACGCCGTGCTCTATCCGCAGAACGACGGGATCTACCGCGTCGCGCGCTGAGCCGCGACGCGATAGCGCCCGTCGAGACGCGAGGCTTCACCGCGCGCCGAGGCGCGAGGCTTCACCGCGCGCGTTCAGCTCTGCCCGAGCGCCTCGCCGAAGAGCTCCTCGAGCCGCTGCCAATGCTTCTTCGCCGACGCCTCGTGGTAGACGGGGAAGTCTTCCATCGCGAAGCCGTGCTGCGCGCCGGCGAAGTGATCGATCGTGAAGCGGACGTGCGAGGCGGCGAGCGCCGTCACGAGGGCGGCCTGTTGCTCCGGCGTACAGCTCGGATCGTTGTCGGCGATGCCGAAATAGAGGCGCGCCTTGATCTTGGCGGCGTCGAGGTGCGGGCTGTCGGGCGCGTCGTTCGAGATGCCGCCGCCGTGCAGGCTCGCGGCCGCCGCGACGAGGTCGGGGTGCGACGCCGCCGTGCTGAAGGCGAGCTTGCCGCCGATGCAATAGCCGACGGTGCCGACTCCTCCGGGGGCGACGCCCTTCTGCTCGTGCAGCGCGCGGATGTAATGGGCCGCGTCGCGCATCGCCGAGGCGCGATCGAGCGCGCGCACGAGGCCGAAGAGGCGCGCGCGCTCCTCCGGGTGCGTGAAGACGGTCTGGAAGTCGAACGGGGCCACCTCGCCCGCGCGGTAGAAGATGTTCGGGATCAAGACCACGTAGCCGAGCGCGGCGAGGCGCGCGGCCATGGCCTGGGACGCCGGGCGGATGCTGCCCGCGTCGGGGTAATAGACGATCCCCGGGAACGTGCCGTCTCCCGTGGGGCGGTGCACGTAGGCTGTGGCGACGCCGTCGTCGGTGCGCACGTCGAGCTTGGTCGGTTCGGTCATGGGGGCATGCTAGATCGACGCGGAGCCCCCTTCCAACCGAGCGGTTTCTCGTATCCTCCTCCCATGTGCCGAAACATCAAGGTGCTGCTCCATTTCGAGCCTCCGGCGACGGAGGAGGAGATGCGCGCCGCCGCCCTCCAATACGTGCGCAAGGTGACCGGGACGCAGAAGCCCTCGAAGGCGAACCTCGAGCGCTTCGATCGAGCCGTCGTGGAGGTGACGCGCGTGACGCGGGAGCTCCTCGGAGAGATGGAAGTGCACGGTCCGCCGAAGGATCGCGCCGTCGAAGCCGAGAAGGCGCGCGCTCGCTCGGTGAAGCGGTTCGGCCCGAGGTGAGGACGATCCCGCGAATCCTTCCTCGGTCTCGGGGACTCTCCGGTGTGTCTCGCCCCTCTCTGGAGCCCCGACGTGGCCGCTGAGCCCATGACCGAAGACGATCGAAGGCTGCTCGAGCGCGTGGCCGCGCGCGACCAGGCCGCGCTCGGTGAGCTGCTCCGACGGCACGCCGCGCCGCTCCTGCGCTTCTTGCGATCGCTCACCCACGACGCGACGGCGGCCGAAGACGCCCTGCAGGAGACGACGCTCAGCGTCTGGCGCCACGCCGGATCGTTCCGGGGCGAGACGACGCCCCGCGCTTGGCTCTACACGATCGCGCGCAACGCGATGATGCGGCAGAAGCGCGGGCGCGTGGCCGAGCCGGTCGACGACGCTTCGCTCGAGGAGCTCGGGGCGCGCGCCGGCTGGGGTGACGAGCGCTCCGGGGGGCGCGTCGAGCAGGCGCTCGGCGAACGCGAGACGCTCGAGCGCGCCTTCGCCGCGCTGGCCGACGAGCATCGCGAGGTGCTCCTGCTCGTCGACGGCGAGGAGCTCTCGCTCGCCGAAGCGGCCGAGGCGCTCGGCGTCTCGCTCGCCGCGGTGAAGAGCCGCCTCCATCGCGCGCGGCTCCGGGTGATGGGTCTCATCGACAGGGAGGTCTCCGATGGAAGGTGAACGGGTCGTCGGAGGGCTTCGGTGCAGCGAAGTGCTGGCCGACCTGACCGAGTACGTGGACGGGCGCCTCGACGCCGATCGGCGGAGTCGCATCGAGGCGCACGTCGGCGGCTGCTCGAACTGCGCGCGCTTCGGCGGGACCTTCGGCAAGGTCGTCGCATCGATTCGTGAGAAGCTCGTCGGGGCCCGCCCGGGCGACGACGACGAGCCGAGCGCGCTCGCCGAGCGGTTGATGCGCGATCTCGACGTGCGCGGCGCGTCCGTGGGCTCGCCGGATCGGCAGGCGGCAGGGCGCGGGTCGACGGAGGACGACTGAAGCGCGCTTCGGACGCGCGCGCTTCGACGAATCGCGTCAGCCGCCGAACGTGCAACACGGCGTGCCGCCGGGCTTTCCGCACGTCGTGGGATCCGGATCGCACGGCGGATTCCACTCCATCACGTCGCCGAGGATGACCTCGTGCTCGTCGAGGTGCACCGTGTTGCCTCCGCCGTCGATCACCCGCGCGGACACGATGACGTGCGTTCCCTTCGGGAGCTGGGTCGTCGGATCGTAGACGACGCCGGGCAGGAACGACGTGAGGCCGGCCTTCTGGGGCCACGCCGTGCCCGACAGATCGAGGATCGCCTCCGACGGGTACGTGCCGGCGTAATAGGTCATCGTCGCGGGGTCCTTGATGCCGTACTCGACGGACGGCTGGAGCCCGCAATCGCTGCAGCCGATGGCTGTCCAGATGTGGAAGCCGCCTTGCGGCCCCTGCATCACGGGCACCGTCTGCAAGGGCGCGAACCGCTCGAAGCACGTCTCGCCCGTGCCAGTCTCGAACGTCGCAGGGGTCGAAGGCGCGTCGCACGCCGCTCCTCCCGCGCCGGTCGAGCTCGTCGCCGACGCGCTCGCCGTGGTGCTCGACGTGCTCGACGCGGTCGCGGAGGTCGCGCCGCCGGCGCCTCCGTCGACGACCGTCGCGGCGCACCCGGTCGCGAAGAGGCAGAGCGCTGTCGCACCGAGAGGAAGAAGTCTCATCTCGAAGAGGTTAGCCGATGGTCATGCCGTCGCGGAGCAGCTCCAGGAACACGAGCCCGCGCTCGCCGCGCCGCTCCGAAACGGCACGAAATCCCGTCCGGTCGAGGTGCCAGACGGTGTCTCCCTCCGGCTCGCCCGGGATTTCGGTGAGCAGGAGGCGCGTGACGCGCGGCAGCGCCTCCTCGAAGAGCCGCACACCGCCGATGACGAAGGGCTCGGGATCGCTCTCGCGAGCGAGCGAGATCGCCTCGTCGAGCGTCGCCGCGATCTCCACGTCGGGCGCCGCCGCGAGCGTGCGCGAGACGACGATGTTGCGGCGGTCGGGCAGCGCGCGCCCCGTCTCCTCGAAGGTGCGGCGCCCCATGAGGACGGCACGTCCGCGCGTGACGTCGAGGAAGTGCCGCCGATCCTCCGGGTAGTCCCACGGCAGTCCGCCGGCGCGGCCGAGGACGCCATTTTGCGCGAGCGCGACGACGAGGGCCAGCGGCGGCACGGCGCGAGCCTACCACCGGCGCGGCGCAGGCGAGCTCACCGTGCGCTATGCTGTCGCGCCGTGAGTGAAGAGGAGAGCCTTCTTTCGGCGAACGAAGCCTTCTATCGCGCGATGAATCGCCGCGACACGGCGGGCATGGACGAGCTCTGGGCGCGACAGACGCCCGTCGTCTGCATTCACCCGGGATGGCACGCGCTCGTCGGCCGTGAAGAGGTGATGGAGAGCTGGCGCGCCATTCTCGGAAACCCCGAGACGCCACGCATTCGCTGCTCCGATCCCACCGCGCACTTCGTCGGCACCGCCGCGTTCGTGATCTGCCTCGAGACGATCGGGCAGAACACGCTCATCGCGACGAACGTCTTCACGTGGGAAGGCGGAAAATGGCGCATCGTGCACCACCACGCGGGGCCGACGGCGCGGCGCTCGACGCCGCGGCCCCCTTCTCGCGACCTCAACTGAGCGGCGCGGGCTCGCTCAGGTGCAGGTGCGGCACTCGGTGACGCACTTCGTGTCGTCGGTGCAGGACTGGCCCTTGCCGTCCGAGCCGCAGTTGCACGCGCCGTTCACGCACACGTGCGCCGACGTGCAGTTCGAGCCGCTCGTCGTGCTGCTGGAGCTGCCGCCCGAGCCGCTCGAGCTGTCGCCACAGCCCGCGAGGGCTCCGAAGGTGAGGCCGATTCCGAGCACGGCGTACGCGAGGGTCTTCTTCATGCGAGTCTCCGATGGTTCGTGGGTTGCGAGCGACGCTGAGACGCGTCGTCGGACGCCGGTCTCGGCCGGCGCGAACTCCCATATCGTCGTTCACCGAACCGCACAATCCGCTCGCCGACGGAGCAAGACTCCGTCGCGCCGCGCGGAGGCCGTGGCTATTTGTCGGGGACGATCACGCAATGCTTCGCGCGACACTCCGCGTGGACGACGGGCGCCGCACAGCCGAGCGGCGGGCACATGGCCGGCGGGCTCGCCTTGCAGTCGGCGCGGAAGCGCGTGAGCGAGCTCTTGTTCACGGCCTTCCATTCGCAACCCGGGCAGCACAGGTCCGAGCCCGCGATGCCGGGCATGATGGCCTCGCAGTCGCCGTTCGAGGCGCAGGGATCCTCGAACGCGGGGCGCGCGTGCGGCGACGAAGGCGGCGCCGGAGGAGAAGGCTCCGTGGAGGGCGCGACCGAGGGGGCGACCGAGGCGAGCGGCGAGGGCGACGACGCGACCGTCGTCGCGGCGGGCGCCTCGGTGGCGACGGGATCGGCCTTCGGCGGATCGGCGCTCGGCGCGGGCGCCGCGCAGCCGACGAGACACGGCAGGAGCGCGAGAACGGAAGTGGGGATCGACTTCACGCGGCGGAGCGTATCCGAAGATCGCGGCGCCGAGGTCGCCCGCGTTTTCGCGCGCCCGCGCCCTCCTCGGCGCCGCCCTCGACCGCGCCACCCACCGAGCCTCTTTACGCGAGCGTCGATGCGCGGCTACCACGTCGGTCACGATGCCGATGCGCGAGAGCCTGTTGGTCGCGATGGTCACGTTCGCCGCGGCGTGCGGCGGCAAGGTCGTGTTCGACGCGGGCGCCGGCGGCGCGGGAGGCGCGAGCCCGACGTCCACCTCGACGCACGCGGCCACGAACGGGACCTCCGGCTCCGGCGCGGCGCCGTGCGCGACGTTCTGCGCCGCCGAGGTGAGCGCCGGCTGCGCGGTGCCCGCAAGTGGCTGCGAGCACGTGTGCGAGGTCGAGCAGGCGTACGCGGGCCCGTGCGCGAGCCTCGCGGCCGACCTCCGCGCGTGCATCGTCGCGAAGGGCTTCCCGTCGGCGCCCCAATGCATCGACTTCCAGGGCTGCGAGGCGCAGCAGAAGACCTTCACCGCGTGCGAATACCCGCCGGGCGGCTGCATGCCTTCGACGTGCGTCGACGCGATGGGCGAGCGGGCGTGCTCGACGACGTGCGGACCTCACGTCTACGCGTCGCAATGCAAGGCGACCGCTCCCCCTTCGGCGTGCACCTGCCTCGTCGACGGGACCGTGGTCGGCACGTGCACGGACGAGCTGTCGAGCTCGGGAGAGTGCTGCATCGCGCTCTTCGCCCAAACGAAGTGACCGCCGGAGTGGCCGATCGCAGCCGTGACCGCGGTCCGGGGGCGAGCCGGATCGCGCGCTCGCCGGGGCGGGCCTCGCGGGGCGCTCGGGCGGTCGCGTGCCGTTGCACCCCCATGACCTAGGGCCCCCTTTCGAGTAAGGTACGCGCGCCCTAGGTGACGCCACCGAACGGCCCAGACACACCCCCGCGAGCGAGAGAAACACGTGAGCCACGAGCGCCTGCGTCCCTCCGACACCTTCATCCATCGCCACATCGGACCGAGCCCCGACGACATCGCCAAGATGCTCGCGACCCTCGGCCTCGCCTCGCTCGACGAGCTCACCGACTCCACCGTCCCCGCGAACATCCGGCGCCGCGAGCGGCTCGATCTCGGCGCGCCTCGCACCGAGCACGCCATGCTCGCGGAGCTGCGCGAGACCGCGAAGAAGAACCGCGTGCTGCGGAGCTTCATCGGCCAGGGCTACTACGACACCATCACCCCGCCGGTGATCCTCCGGAACATCCTCGAGAACCCGGGCTGGTACACGCAATACACGCCCTACCAGGCGGAGATCGCGCAGGGGCGGCTCGAGGCCCTCCTCAACTTCCAGACGATGGTCGCCGACCTCTGCGGGATGACGCTCGCGAACGCGTCCCTCCTCGACGAGGGCACCGCCGCGGCCGAGGCGATGACGATGTGCCAGCGCATCGCCAGCAAGGGAGCCGCCGCCGAGCGCAAGAAGTTCTTCGTCGCCGACGACAACCACCCGCAGACCATCGCGATCGTCGAGACGCGCGCGGAGCCGCTCGGCATCGAGGTCGTCGTCGGTCCGGCGGCGAGCCTCGCGCTCGGCGAGAGCGCCGCGGAGGCGCCGTACTTCGGCATCCTGCTCGCGTACCCCGCCACGGACGGGCGCATCGAGGATTACCACGCGCTCGTCCACCGCGCGCACGAGGTGGACACGCGGGTCGTCATGGCGACCGATCTCCTCGCCCTGACGCTCCTCAAGACGCCGGGCGAGCTCGGCGCGGACATCGCGATCGGCTCGAGCCAGCGCTTCGGCGTGCCGCTCGGCTTCGGCGGGCCGCACGCCGCGTTCCTCGCGACGGACGCGCAGCACAGCCGCCACATCCCCGGTCGCATCATCGGTCAGTCGAAGGACGCGACGGGCAAGCCCGCGATGCGCCTCGCGCTGCAGACGCGCGAGCAGCACATCCGCCGCGATCGCGCCACGAGCAACATCTGCACGGCGCAGGTCCTGCTCGCGGTCACCGCGAGCATGTACGCCGTCTATCACGGCCCCGAGGGCCTCACGCGCATCGCCGAGCGCGTGCGCGGCTACACCCTCGTCCTCGCCGCGGGGCTCCGGAAGCTCGGCTACGACACGGGCAGCGAGCCCTTCTTCGACACGCTGCGCGTGAGGACGAGCGTCGCCGACGGGCACGCGATCCTCGCGCACGCGGAGTCCGCGGGCATGAACCTCCGCGCCTACCCGGACGGCACCATCGGGATCTCCTGCGACGAGACCACGACCGAGGCCGACGTCGACGCGCTCCTCGGGGTGTTCGCCGAATGCAAGCTCGTCGCCGAGGGCCAGGTGCCGAAGGTGCGCGATCTCGCCGAGGCCGCGTCGGGCGATCTCCCCCCCGGCTTCGCGCGCGGGACGAAGTTCCTCACGCACCCGGTCTTCCACGAGCACAGATCGGAGACCGATCTGCTGCGCTACATGCACAAGCTCGAGAGCCGGGACTTGTCGCTCACCTCGTCGATGATCGCGCTCGGCTCGTGCACGATGAAGCTCAACGCGACGAGCGAGATGATCCCCATCACGTGGCCCGAGCTCGGCCGGATCCACCCGTACGCGCCCGCGTCGCAGACCCAAGGCTACGCGAAGATCTTCGCCGATCTCGAGGGTTGGCTCGCGGAGATCACGGGCTTCGCCGCGACGAGCCTCCAGCCCAACGCCGGCGCGCAGGGCGAGTACGCGGGGCTCCTCACCATTCGCGCTTATCACCGCAGCCGCGGCGACAAGCACCGCGACGTCTGCCTCATCCCGACGTCGGCGCACGGCACGAACCCCGCGAGCGCGGCGCTCGCCGGCATGCGCGTGGTCGCCGTCGCGTGCGACGAGCGCGGCAACGTCGACGTCTCCGACCTGCGCGCCAAGGCCTCGCAGCACAAGGCCGAGCTCGCCGCGCTGATGATCACGTATCCCTCCACGCACGGCGTCTTCGAGGAGTCGATCCGCGAGATCTGCGAGATCGTCCACCACCACGGCGGACAGGTCTACATGGACGGCGCGAACATGAACGCGCAGGTCGGCCTCTGCCGCCCCGGCGACTTCGGTCCGGACGTCTGCCATCTGAACCTCCACAAGACGTTCTGCATCCCGCACGGCGGCGGCGGCCCGGGCATGGGCCCCATCTGCGTCGCGAAGCACCTCGCCCCGTTCCTCCCGGTCGATCCGATGAAGTATTCGACCGATCGGAAGAAGAACATCGGGCCGGTCAACGCCGCGGCGCACGGCAGCGCGAGCATCCTGCCGATCCCCTACGTGTACATCGCGCTCATGGGCGCCGAGGGGCTCAAGAAGGCCACGCAATGCGCCATCCTCAACGCCAATTACATGGCGAAGCGGCTCGAGGGCGCGTACGAAATCCTCTATCGCGGCAAGAACGGTCGCGTCGCGCACGAGTTCATCGCCGATTGTCGGCAATTCAAGAAGAGCGCCGGCATCGAGGTCGAGGACATCGCGAAGCGCCTCATCGACTACGGCTTCCACGCGCCGACGATGTCGTTCCCCGTGCCGGGGACGTTGATGATCGAGCCGACCGAGAGCGAGCCGCTCGCGGAGCTCGATCGCTTCTGCGACGCGATGCTCGCCATTCGCGAGGAGATCCGCCTCGTCGAGGAGGGCAAGCTCGATCGCGCCGACAACCCGCTGAAGAACGCGCCCCACACGGCCGAGACGCTCACCGCCGACACGTGGAATCACCCGTATTCGCGGGCCGTCGCCGCCTACCCGGCGCCGTGGCTCCGCGATTACAAGTTCTGGCCGGCGGTGAGCCGCGTCGACAACGCTTATGGCGATCGGCACCTCGTCTGCACGTGCCCGCCGCTCGAGGCGTACGCGGCGGAGTGACCATTTCGCGGCGAGCCCGGGCGCCGCGGCACGATCGAGGAGAGCTCCGATGAGGACGAGCAGTCGTTGGGTGATCGCGGGCGCCGTCGCGCTCGTGTCGGCGTGCGGCCAGAAGACCGATCAGCCCGGTGCAGGACCCGTCGCGTCCGCCAAGGCGACCGCCTCGACGAGCGCGAAGGCGGCGACGGCGAGCGCCTCGGCGAAGGCGGCCGCGAGCGCGCCGGCGCTCAAGAAGGGCGCCCTGCCGGCGGGCTACACCCTCGCCGCCCCGAACCCGAAGGACGGCGACAAGGCGGGCGAGGTCGGCATCCACGTCTCGCTCGTGATGAGCGCGACCGACGATCCGATGATGGCGTACGTCGCGAAGGGGCTCGACGAGAAATACTATCTCGCCTTCATCGCCTGGGATCGCGACGCGGGCCGATGGAAGGGCCCGGTCACGGTCGACCAGCTCGAGGACAACTGGGGCTTCGCTCACCAGGTCGAGCTCGCGCGCGACAAGAGCTCGGGCTCGCTCGAGATCGCCTACCACAAGAGCAGCAAGGAGTTCTGGCTCGCCCAGTCCGACGGCGGCACCACGTGGAAGACCGAGAAGCTCCCGACGACCAACGAGAGCGCGGTCGGCGGCGTCTCGCTCGCGTTCGCGAGGGGCGGCACCTTCGTCGCGCTGAGCGACGGAAGCGAGGTGAAGGTCCTGTCGCGCTTCGCCGCGAGCGGTGATTTCAAGGTCGACAAGGCGCCGCTGCTCCCCGACACCTCGGGCAGCAAGGGGCTCGACGTGGACGTCGACACCGACGAGAGCGGCAAGCCGGGCCTGCTCTACGCGCTCGCGCCGAAGGACGGCTACGACACCTCGATCGCGTTCTGGCGGCCCGGGGATCCGTCCGCGTACAAGGTCACCGACTCCAACAACATCCAGAACGACGGCTACTACCTGCGCCTCGCGTTCGCGGGCGTGAAGCCGCGCGCGGCGATCAACCTGTCGCGCGGGGGCGGCGAGAAGAGCTCGACCTATTTCGTGAGCTCCGACGACGGCAAGGAGTGGGCGGCGCCGCTGAACGTTCCGCCCGACGGCGGGCAGGCGATGGACGGCGAGCTCGGCTTCGCCGTCACCGAGAACGCCGCGCCGCGGCCCGAGCTCGACGCGATCGCGCTCCCGGTCACCGGCGGCAACCAGACGGGGACGAAGTGCGGCCAGCCCAAGCTCGCGCGCATGGCCGATCAGAAGTCCTTCTCCACGTGCAGTCCTGATGCGGATGCAACGGAGAATCTGTCTGCGAAGTTCGTCTCCGCGGCGTACGACTCGAAGGGCAAGCTCTACCTCGCCATCTCGAACCAGTCGGGCTCGAGCAAGCAGCCCGCCGGGCTGCTCGTCTGGCACGAGTGACGAGGCGCCGCGTCGGCGAGCGGAGGCGATCGTGCTCGCGGCGCTCCTCGAGGGCGCCGCTCAGCGATTGCTCTTCGGGCCGATGCTCGTCGGCGCGGGGATTCCGCCCGGCGGGAGCGTGAACTCGCCCGTCGCCTTGCGAGCCCGCTCGCCGCGACGCGAGAGCACCGAGCTGAGGCTCGAGAGCATCCCCTCGAGGCTCTTGTGGGAGTCCATCGACGTGAAGAGGGCGAAGCGCTCGACGAGCCAGGCGTCGCTCCCCGGCGCCGAGCCGGCCTCGCGCCCGAGCTCGGCGCCGACCTTGCCGCTCGCGGCGCGGAAGAGCTGCGCGTCGCGCAGATCCAGGCCGACGAAGAGGAACGCGAGCACCCTGCGCGTCAAGAGCGCGCGGTAGAGCTCGACCATGCTCTCCACGACCGTCTCGGCCACGCCGCGCGCATCGGCCTCTCCGATCTCCGGATCGATGCGCAGGAGCGTGTGGCCGTCGGACTGGGTGCGCAGGATCAGCACGAAATCAGGCCCACCGCGGCCGGCCCCGTCGATCGCCGCGAGGATGGAGCGGCGGAGATCGCTGCGGAGCGCCGGCGAGCTGTCGCGGCCGATGAGGGCCGGCGCGCCGAGCGTGAGCGTCAGCGTCGCCATCGCTCCGCTGGGACCCTCGACCGTCGCCCATTCTGTCTGGATGCCGAACACGTTCGACTGCACGCCCCCTCGACGTCGGTTCCCCCGAACCCCACGCCTGTGACCATGTGACACGCGGCGGCTTCGAGACGCAACCATTCCGATGAGACTGGACGGAGCGGTCGCGCTTTCGTGCCGTCTCGGCGGCGTCCGTCTCGTCGTCGGCGCGCGGTCAGCTACCCGTGAGGTGGACCGCCGAGGCCGAGGCCGGCACCTTGATCCACACCGAGCGCGTGGCCGCCTCGAGCCAGTAGCCCGAGGTCGCGGCGTCGAGCGCGGCCCGGCTCGCGAGGAGCGTGAGGGGCGTGCCGCCCGACGAGACGGTCGTCGGCGTGACGTCGGCGCGGACACGGACGAGCAGCGGGACGAGCGCGCGCGAGGCGTCGAACGTGAACGAGGCGCCGCTGCCTTGCGCGCTCAACGTGGTCGGCTGATCGTCGGTGTCCACGAGCGCGAACGAGCTCGTCTGCGCATCGGGGTAGGCGAGGATCGTGAGCGCGCCGGCCGAGGCTGCGCTGCCGAGCCCCGTCGCGTCCTCGCCGACGGTCATCGGCACGATCGCTCCGCGGCGCACGAAGAGCGGCACGCGATCGATGCCCTTCGTGTCGTAGCCGGTGAGCGTCGTCCCGCCGGTCAGCGGATCGCCCGACGGATCGAACCAGTCGTAGAACGTGCCGCTCGGCAGGGCGACGTCGCGCTTGCCCGTGCCGTCGAGGATGGGCGCCACCAAGAACGCGGAGCCGAGCTCGTAGCGGTAGTCGGAGGGCCACGCGGTCTCGTCGCCGATGGGCCGCATCGGCGTGTCTCCGCCCGCGTACGTCGCCTCACCGAGGCTGTAGAAGAAGGGCACGAGCTCGTGGTGGAGGGTCGCCCAATAGCGATAGAGGTTCGTGATCTCGTCGTTCGTCTGCGGCACGGTCCACGGCGTGAGGTTCGCGCGACCGTGCAGCTGCATGAACGGGTTCAGCGCGCCGATCGCCGTCCAACGGGCGAAGACGACCGGGTCGAGCGGGATGGTCTTCGTGAGATCCAGATCGTCGCGATCGAGGTACCCGCCGATGTCCGAGCCGACGACCGCGTAGCCGGCGCGCGCCGATCGGAACATCTCGTCGAGCGCGTCGGCGAGGCCGACGTAGTCGCGTCGGTTGTCGCCCATCCAGGTGACGGGGGCGTCCTCCTTCTTCGCGAAGAAGCGGCCCGCGAGCCCATAGGACTTGTCGTAGGCGCGCACCATCGTGAGGAAGTCGTCGCCGCGCCGCAGGCGGCCGTACGCGTAGAAATCGTGGTAGTACGCCTCCGAGTAGGTCTGGTGCGGCACGGGGCCCATCGCCGTCATCACCGGATCGCTCGTGACGTACGAGTCGCCGAAGTCGAGCTTGAAGCCGTCGACGCCCATGTCGTAGAGCGGGTCTTGCTGGCGGTGCCACCAGGTCGTCGCGGCGGGGTTCAGGAAGTCGATCGACGCGCCGAGCCCCTTCCACCAGCCGTACTCCTGACCCCCGTCGACGAAGTAGCCGCATTGCATCGCGTCGTCGTGGCCGGGGCTCGCGCCGGCGTACGAGTCTCCGCCGGGCTCGAGATCGTACGACGCCGAGTTCACGAACGCGGTGAGCCACAGGACGACCCGGACGTTCTGGGCGTGCATGTCGCTCACGAGCTTGCCGAACGCGGGGTAGCGGCTCGGGTTCGGGACGAGGCTGTTGTAGTTGGTCTCCCAAGGGCTATCGAGGACGACCGCGCCGACGGGGATGTTGCGCTGCTGGAAGCCGCCGACGAACGCGTACGTGTCGGCGGTGTCGGAGATGTCCTTCGAGATCCACGGCTCGTAGGCCCAGCGCGGGGTCTTGAGCTTCGGCGTGGGGATCACCGGATCGGGGTCGGGGTGGAGCGCACACGTCGCGCCGCCCGCTCCTCCCGCGGCGCCGCCGCTGCCGCCGGTCCCCTTCGCGTCCGAGTGGCACGACACGACCGCGCCGAGGAGCAAGAGCGCGCTCGAGCCGAGCGCGCCGAACGAGCGCGAGATCACCATGCGCACAGGCTTGCAGCGCGTCGCGTCGGGATCAAGCAAAGCCCGGTGTTCGTGGCGGCGCCGACGTGATCGCCTTCGTCGGGTCGGCGTGGGAGTTGGTGTATCGTTCGGTCGTGGTGGCTTGGCTGCGCGACGAGCGAGGTATCCGCATCGCGCTCCCCGCGTCGGGACTCTCGGTCGGGCGGAGCGCGGACTGCCACGTCGTGGTCGAGGATCCTCACGTGAGCCGTCGCCACGCGATCGTCATCGACTCGGCCGAGGGGGTCCGCGTGGTCGCGCTCGGAAAGCGCCCGGTGCTCGTGAACGGGCGTCCCCACGACGGATCGGCGGTCGTCGCGCCCGGCGATCGCGTGAGCTTCGAGAGCGTGTCGTTCGTGGTCGAGCGCGGCGACGAGACGCCGCGCGCGTCGTGGGCGCTCTCGATGGGCGATCGGCGCTTCACCGTGCAGCCGTCGGGGCTTCGCCTCGGCGGCGCGACGGACGCCGACGTGCTCGTGCCCGGCTGGCCCGATCGCGTGGCGGAGCTCCGGCTCGATGGGCGGAGCCTCGTCCTCGTCCGCCACGCGCCGCTCGCGGTCGACGGCCTCGTGGGCGTCGGCGACACGCT
>CAYYKK010000108.1:0-4518 GCA_964467935.1 uncultured Polyangiaceae bacterium
GCCCGGCGGCGGAAGGCTCGAGGGCAGCGCCGCGACCGTCGAGACGGCGCCGAGCGTGAGAGGCCCCGGCGATCCGGGTGGCGTGGACGTCGTCCGCGGTTTGCGCGCGCCCGAGGCGGACGAGACGCTCCGCGCAGAGAGGATGCCGCCCGACTCGGGGACGAGCGCGTCGAGGAAGTCGCGCGCCGATCGAAAGCGCGCCGCTCGGTCGCGCGTCAGCGCGCGCGCGAGGACCTTCGCGACGCCCTCGGGGACGGCCGGGTTGTGGAGTCGGATGTCATCGACGTCCTTCATGCAGATGTTGACGATGACCTGCTCGTAGCTGCCGCCCGAGTGGGGAGGACGACCCGAGAGACACTCGTAGAGGATGGCGCCGGCGCTCCAGAGATCGGCCTGGCCATCCACGTCGGGGAGCGCCTGCGCCTGCTCCGGCGACATGTAGACCGGCGTCCCGATGACCGTGCCCTCCTGCGTGATCGTCGTCGACCGCGTGTCGCCGCGCTTTTGGATCTTCGAGACGCCGAAATCGAGGATCTTGGCGAAGATCTGATCGTCGTCGCGATCGAGCAGGAACACGTTGTCCGGCTTCAAGTCGCGATGAATGATGCCGACCTCGTGCGCGCGGTGCAGACCGCGGAGGATCTGCGCGGTGATGACGAGCGCCTCGTCGAGCTCCAGCCGACCGAGCCGACGGATGCGATGACCGAGATCCTCGCCCCGGAGCAGCTCCATCACGATGAAAGGCATCCCGTCTTCGCTGACGCCGGCGTCGAAGATCTCGACGATGTGCGCGCTCTCCACCGCGCTCGCCGCCTGGGCTTCACGCTGGAAGCGCGCCACGGCGTCGCTCGTCGCCTCGTCGCGCTCGATGAACTTCAGCGCGACGCGCTTGCCGATCGTGCGGTTCAGGCCCTCGTAGACGCGGCCCATGCCGCCGACGCCGAGGAGACGAACGATCTCGTATTTGTCGATGACGCGCCCGACGAGGTCGGCCGAGCCCGGTCGTGCGCTCGAGGTCATCGGGGCGAAGGGTAACACGCGCGGTCCACGCCGGCCCGCCGCCGCGCGGGGGTCGACGCGGGTCGAGCCCTCAGACCCTGATTTCCGGGTCCGTCGGTGCAGGATCGCGCGCGAGCAGGGGATCGAGCCCGCCTTCGCGATCGAGGGCCGAGATGTCGGTGAATCCGCCGAGGGGCTCGCCGTTCACGAAGACCTGAGGGACCGTGCGCTGTCGCGAGCGGTCGATGAGCCAGGTCCGGAGCTCGGGGCGCGACTCGACGTTGATCTCCGTGAAGGCGACGTTCTTCTTCTTGAGCAGGGCCTTCGCCTGAACGCAGTAGGGGCAGAACGTGGTCGTGTAGACGGTGACTCGTGCGGCCATGACCTCTTCACTATGGGTTGTGCCTCGGCCCGCGGCAACGGCCTCGAAGGCCGTTCGGACGGGCTTGTCCCCGGGGCGTGCGGACGCCTACCCTCCGCGCCATGCCCGACACGACGCTGCAGCTCCAGATCTACTCGAACGAGGCCCGCACGGTCGTCGCTGCCGCCCAGCAGCTCGCCGACGAGCAAGGGCACGCGGAGGTCACTCCGCTGCACCTGCTCGAGAAGGTGCTGGAGGCCGCGGGCGCGCCGGAGGTGTTTCGTCGCGCGGGCGCCGATCCGAACGAGGTGGCGGCGCTCGCCGAGGCGCAGCTGAAGCGCCTGCCCCGCCAGAGCGGCGGCGTCGCGTACGTGAGCCCGCGCCTCATGGACCTGCTCGGGCGGGCCGAGCGAGAGGCGCAGCGCGACAAGGTGGAGAAGGTCGGGATCGAGCACCTGCTGCACGCGCTCGCGCAGGAGATTCGTGGTCCGGCAGGCGAGATCCTCTCGGGACAGGGCATCGGGCCTGGCGGCTTCCGCGCCCACGTCGGAGCGCTGAAGCAGGCGCAGGAAGCCGGCGCGAGCAGCCCGGACGCGTCGAGCCCCGCAGCGGCGGCCCAGGCCGCGACGGGCGGCGGCGCGAGCGTGCAGCCCTCCGACTTCCTGCGCGACCTCGTCGCCGAGGCGCGCGCGGGGAAGTTCGATCCGGTCATCGGCCGCGACGTCGAGGTGCGGCGCCTCATGCAGATCCTCGAGCGGCGCTTCAAGAACCATCCGCTCGTCGTCGGCGAGCCCGGCGTCGGCAAGACGAGCATCATCCGCGCCCTCGCCGACCGCGTGGTCGAGGGGGACGTGCCGTCGAACCTGGCCGGCGCGCGCATCTTCGAGCTCGACACGGGCGGGCTCGTCGCCGGCGCGAAGCTCCGCGGCGAGATCGAGCTGCGCTTGAAGACGCTCATCGACAAGCTCCGCGCGATCCCGGACGCCGAGGTCATCCTCGTCGTCGAGGACTTCGACTCGCTCTTCGGACAAGGCGCCGCGGGCTCGGGCGTCGGCGATCTGCTGAAGCCGCTGCTGTCGCGCTCCGAGATCCGCCTCATCGCGACGACGACGCCCGAGGGAGTCCGAAAGATCAACGAGAAGGACGCGTCGATATCCCGTCGTTTCTCGGTGATTACGCTCGATCCTCCGAGCGTCGATCAGGCGATCGAGGTGCTCCGCGGCGTGGCCGAGCGCTACGAGAACCACCACCGCGTGCGCATCAGCGAGGGCGCGGTCAACGCGGCCGTGACGCTCGCGAAGCGCTACGTCTCCGATCGGGCGTTGCCCGACACCGCGGTCGATCTCCTCGACGAGACCGCGGCGCGCAAGCGCGTGGAGGTCGACGGCGTCCCGGCCGAGGTCGACGCGATGCTCCGTCGCGTCGACTCGCTCAAGGCCCAGATCGGCGCGCTCAAGGACGACGAGGATCGCTTGAGCGTCTCGGTGCGCACGCGCCTCGAGAAGGAGCTCGCCGACATCGAGCCGAAGGCCGCCGAGCAGAAGAGCAAGATCGCCTCGCGCCGCGGGGTCGTCGGCGCGGTGCAGTCGCTCCGCAAGGAGCTCGCCGACACGAACGCGGTGCTCGAGAAGGCGCGGCAAGAAAAGAACTTCGCGAAGCTCGGCGAGATCGAGCACGTCACGCTCCCCGAGCTCCAGAAGCGCCTCCAAGCCGCCGAGGAGGCCGCCGCGCGCGAGGGGATCTCGACGTCGACGAACATCCTCAACGAGGGCGACGTCGCGACGACGCTCAACGATTGGACCGGCATCCCGGTCGCGAAGATGCTCGAGGGCGAGGCCGAGAAGCTGCTCAAGATGGAGGAGCGGCTCACGAAGCGCGTCATGGGCCAGGACGAGCCGGTGAAGGCGATCGCGAAGGCCGTTCGCCGCGGGCGCGTGGGCCTGCGCGATCCCGGCAAGCCGATCGGCTCGTTCCTCTTCCTCGGCCCCTCCGGCGTGGGCAAGACGGAGCTCGCGAAGGCGCTCGCCGAGTTCCTCTTCGACGACGAGCAGGCGCTCACGCGCCTCGACATGAGCGAGTTCATGGAGCGGCACATGGCGCAGCGCCTCATCGGCGCGCCCCCGGGCTACGCCGACAGCGAGCAAGGCGGCTTCCTCACCGAGGCCGCGCGCCGCAAGCCCTACAGCGTGCTGCTCTTCGACGAGGTGGAGAAGGCGCACCAGGACGTCTTCAACCTCCTCTTGCAGGTGCTCGACGACGGCCGGCTCACCGACGGGCGCGGTCGCACCGCCGACTTCTCGAACACCGTCGTCATCATGACGTCGAACATCGGCTCGAAGCGCATCCTCGAGACGGACATGAAGCTCTTCGAGAGCGAAGACGGACGCGAGGCGCTGAAGGACGTGCTCATGGAGGAGCTGCGCAACTTCTTCCGCCCCGAGTTCTTGAACCGCATCGACGACATCATCGTGTTCAAGGCCCTCACGAAGGAGGACCTGCGAGGCATCGTCGACATCCAGCTGCGACGCCTGGAGAAGCTGCTCTCGGATCGGGAGCTCAAGCTCTCGCTCACCGAGAAGGCGAAGGCGAAGCTCGTGGAGCTCGGCTACGAGCCGTCGCTCGGCGCCCGACCGCTCAAGCGCGCGATCCTGCGCGAGCTGCAGAACCCGCTCGCCGAGACCATCCTCCACGGCGGCTACGGACCGGGGAAGGTCATCGAGGTCGACGTGCAGGACGACAAGTTCGTCTTCGCCTGAGCCACGCGCAGGTCGACGGGCCTGCAATCGGCCGCAAAAACCCGCTCACTGAACAAAAGAGGCGAGCTTTTCCGCGATCGAAACCGCGGGATCGACTTGCCAAAGGGCGCTCTCTCCGTATACTCGCGAGCCCTTCGGAGAGGTGCCTCGTTGGCGCCACGACCGAACTGGCCCATACGGAGCAGCCGAGACATGTACGCAGTGATCAAGACGGGCGGGAAGCAATACCGCGTGACCGAGGGGCAGCGCCTCCGGGTCGAGAAGCTCGCTGGCAACACCGGCGACAGCGTCACCTTCAGCGACGTGCTGATGGTCGGTGGAGACAGCGGCGCGAAGATCGGCCAGCCGGTCGTGTCGGGCGCGAGCGTCTCGGCGAAGATCGCCGCCCACGACCGCGGCGAG
>CAYYKK010000108.1:4528-21285 GCA_964467935.1 uncultured Polyangiaceae bacterium
TCGGCCTCAAGGGCGGACTCGCCTGGTTGGCACACCGTGGCTACCACGGCATGGGCGTCATCTTCAAGTTCCGTCGCCGCAAGAACTACCGCCGCAAGAACGGCCACCGCCAGCCCTACACCGAGCTGCTCATCACGGGCATCAAGGGCTGAGTCGGGCTCCCCCCTTCTTCTTCGAAGATTCCGAGCAGAGGTAAAGCGAAATGGCTCACAAAAAAGGCGGCGGCTCTTCTCGCAACGGTCGCGACTCCAAGGCCCAGCGTCGCGGAGTGAAGGTCTACGGCGGCACGGACGTGCCCGCGGGCAGCATCCTGGTTCGCCAGGTCGGCTCGACGATCCACGCCGGCAAGAACGTCGGCACCGGCCGTGACTTCACGCTCTTCGCGCTGATCGACGGCGTCGTGAAGTACGAGTGGAACAGCAACACGCGCAAGCAGGTCTCGGTCTATCCGGCGGCGAAGGCCTGAGGGCCTGCCGCGGCGACGAGCGGGCTCGCGAGAGCTCCCGAACGAGGGTCCGAGCGCGAGCTCGGGCCCTTCGCCGTTTGTCGCGATGTTTTGTGGCTTCGAGCGGCTCCGCTCCGGCGTATAGAGGGCACGCATGCGAACCGCACGCTCGCTCGCCGTGGCGGCGCTCCTCGCCGTCGGTTGCTCCGACGCGAGCCCGAGCCCGATCACCCCGACGGGGCCGCTGACCTCGGCGGCACCTTCGGCGAGCGAGAGCGCGAGCCTCGCGCCATCGGCCGGCGCCTCGGCGGCGATCGCCGAGTCCGCGGTCGCGATCGCACCGATCCCGCCGCCGGTGCCGCCGGTGCGCCTGACGCCGGGCGGCAAGAGCGCCGTTCGGGGCGAGGCGGGCCTCGTCACGTCGGTCGAGCCCAACGCGACGCGCGCCGGCGTGGCCGTGCTCGAGAAGGGCGGCAACGCGGTCGATGCGGCGGTGGCGGTGGCGTACGCGCTCGCGGTCACCCACCCGAGCGCGGGCAACATCGGCGGCGGCGGCTTCATGCTCGTTCGCATGCACCACCAAGATACCGTTGCAATCGATTTTCGAGAAACGGCGCCGAAGGCGGCGACGACGAAGAAGGTGCTCGACGAGATCGCGGCGGGGGCCGTGGGTTACCACTCGGTCGTCGTACCGGGCACGGTCGCGGGTCTCGACCTCGCGCGCGACACGTTCGGGACGCTGCCGCTGGCGGATCTGATCGCCCCCGCGATTCGCCTCGCCAAGAAGGGGCACCCGCTCGGGCACCGCGCCGCGCTCGCGCTCTCGTGGCAGTGGGACAAGCTCAAGGCCGACCCCGCCGCGCGCGCGATCTTCGGCAAGGGCAAGAAGCCGCTCGCGGAGGGCGACCATCTCGTGCAGCCCGATCTCGCTCGAACCTTGGAGGCGATCGCGAAGAAGGGGAACGCGGGCTTCTACGAGGGAGAGGTCGCGGACCGCATCGCCGCGGCGATGAAGAAGAACGGCGGCGACCTCACGAAGGAGGATCTCGCGGGCTACGCGCCGAAGATCCGCAAGCCCCTCGCGTTCGACTACCGGGGCTTCACGGTGGAGACGATGCCGCCGCCGTCGATGGGCGGGATCGCGCTCGCGGAGATCCTCCTCACGATGGAGCGGCACGCGGCGAACGAAGCGCCGATCGACTCGGCCGACGCGATCCACCTCTTCGTCGAGGCGTCGAAACGCGCGTACGCCGATCGGCGATCGGTCGGCGCCGATCCGGACTTCTTCGGCGACCGCGTCGCGCCCGACGCGATCGCGAGGCTGATGTCACCCGAATACATCGCGAAGCGGACGCCGGAGATCGAGCGTGACAAGGCGACGCCTTCCTCGGCCATCGGCGGCGCGCCGGTCGGCCCGCACGAGTCGCCCGAGACGACGCATTTCTCGGTCGTCGACAAGGACGGCAACGCGGTGTCGTGCACCGTCACGCTCTCGGCGAGCTTCGGCGCGAAGATCGTCATCCCGAAGACCGGCATCCTGCTCTCGAACGCGCTCGGCGGCTTCTCGAGCGCGGGCGTGAACGAGGTCGCGCCGGGCAAGCGAATGGCGAGCTCGATGAGCCCCACCATCGTGCGGCGAGGCAGCGAGACGGTGCTCGTCGTGGGCTCGCCCGGCGGCGACACGATCCCCAACACCGTCGCGCAGCTCCTCCGGAACCTGATCGACTACGGGATGACCGTCGACGAGGCCGTGAAGCACGGCCGAGTGCACCACCAGCTCCTGCCCGACGTCATCCGCACGGAGAAGCAGAGCCCGCTCCCATCGCAGACCGAGAAGCGTCTCGGCGAGATGGGCTACAAGCTCGAGGCGAGCGCGGTGCCGCTCGGCGACGGCAAGGTGATCCTCCTCGACGAGGCGACCGGCGAGGCGTGGGGCTACGCGGACGACCGAGAGGGCGGCCTCGCGCTCGGTGCGAAGAAGCCCGAGACCAAGACGAAGAAGTAGAGCCCTCGAAGACGGAGACCCGCGATGATCCCCCGCTACACGCCGAGTGACTTCCGAGATCTGTGGTCCGCCAAGGCGAAGGTGCACGCCTGGCTCGAGGTCGAGCTCGCGGCATGCGAGGCGTGCGAGGAGGCCGGCCTCGTCCCGCGCGGCACGGCCGAATCGATCCGCGCGTTGGAGCTCGAGCTCGACGCGGACCGGATCGACGTCATCGAGCGCACGACGAAGCACGACGTGATCGCGTTCCTGACGCACGTCGAGGAGCTCGCGGGCCCGCCGGCGCGGTATCTCCACCTCGGGATGACGTCGAGCGACGTGCTCGACTCGAGCCTCGCCGTCTTGCTGGTGCGCGCCGCCGACAAGCTCCTCACGCGGCTCGACGCGCTCGTCGCGGCGCTCGCCCGTCGCACCGAAGAGCACCGGAAGACGCCCATGATCGGCAGGAGCCACGGGATCCACGCCGAGCCGGTGACGTTCGGGGTCGTCCTCGCGGGCCACCTCGCGGAGATCAAGCGCGGGCGCGCGCGGCTGCGCGTCGCGAAGAAGGAGATCGCCGTCGGAAAGATCGCGGGCGCGGTGGGGACCTACGCGCACCTTTCGCCCGCGATCGAGCGTCGCGCGCTCGCCTTGCTCGGGCTCGAGCCGGAGACCGTGAGCACGCAGGTCGTCGCGCGCGATCGCCACGCGGCGTTCTTCTCGGCCATGGCGCTCTGCGCGGCGGGGATCGAGCGGCTCGCGACGAACGTGAGGCACTGGCAGCGCACCGAGGTCGCGGAGGCCGAGGAGAAATTCACGCAGGGACAAAAAGGCTCGAGCGCGATGCCGCACAAGCGGAACCCCATCGCGAGCGAGAACCTGTGCGGGCTCGCGCGGATCGTGCGGGCCGCGGTGACGCCTGCGCTCGAGGACGTCGCGCTGTGGCACGAGCGGGACATCTCGCACTCGTCGGTCGAGCGCATGATCGCGCCGGACGCGACGACGACGCTCGCGTACATGCTCGATCGCGCGACGGCCCTCGTCGACGGGCTCGTCGTCTACGGAGAGAACATGAAGGAGAACCTCGACATGTCCGGCGGCCTCTTCTTCAGCGAGGGGGTGATGCTCGCGATGGTGCACAAGGGCAAGGCACGCCAGCGCGCGTACGAGCTCGTGCAGCGCAACGCGATGCGCGCCTACGCGGGGGACGGCGTGTTCCAGGACAACCTCAAGAGCGACGCCGACATCGCGGAGATCCTCTCTTCGGAGGAGATCGATCGCTGCTTCGATCTCGAGCACGCCCTCGCTCACACGAGCGCGATCATCGATCGCGCGATCGAGGCGGAGTGAACGGCCTCGCGCGAGCGGTGAAGTTGGGGGCGGGGCTCGTGGCGCTCGCGACCTCGATCGGTTGCGGGGCGGAGCCTCCGCGCGCGACCGCCCCGGCGCCGAGCGCCACGACGCCGACCGAGGTCACGGTCACGCGAGCTTCGGAGGCCGAGGCGGTGCTCGACGAGCTCATCGATCGGACGCCGGACATGGGACGCTCGCTCGGGATGCACGCCTACGACGGGCGCGTGGCCGACTACTCGAAGAAGGGGATCGAGGCGCGAAAGGCGTGGCTGCACGCAGCGCGCGATCGCCTCGCGAAGGCCGCGGCGCCTTCGAGCCAGGACGCAGCGCTCGATCTCGCGCTGATGAAGCTCGAGATCGAGCAGGACCTCTTCCGGCTGGAGGATCTCGACGAGTGGGAGAAGCGGCCGAACTACTACGGCGAGCTCTTCACCGTCGATGGCTACCTGACGCGCGACTACGCGCCGCTCGAGGAGCGCGCCGCGCGCCTCGCCGAGCACCTCGAGCACGCGAAGGCCCAGGCGCCGCACGTCCTCGAGAACCTGAGGGGGCCGATGAGCAAGCCCGTCCTCGAGACCGCGGTGAAGATCTACCGTGGCTACGCCGAGTACCTCGAGAACGACGCGCTGACGATCCTCGGACCGATGAAGGACGCGCCGCTCCACGCCCGCACCGAAGCGCTCTGCCACGAGGTCGCGAAGGAGGCGAACCGCATCGCCGATCACCTGGAGAAGGACGAGCTGCCGCGCGGCGACGACAGCCACATCCTCGGACCCGAGCGCTTTCGGAAGCTCCTCCGCGTGCAGGAGGCGCTCGACGTGCCGCTCGACGAGTTCGAGCGCATGGGCGAGGCGAACCTCGCGGAGAACAAGAAGGCGTACGAGGCGCTCGCGGCGACGGTGAAGCCGAGCCGGCCACCCGCTTCGGCGCTCCTCGCGGACGCGACGAAGCTGACGTCGAGCGCTGCGAAGTTCTTGGTGGATCGGCGCATCGTGACGATCCCCGAGCCCGATCGCATCCAAGTGAAGGAGACGCCGCCCTTCATGCGCTACAACAGCGCGTTCCTCGACGGTCCGGGGCCCTTCGACAAGCCCGAGCTGCCGGCGTTCTACTACATCACGCCGCCGGATCCGAAGTGGCCGCAGAAGGAGCAGGAGGAGTACGTCATGCCGTTCGGCACGCTGCTCTCCACCTCGGTGCACGAGGTGTATCCGGGCCACTACCTGCAAGCGATGTGGATCCGTCGGGCGCCGACGAAGGTCGAGAAATCGATCGGCAGCTACTCCTTCATCGAGGGTTGGGCCCACTACGGCGAGCAGCTCATGATCGAGGAGGGCTTCGGCAAGGAGGACCCGCAGAACCGCCTCGGCCAGCTGGGCGATGCGCTGTTGCGCAACTGCCGTGTCGTCGTCGCGCTCGGCATCCACACCAAGGGGATGACGCTCGCAGAGGCGCAGAAGCGGTTCGAGGACGACTGCAAACAGGATCCCGCGACGGCGCGCGAGCAAGCGGTGCGCGGGACCTTCGATCCGGGCTACTTCGCGTACACGCTCGGGAAGATCCAGATCCTCGCGCTGCGCGAAGAGGCCAAGAAGCGCCTCGGCGCGCGCTTCGATCTCCGCGCCTTCCACGACGCGCTGCTCTCGCACGGCTCGCCGCCCGTCCCGATGATCCGCGAGCGCGTCCTCGCGGAGCTCGGGGCGCGCTGAGCGTCTCGGACGTGGCACTCGGAGCGCGCCGTCACGGGCACTTCGGGAAGCTCTCGTGGAACATCTTGTCGAGCGCGGCGTCGTCGATGCCGTTCGCGACGAGCTCCGGGTAGAGCGTTCGATACTGCGCTCGCCACTGGGCGCGCGCCGTCGCGCAGCTCCCCGCGTCTCCCGCGTCGGCGAGGCACATCGCGACGCTCGTCGTCACGCCGAGCGCCAGGGGCTTGAGGCGAGGATCCGAGCCGAGGCCGTCGCGGGCGGCGAGCGCCTGCGCCTCGACGCCGACGGACCGACACTTCTCGACGTCCTTCGCGGCGCGCGCGGCGCTCGCGTCGGTCATGAGCTTCTGCAGCGCGTCGCGCCTCGCCTGAAACTCGGGGCTCGAGGTGTCGGCGGGCGGCGAGCGCCTGCACTTCGCGATCGACGCGCCGTCGACCGCCGCGTCGAGGGCCGAGCCCGCGTAGCTCGGCGCGAGTCGAGCGGTGAGCTTCGTCCGGCCGGCCGCGCAGTCTCCCGCCATCTGCGTGCACTGCGCTTCGGCCAGCGCGAGATCGGCGCGCGCAGCGAGGGCAGGGTTCGCGCGACGCAGCTCCGCGAGCCTCTTCAAGCAGTCGGCGCCTTCTCCGCCGTCGTGCGCCCGCTCGATGCCGATGACCATCGAGCGCTCGTCATCGGTGATCGAAGCCGGGACGACCGTCGCGCTCGACGGCGCGCTCGCCGCAGCGTGGGCGGCGCCCGCGGGCGCCGAGGCGGCGGAGGAGGGCGGAGCGACCGTCGCGTCGCGCGGCGGGGCGACGGCCGACGCCACGCTCGTGATCGCGGCGGACGGGTCGACGGGCGCGCCCGAGGTCGAAGGGCTCGGCGAGGCGCCGCTCGCGACGGCGTGCTGCGCGAGCGCCTCCGAGGAGCCGTCCTCGGCGGCGGTCGATCTCGCCGTCTCCGCGGGCCGCACGACGCTGGAGCGCCCGAAGAGCCACGCGCCCGCGAGGGCAGCGAGGGCGACGGCTCCGTACGCCAGCCGCCGGCCGCTCGACGTCGCCACCACCTGCGGCGTGATCGCGGACCCGGCCTCGGCCGGCGGTGCCGCGGGCGGCGTGGTTCGCGCAGGGAGCGGCGCGGGCGGGACGGTCTGCGCGACGAGCGGCCCGGGGGGCACGGAGGCCGCGGTGTCGGCGCCCGCCGCGAGGATCCGCTCGAGCTCTCGCACGAGCGCCTCCATGTCGGCGAAGCGATCGGCCGCGCGCGCACGGAGGCCTCGCGCGACCACCTCGAGGAGCTCGCGCGGAACCTCGTCGCGCCCCGCGGACATCCTCGCCTCCTCCAGATCCTCGACGGTCGCGCCGGCGATCGGCCGCTCGCCGACCAGCGCCTCACCGAGCGCGACGGCGAACGAGAACTGATCGCTCCGCGCATCGACCCTTCGGGCCGCGAGCTGCTCGGGCGCCATGTAGGCAGGCGTCCCGACGATCGCGCCGCTCTGCGTCTTCAGCGCCGTGTCGGCGCGTGACGACGGGCGGAGACCCGACGTCTCGCTGTCGCGCGCCGTCGCCAACCCGAAGTCGGTGACGCGCACGCGGCCGTCGTCCCCCACCATCAGGTTCGCCGGCTTCACGTCCCGGTGCACGAGCCCTTCGCGATGCGCCGCGGCGAGCCCGCGTCCGGCTTGGACGTAGATCTCGACGACCTTCCGCCACGGGTGCCCGGTCTCTTGCCACGCGTCGAGCGCGCGCCCTTCGATGAGCTCGACCGCGATGAAGACCTGATCGCCCGCGACGCCCGCCTCGTAGACGGAGAGGACGTTCGGGTGGTTGAGCCCCGCGAGCAGGCGCGCCTCGCGCAGGAGGCGCGCGCGCGCCGCGGCGTGATAGGCGCTCACGGCGAGATCGGGGCGCAGCAGCTTGAGCGCCACCTTGCGATCGAGGTCCGGATCGTGGGCGGCGTAGACGACGCCCATCGCGCCCGATCCGACCTCGCCGATCACGCGATAGCGGCCGATCTTGAGGTCGCCCTTCGGACGCGTCGAGAGATCGGGCGACGGGGAGATGACCGCGGCGAGCTCACCGAACAGCGAATCGCAAGAGAGGCAGACGTCGAGGTGATGCTCGAGCGCGCGAACGTCGGCCTCGTCGAGTCGCCCTTCGATGAGCGACACGAGGAGGTTCTCGTCGGGGCACTGCTCGGCCGCGCGCACCGCCATCGGCGTGCCATCGTATCACGCGCGCGCGGCGCGGCCCGCCGACCACGTCGAGCGCAGGATCTAGCTCTCGCTCTTGCTGCCGAGGACGCGATGGATGCTCACGTCGAGCTTGCTCTGGATGAGCGCCATCACGCTCTCGAACTCGGCGCGATCGATCTCGAGCGCCGACATGAGGTGCTTGCGCGTCGCGACGAGGAGGGCCTCGCGGGCTCGGTCGATCCGGCGGGCCGCCGTGGCGCGGTGGATCCCGTAGACCGCCGCGACCTGGTCGATGCCGAGCCCGTGCACGACGCTCTGGCGGAGCAGGTTCCGCTCGCCAGGCGCGAGCGCGCGCACCGCCTCCTCGAAGGCACGCTTGAAGCCCGCGCGGTAGTGCTTCTTCAAGAACGAGAGCTCGAGATCCTCACCGTCGCTGAGCGCGAGGATCTCGTCGTCCGCCGGCCGCTCGGGGGGTCTCACGCCGGCGCGAGCGAGATCGGTGAAGGTGCGCACCGTCGTCACGCGGATCCAGTTCTGGAGGAAGCCCTGGCCCGAGTAGTCGGCGATCTTCGGACCCGCGCCCTTGCCGACGAAGAGCTTCTCGTGAAGGGCCTGGCGGAGATCGTCGCCCGCGAGCGCCGGCCCCTCGAACCTCCGCACGACCGCGTCGACGTCGGCGCGGAACGTCCGATCGAACGCGTCGAGCGCGGCGCGGTCGCCCAGCGCGCAGCCGAGCGCGAGGAAGAGATCCGCCGCGTGGAGGTGCGCGAGGGTGTCACCCGGCGGCACCTTCCGAGGCGCGTGCCGCGCGAGGTGCGCCACGAAGCGAGCGTCGTCGATCGAGATCTCGGGGAAGCGCGCGCGCGCTTCGCCCAGCGCGGGCGCGATGCGCGCTTCGAGATCGCTCACCTCGCCCCAGGCGGCGCGCTCGTCCGGATCGAGGTGCTCGTCGAAGAGGCGCGCGAGAGGCCCTCTCTGCATGGCGGATCTCCCGTCGCGCTCACTTCTTCTTTTCGGCGGGCGCCTTCGCGGCGGGAGCTTTGTCGGCCGGCTTGTCGGGCGCCTTCGCCGCGGGAGCGTCGCCGCCGCGGGGCTTCGGCGGAGGATCCTTCACCTCGACCGACTTGCTCGGAGGCAAGGGATCCCAGCGCAGCGAGTCGCCCGTGAGCGACGAGATGCGCTTGGCGCGTCCGCCGTCGATGCGCATCACGTAGAGGCCCGGCCCCTCGCCCGACTTGCGCGTCGAGAAGAACGCGACGAGGCGGCCATCGGGGCTGCACGCGGGGTAGCCGTTGGAGCCTTGGTTCTGCGTGATGCGGACGAGCTGCCCGCCGTTCTCGCCCGTGACGACGAGATCGGTGTTCTTGCCGACGCCGACGGCGAAGATCGCCTTGATGCCGTCGGGATTGCGGCAGAAGGTCGGCGACGACGCGAAGAAGCCGTCCGGAGAGATGGGCTTTCCGTCGACGTAGATGCGCTGTCCGAACTTCCCCTCGCCCGCGAAGGCGAGCTTGCCGGAAGGGGTGAAGGTCGGCCGCAGCGCCATGCCGATGGTCGACGCGGGCTTCAGCTCGGTGAGCGACGGTCCGAGGAACATCCGGATCGTGTCGGCTTGGCCGATCGCGGCGGCGACCTGCTTCCGATCGTGCGAGAAGGCGAGACCGTAGACCGAGCCGTCCACGTTCAGCTTGAGCGGACCGCCCGACGCGGTGAAGACCTTGTACTCGTCCTTGTTCTCGCTCCCCGTGTAGTAGAGCTCGTCGTTCGGGCCGTACGTCGGCGCGAGCGCGACGCGGCTCGAGGGCGAGACGGCCTTCGCGTTGAACCCGTCGGAGTCGATCGTGAACACCTGTCGCACGGTGCCGGTGCCGGAGGCGAACGTCATGTGGCTCGCGAAGCCGCCGTTCTGTCCCGTGAGCGCGCCGATGAGGAGATCCGCCACCCGGTGAGACTCGACGCGCACGTCGCCGATGGGGACCTCGAACTTCTTGTCGTAGAGCGGATCGGGGCCCGCGCTCACGAGGAAGGCTTGGCCGCGGAGCTCCGCCTTCGTGTCGCTCAGCTTCTTGCCGACCACGCGAACGAGCGCCTCCGCGCCCTTCGCCTGCCACGCCTTCACGTCGACCGGCGAGTCGGGGAGGTAGACGGCGTCGGGCGCGAGGCTGTCGCTCAGCACGTCGAACTCGCCGGAGAGCTCGAGGTCGCGGCGGACGACGCTGCGGAGCGTGACGTCCTCCATGTCGGGCGAGAGAGACGGGAGGACGGCGAGCTTCGGGAGCGGCCGCTCCGCCGTGGTGCCCGTGACGACGATGTTCGCGAGCGGATCGGTGTCGTTCGCGGTGCCCGAGGGCTGGGTCGTTCCATCCGCGCGGACGGGGGCTGCGCCCGTCACCGCGGTGGCGAAGGCGAGGCCGAGTGCAACCAAGTTCATCTTGCTGATTTGTTTCATCGGTATCTCGACTCTATTCTTCGGTCACGCGCGCCTTCACTTGCACACGATCGTGAAGGAGAACGACGGCTTCAGGAACTCGGGGAAGTTCTCGGGTGGCGGCGGGACGCTCTGCCCCACGGCGGCCTGCATCGCCGGCGGGATCGCGGCGTCGAACGCGGCGTTTCCGCTCGCGTTCACGTGGATGCTCGACACCGTGGTGCCGGAGAGCGACACGGACGCGCTGGTCGACGTGCCCTCGGCGCCGGTGCACTTGCCCGCGGCGAAGCGGTTGAAGAACGACACGAGGCGCGCGTTGTACATGCGCGCGGCGTTGACCTTCAGCGGATCGGTCTCGGTCCCCTCCTTCACGCCGTTCGGGTCGCCCTCTTGCGTCGTCCCCGGGGGCTTGTCGCTCGGGTCGATGGGGTTCGCGTCGGTGGGCGCGGCCTTGTCCGCGTCCGGCGTCTCCTCGCCCTTGTCGGCGTCGGGGGGCGGCGGCTCCGTGCCCGCGTCCGCCATCTTCTTCTTGTGCTCGGGATCGGGCGGCTCCGCGCTCGGATCGGCCTTCGTCGACGCGAACGCCTGATCGGGCGCCTTGGCGGGGCTCGGTCTCGGCGGGGCTTGCCACATGTCGGGTAAGACGGGCTTCTTGCCGCCGAGCTTCAAGAGCGGGCCGTCGAGATCGAGCACGGGCTGCACCTTGACCGGCAGCTGAGCGCCCTTGTCGACCTCGGGCGCCTCGGCGATCACGTCGACCCGCGTCAGGTAGAGCACGACGCCGGCCGCGAGCTGGACGCAACAAGCGATGAGGAAGGCAGCGCCCACCTCCCACGGCGCGTAGTCGCGCGTGGCGGTCGCGCTCACTTCTTCTTCTCCTCCTTGCCCTTCACGGGGACCGGGCTCGGAGCGGGCGCGGGGGTCGCGTTCGGATCGTCCTTGAGCTCGGGCTGCACGAGGAGGTTCAGCCCCTCGACGCCCGCGCGGCGCGCCGCCGCGACGACGCGCGCGACGACACCGTAGCGAGCGTCCTTGTCGGCGCGGATGTAGAGCTCCTTCTCCTTCTGGATGCGCGGATTCTCCATGAGCTCGCGCTCGAGATCCGCCGTCACGTCACGCTCACCGAAGAGGATCTTCTCGTCCTTCGTCACGGACACGACGAGCTTCGTGTCCTTCAGCGGCGTCTCGGTCGCCGACACGCTCGGCAGCTCGACGCGGAGCCCCGTCGCGAGGAGCGGCGCCGTGATCATGAACACGACGAGCAGGACGAGCATGACGTCGACGAGCGGCGTCACGTTGATCTCCGTGAAGCCCCCTCCCCGGCGTCCGCCGCCTCCGACGCTCATGCCCATCTTCGCTCACTCCTCGGCAGCGCCCCTTCGAGCGCGGCGCTCCGCGAACTTCCTCGCGTGGTCAGTACTGGACCGTGGCCTTGCTGCCCGGCGTCCCCGCGTACGGTTGCGGCACGGTGCGATCACCGCCCGTCGACGAGACGCGATCGGACTCCGACACGATGGTGACCCACCCGCCGGACGCCGCCTCGAGCTCGCCGAGGAAGTCTTCGAGGCGTCGGTTCAGCAGGTTGTAGAAGATGAGGGCCGGGATCGCGGCGAAGAGCCCGACCGCGGTCGCGATCAGGGCCTCGCCGATCGCCGGCGCGACGACCGGGAGCGACGCGCTCTTCTCGCGGCCGATCTTCAAGAACGCGTCCAGGATGCCGTACACCGTGCCGAAGAGGCCGATGAACGGCGCGCTCGACGCGATGGATCCGAGCAGCGGCATGAGGCCGCCCGCGCGCTGCTGCTCGGCGACGATCGCGCGCTTCGCGACCGCGTCGAGCATCTTGTGGCTCCCGCCGCGCCTCGCGATCGTGAGCACGACGCGCGCGCCCGGCGAGGCTCCCTGCCGACGCGCGAGCTCGAAGAGCTCGCCCGCGTCGACGAGGTTGAAGGCGTCACGCTCGAACCGGTGCAGCTCCGCGCGCATCCGCCCGATCTGGATCGCCTTCAGGATCGCGATGAGCCAGACGAGCGTCGCCATCGCGACGAGGAGCCAGAACACGACGAACACCGGCCCCGACGCGTGCAGGACGAGGTCGACCGGGTTGAGGTTGACGACCTGCTGCGTGGGCGCCGGCTGCGCGGCTTGCGCGAAGAGCGCGAGGGGAGCGTGGGCGAAGGGCGGCATCGACCGCCCTCACTCGGCCAGGAGGACCTCGACCTTGCGGTCGCGCGCCCATCCGGACTCGTCCGTGCCCGTGGCCTCGAACTCGCCCTTCGAGCTCGTCAGCATGTGACCTTGTTCGACGCCCTTCTTCGCGAGGAAGCCGGCGACGCCGCCCGCGCGCTTCTGTCCGAGGGCGAGGTTGTACTCGGTCTCGCCGCGCGGGTCCGCGTGCCCGATGAGCTTCATGCTCTTGCCCTTGAGCGGGCCCGAAACGAAGCAGCGCGCGAGCGCGTCGAGCGCGTTCGCCGCGTCGGCCTGGACCTCGGCCGAGTCGAACGCGAAGTGCGCGGTCGGCAGATCGCCGCACGCCTTGAGGATCTTGTCGTCGATCTGGACGTTGGAGTCCGTGTCGCTCTTGGCGGCGTCGCCCTTCTGAGCGGGCTTCTTCGACGTGGAGGTCGACGAGCTGTCGTCGGCGGTCTTGGGCGGGGGCGGATCGGAGCAGCCCGCTGCCGCGAGGACGAGGGCGACGGTCGCGGCCAGCGCGAGAGCGCTCGAGAGCATCTTCATGATTTCCTCCGTGGGTGATCGGACGAGGACCAGGTCCAAGCCCGCTGCACGCCTCTCGGCGAGTGAGACGAGACGGTCCGCCAGACAGGCAAGGGCCTACCACGGCGGGGCGCGGTGTCCAAGTCGCAGAGGTTGGCCCGCAGCGGGGCGGGCATGTTAGAGCCTCCGCAGAAGTCGCCCGAGAGCGACCTCTAGCGATTGCATTACAGATAACATTGCGTTGCGCCAACTATTCCGACGGCGCGGCGTCGCAGGCGAGGGAAGCCATGGGTCTCGCGGACGTTCTCAAGGACGAATCGAAGAAGTCGGGCATCATCAAGGACTGCGCCGACCTCGTGGACCAGGAGGTCGCGTCGAAAGGCGGCATCTCGGGCTTCGCCGTCAAGACCGGCTACGGGGCGGTGAAGGGCATCAAGCCCGGCTTCATCACCGAGGTCATCGAGAAGCTGCTGCCGCAGTTCGCGGAGAAGATGGACCCCATCTGGGCCGAGAGCCTCAAGGAGTCGCAGCCGCTCGCTCACTTCGAGCGGAACCGCGGGCGCGTCGCCGACGCGCTGCTCTCGGTGACGGACTCGAAGATCGACTCGGCGAAGAGCGGCGTGGTGAAGAAGACCTACTCGACGCTCCGCGGCTCGGCGAAGAAGAACGTGGAGGAGGCGGTGCCGCGCCTCGGGAAGCTCCTCGAGAAGTACGCGAGCTGAGCCCGCGAGCGATCGAGGATGGGCGAGGTCGTGGTATCTTCTCCGATCACCATGCCCTCGCCGCACTCCCTCCGCCCGCGCCCCTCCACCGTGACGTTCGGCGCGCTCCTCGCGAGCGTCGGCGCGCTCGTCGGCTGCGCGAACGACAACCCGCCCGGGAGCGTCGGAGGGAGCGGAGGCGCCGGCTCGTCGACCACGACCTCGAGCGCGTCCACGTCGAGCGCGGCCGCGACGAGCAGCGTCGCCAGCTCTTCGGCGACCACCAGCAACGCGAGCAGCGCGAGCTCGACCGGGTCGGGGCCGACGTGCACCGACGCCGATCCGGGCGAACCGAACGAGACGATCGCGTCCGCCTACGCGCTGCCCGACGTCACCGGCTGCAACAGCGACATGCCGTCGCTCGACGCGATGCTCGGCGAGAACGTCGGGGGCACGGGTGACGTCGATTGGTACAAGTACAACGGCAAGGACACGCTCGGCTTCGGCTGCTCCGTCGGCAAGGTGCACCCGACCGCTTCGGTCACGGGGCCCGTCGCGCGCGTCTGCACGTACATCGAGTGCACCGCCGCCGCCTTCACGTGTCCGAGCGGCACGCAGAACGACGTGATGGGCGGCAAGCCCGGCTGCTGCTGGAACGGCTCCGCGGAGGTGACGCTCGATCTCAACTGCAACGGGACGAACGACAGCGCGACGGTGTACCTCCGCGTGGATCACCCGAACGGGCCGGGCTGCGAGCCCTACACGCTCAAGTACCACTACTGAGCCGCGCGCCCGTGCGCGGGCTCGACACGGACTCGTCACCGCGATTTGCGTGCGGACGGCCGCGCAGCTGGTCTAGCCTCGTCGGATGGCGCGCCACGCTCTCTCCGTCCTCGCACCGTCCGCGATCGTGATCGTCACGGCGATCGGGTGCGCCAACAGCAGCCCGCTCGGATCCGGGGGCGCCGGCGGCGAGCTCACCGGGACGGCGACCAGCTCGACGCACGCGTCGAGCTCGCACGCCACCACGTCGACGAGCGGCGCGACGACGAGCGGCGCGGCGACGACCTCGAGCGGCGCGACGAACGCAGCGTCGTCGAGCTCCGGCGGCCCGATGTGTCAGGACACGGGGCCGGGCGAGCCGAACGAGACGATGGCGACGGCGTTCACCCTGCCGCCGATCGACGACTGCGACTCCAGCGCAGCCTCCGTGAAGGGCGTGCTCGACCAGACCGGCAACGACGTCGATTGGTACAAGTACGCGGGCTCCGACACGTCGTTCTGCGACGTCGATCCGACGCGCCAGCTCATCGGCCCCGGGATCCGCATCTGCAAGTACATCGAGTGCACCAACGGCAAACCGCCGAGCTTCACGTGCCCGTCGGGCACGACCGACGACACCCAAGGCGGTCACCCTGGCTGCTGCACCTCGAGCGGCCAGTCGTTCAAGCTCGGCCTCACGTGCGGCGGAACGTTCATCGGCTCCGACGACGCCACGGTGTACATCCGCGTCGATCACCCGGGCGGGCCGGGCTGCGAGTCGTACCAGGCGAACTACCACTTCTGAGCGCCGCCCCCTTCGTGGGAGGCCGCGATCGGCGCCACACCACTGAACCGGGGTCGAGCTGCTTTTTTGCGAGGACTGTGGGGCGCGGCGGGCAGCGCTCTCTGGTACGGTCTCCGTGGTGCGGGCCGAATCGCCGGTTGCGATCGAGTGCCTCCGCCCCGTGTCTTCGGGCGCGCTCGTGTGGCGCAGGGGCGGGCGGCTGTCGCTCACCATCGTGGTGAAGGCGACGCTGGCGCTCGTGAACGAGGGCGCGGCGCGGCTCGGATCGCCGGCAGAGCTCCTGCACGCGGAGCGCGCGCCGCGTCCGGGCGCTTCGATCCTCGCGGATGGCGATCTCGTGCCGTACAAGCCCCGCGTCGACGTCACGTACGTCGGCTTCGCGTGGGCGCCGCGTCCCGTTCAGGCGATCACCGCGCGGCTCGCCGTCCACGGCGACGGTGAGGTCCTCGAGCGAGCGCTGCAGGTCGTCGGCGAGCGTCCCTCCGCGACGGCGCAGCCATCGCCATTCGTGCGCATGCCGATCGTCTACGAGCGCGCCTGGACGGGGCTCGGCGGGGAAAACCCGCTCGGCGTCCCGCCGCACTCGGGCCGCATCGCGAACCTCTTCGACCCGGCCGACCCGAACCGTCCCGCCTGCTTCGGACCGATCAGCCGCTCCTTCCCGTCGCGTGCGCGGCTCCTGTCGGGGATCGATCCGCGCACGCTCGAGAGCCCGACGCGTGATCCGGGCTCCGGCGTCCTCGCCTTGGACGTGCCGCAGAGCCTGCCCTTCGAATACTTCCTCAGCTCGCCGAGCGACCAGCGGCTCGATCTCTTGAACGGCAACGAGACCATCCTGCTCGAGAACCTCGTCGAGGGGCAGTCGCGCCTCCACACGCGGCTGCCGGGGATCAAGGCGCTCGCGAAGGTGTTCGGCGCGACCTTGCCCCCGCAAGGACAAGCGATCGATCTCATCGGCGACACGCTCTGCATCGACGGCGTCGACAAGACCGTCAGCGTCACGTGGCGCGGGACCATCCCGGTCCCTGGCACGGAGAGCCTGCTCCGCTCGCTCTCCGTGATGACGGGCGTCGAGCATCCGGGCTACCCGATGCAGTGGCCCGCGCCCTCGCTCCGATCGACCGTCGATCTCGCGCCGCCCGGCAAGCTGCCAGGCGCGTTCGCCGGAGGGATGGTGGACGAGCCCACGCCGATGCTGGCCGTCGACGACGAGGGCTCGGGCAGCACGAAGGCGCTCTCGCCCGAGGACGCGATGAAGCTGCTCGCCGGCGCGAAGAAGGCGCTGCCGTTCGGCGGGACGCCGCCGCCGCCCGCGCCCCCACCACCGACCGACGTGGCGCCGGGGCGCACGGAGCAGACGCTCTCGCCCGACGAGGCTTCGCAGCTCGCGCGGAGGCTCGCGGAGAGCGTCCCGATGCCGAGCAACTCAGCTGCAACAGAACCTCCGTTGCGACGACCGAAGCTGACCGGGCGAACGCATCGCGCGGCGGTCGAGGCGGCGGCCGAGGCGACGGCGCGCGCCGCAGGGGCGCCGTCGCCCCCGGCCCCCGTGTCACCCGGCGCGGTCGCGCCACCGCCGATGGTGCCCACCGCGGCGCCTTTCCCGCCGGCGCCGCGCCCCTCACCCGGCGCGGGGGGCGCTCCGCCGACGTTCGGCGCGCCGGTCGCGGCGGGCGGGACGG
>CAYYKK010000109.1:0-21257 GCA_964467935.1 uncultured Polyangiaceae bacterium
CGGTTCGCCGGTCCTCGGGGGTTTCGCTTTTTGTCCTTCCGCCTCGGGTCGGCTCCGTCGCTTGCGGTCGCTGCGGCTGGTCGGCGCCGCCGCTTCGGGTCGCCTCGGCTGCGGCTGGTCGGCCGGCCTCGGAGCGTTGGCGTCATGCGGGCGCTTCGCCCGAGCAGAAGATCCCGAAGGCGAGCAGGACGGACGCGAGGAGGATGAGCATGGGCCGACCCTAGCGGACCCCGGTGGCGCGTCGGGGAGTGCGCCGTCGCTTCTTCGTGACGATGTGAAGGCTCGGGGGCGGGGGCCACCTCGGAAGTGTCCGGTGGAGCGGACGAGGTCCGGGGACGGTGTCCTTCGGGGCGGACGCGGTCGGAGCCACGAGGCGCTGCTGGGGCCGAAGACGCCGGCAAAAACGGGTCTGGCACTGCGGCTGCAATGTCCTCCGCCGTCGGCAGCTTCGCCGACGAGGAGGAAATGGCCCATGAAGACGCTCCCCACGCTGCTCGCCCTCGTTCTGGCCCTGTCTTCGACCGCCGTCGTGGCGTGTGTCGGCAACGATCGCGAAGCCGACGTCACGGCGAACGAGGCGCTGACCGTCGACCCTTCGATGCTCGTCGGGCGGTTTCGCTTCGTGTACACGGACGCGCGGCGGGCGTCGGTGGAGTCGGCGCTGCGCGCCGAGGCGAAGAGCCCCGAGGAGCTCCAGAAGGCGATCGTCGACGCCGAGCACGAGGCGAGCGAGAGCGAGATCGAGTTCGCGGCCGACGGCGTCTTCCACTCGCGCGTCCTCGGCAAGGAGATCGCGACCGCACCCTACGCGGCGAGCGGAGCGTCCGGCTCGATGCTCGTGCTCACCATGCGCGGTCCGAGCGGCGAGGACCGTCGTACGACGGTGCGCTTCCGCGACGCCGACACGATCGTGGTCGACGACCCGTCGAAGGGGGAGCTCACCTTCCGGCGCGTGGGCAGCCGAGGTTGAGGGGCACGGGGGGAGGCACGGAGCGCGCCCGCTCGAGGAGGCGGGCGGCGACGATCGCGAAGGCGTCGGTCCGCGGCGCGTCGAAGCCCTCGTCGGCGAGGGTCACGTCGAGCGCGCCGAAGTCGCGCGGCAGGAGCTCACCAGCCTCCGGCGGTGCGTCGCGCGCGATGACCGGCGCGCCTCCGCGCGTGAAGAGCAGCTCGGCGTGGCGAGCGCCCGCCTGACACGCGAGCTCGAGGAGCGACGCGACGCGGGCCCAGGGGACGCGGCGATCGATCACGAGCGACAGATCGGTCGCGCCGCCGGCGACCGCGCCGAGCGCGTTCGTGAGGTCGTGCCCGACGTTGCTGCGGCCCTCCGGAGAGTCGAGCGCGCCCGACCTCGCGATGCCCTTGCCCCCGATCGCGATCGTCTCGAGGGTCACTTGCAAGGCGGGCGCGGAGTGTGGCTCGTGCAGCAGGGGGGCGTCCGAGGTCGGCGGATCGAGCTTGGCGAACAGGGAGAACTGCTCGCGCTGCGCCTCGATGAGGCGCGCGCGCTCCGCGAAGAAGAGCTGGTGGAAGGTCACGTCGAGCACGGCGGTGACGACGATGACGAAGCCGAGGACGAGCCCCGAGCGCGGCATCGGCAGCGCTCTCTCGCGGCCGCGTAACCGCCGCACGCGCGCGATCTCCACGGCGAGGAACACCGTCAGGGCGAGCGCCGCCGAGAGGAGCGTCGCCGTGCGCTCGTGCGCTGCGTCGACGATCGCGCGGACGCGGATCGCGCGCGTGGCGCTCGTGTCCCAGAGCGCAGCTTCTTCGCCTTCGATGCGGGCGAGCGCGACGCCGAGGGTGAGCAAGAGGGCGGCTCCACCGGCGACGGCGCGGTCACGCGCGTCGCGGTGGGCCGAGTCGGGGTGCGTGGTCGGGATCGCGAACGCGACGAGCTCCGCGACGACGACGGCGCCCGATACCAAGGCCGCCGAGGGGGCACCGACCACGCCGAACGCGACCATCGCCGCGCCGAGGGCGAGCGCGGTGGCGAGAGACCAACGCCGTTCCCTCGCGTCGATGGCGACGGACGTGCGCGTCCGCGCTGGCGGCGCGAGCCCGAACGAGGCGGAGACGCCCAAGAGCAGGATCGCCGTCAGCCCGAACCCGACGAAGCGAGGGGTGCTGACCTCGAACATGCCCTCGTTCAGGATCTGGAATCGGCGCGGGACGTCCTCGACCCGACGGAGCCCCGAGAGGACGAGGTTCCAGCCGAGGTAGGTCGCGAGGACGCTCGGAACGAGCGGCGACAACGCGACGAAGACCGCTCCGTAGCGCGGCGACGTGTCGACGAGCCTGGCGCGCGAGGAGCGCGCGAGGATCACCACGCCGACGGCGAACGCAGCGAGCACGGGGTAGATGGAGTAGCCGGAGTTTCGGATCCATTGAGGGAGGTCTCGCCGCGCGTCCCCCGCGTAGCCGACCGCGTAGATCGCAGCGAGCCCGGCGAGGACGACGCCAGCGAGCACGACGAGGTAGGTCGCGCTCCAGCCCGAGGCCGTCGATGCGCCGCTCGTGGGGGCCTCGAGGCCGGAGTCCGCCGGCTGGGTGGCGCGACGCTCCGGCCCCTCGAGCGGCTCTTGCGCCGGCGCGCGGGCGCTGGGGACCGTGGCAGCGACGGCGAGATCGGGCTCGGACCGTCGCGTCGACGGCGCAGGCCCGGAGCGGCGCGTCGACGACGGTGGCGCGACGCGGCTCGACGAAACGGGCTCGGGGGTGGGCGCGAACGCGGCGTCGCCACGCTCGATCACCTCGGCGAAGTCGGTGAAGCGATCCTCCGGCGCCTTCGCGAGGAGCCTCGCGACGAACGTCTCGATCGCGTCACCGACCACGACCCCGCGATCCGCGAGCGTCGGCGGTGGCTCGTTGAGGTGCTTCTGCAGGAGGTCGGCGTATCGCTTCGAAGAGAAGGGTGGCTTGCCCGTGAGCAGCTCGAACAGCGTCGCACCGAACGCATACTGGTCGGTTCGTGGCGTCGTGGGTTGGCTCCACCACTGTTCGGGCGCCATGTACGTCGGCGTCCCGATCGGGGCGCCCGTCTCCGTCAGGGGGGCGAGGGGCGCGGCTCCGACGTCGTCGCCGAGGCCAGCGGTGAGGTCGAGGACCTTCGCTACGCCGAAGTCGAGGACGCGCGGTCGCGGCGGTCTTCCTGGAAACGACTCGAGGAAGACGTTGTCGGGCTTGAGGTCGCGGTGGACCACGTTGGACGCGTGCGCCGTCGCGAGCCCGTCCGCCACGTCGCGCAGGATCCTCCACGCCTCCGCGGGCTCGATGCGACCTCGGGCGTCGAGCTCTTCGCGCAGCGAGCGCCCCTCGAGCAGCGACATCACGAAGTAGGGGCTTCCGTCGTCGAGCTGCCCGAACGCGAAGACCTCGAGCATGCTCGGGTGACGGACCGCGTTGACCGCCCGCGCCTCGCGCTCGAAACGCGCCTTCGTCGCCTCGTCCGCGGAAAGCGCGGCGCGCAGCACCTTGATCGCCACGCGCTTGCCGATCGTGGGCTCGACCGCCGCGTAGACGGCGCCCATGCCTCCCTCGCCGATCAGGTGCTCGACGACGTAGCCGCCGACCTTCGTCCCCTCGGCGAGCATCGCCGCTTCAAGCCCCTTCGGGGCCGCGGCTCTTCGACGGCCGCGCTGCGACCTTCGTCGATCGCACGAGCCCGTGCGCCTTGATCAGATCGTTCATGTGGCTGCGCGCCAGGTCGAGCCTCCGCGCGGCCTCGCTCACGTTCCACGCGCACGCCTCGAGCGTGTCACGGAGCAAGCCCGCCTGGAAGCGCCGCGTCGCCTCCTGGTAGGAGGTCGCGTCCGACGCCTCGGCGCCGCTCTCCGAGAGGCGCGCCGCTCGGTCGGGGAACACGTGGACGAGATCGATCTCGGTCGCCTGCTCGCTCAACGCCACGGCCCAGCCGCGCGAGATGACGTTCTCGAGCTGCCTCACGTTGCCCGGCCAGTCGGCCTCGACGAGGGCCCGCTTCGCCGCGTGCGTGAGGATCATCGGTCGCGCGCCGACGGCGCCTCCTCCTTCGACGCCGAGCCGCTCGACGATGGCGTCGGCGATCGCGGGGATGTCCTCGCGCCGCTCGCGGAGCGGCGGCACCACCACCTCGAGCACGTTGAGGCGGTAGTAGAGATCTTCGCGGAACGATTTCGCGCGCACCGCCTCCTCGAGATCGCGGTTCGTGGCGGCCACGACGCGCACGTCGGCCTCGAGCGCGTTCGTGCTGCCGAGCCTGAAATAGCGCTTGCTCTGCAGGAACGTGAGCAGCTTGCTCTGCGCGGGAAGCGGGATCTCGCCGACCTCGTCGAGGAACAGCGTGCCCCCGCGCGCGGCGTCGATCTTGCCGAGGATGCGCGCGGTCGCGGTCGAGTGGGCGCCCTTCTCGGCGCCGAAGAGCTCGCTCTCGAAGAGCGTCTCCGGGATCGCGCCCGCGTTGAGCTCGACGAAGGGACCGCTCGCGCGAGGCGACGTGTCGTGGAGCGCGCGCGCGACCTGCGACTTGCCCGTCCCGCTCTCGCCACGGACGAGCACCGTCACCGGGACCGGCGCGGCGACGAGGATCTGGCGGAAGACGTCGGCGAGCGCTCGGCTCTTGCCGGCGATGCCCTCGGCGCGGACGCGCGCGCGGAGCTCCGTCGTCGCGTCCGCGAGCCTCGGCTCCTCGAGCGTCAGGAGGCGATCGGCGATGGGCGCGAGGTGGCGCGCGACCGTGTCGACGAGGCTCCGGTCCTCCTCCGGAAACGGTCCTTTGGCGCTCCGGCCTGCGAGGTAGAGGACGCCGAGCGACGAGGTCTCGCCGGCGGTCGAACGCCGCGCGAGCGGCGCGCAGAGCACGGCGCGGATCTTCCGCGCTTGGACGCTCGCGAAGCCCTGGTAGCGAGGATCGTCGAGCGCGCTCGCCGTGCTCACCGTCTTGCCGCTGCTCAGCGCCTCCTCGATGATCCCCGTCGAGAGCGCGCGCTGCACCTCCGGCACCTCTTCGGCCGCGAGGCCGTGCGCGATCGAGGCGCGGGGGCCCGCCGCGCCGTAGAGCTCGAGGTAGCCCTGCTCGGCGCCGGTCGCCGAGACCACGACCGAGAGCGCGCGCTCGAGCAACGAGCGCACGTCGTCCTCGCCGCCGAGCTCGAGGAGCTGCAGGAAGAGGTCGCGCTCGCGGCGCGTTCGTTCGAGCTCCGAGGCGGTCACGACGGCGAACGTACCACCGCTCGCCGGGTCGATGTCGAGCGAGCCGCCACGCGGCGCGGGTCACTCCGCGTGGATGGATGTGCAGTCGCTCCCGATGATGGCCTTCCGCTGGCTCGGGGAGACCTTCACGCTCGACAGACCGTTGTCGTGGTCGTCGGTCACCCAGATGGTCAGCGTCCCGTCGAAGCCGCGGCCCTCGCTGGAGAGCGTGTTGCTGCCGAGCGTGGTGCTGCGACCGCTCGAGAAGCCGGGCTTCTCGCCGATGAAGAGATGCACGGTCTTCGAGCACTCGTTCTTCATGTCGACGCTCATCGACACGGGCTGCGGCTTCGCCGGTCCGTCGGGAGCGCTCGTCCCGCCCGCCGCGGGCGTCGAGGGCGAAGGGCTCTCCGACCCGCTCGTCGGGGTCGGTCCTCCGGACTGTCCCGCGTTGCCCGGCGCGGCCGCGCCGTTCGTGGTGGCGCCCGGCATGAGGAAACAGCCTCCGAGGGCGAGCGGCAGGATCGAGGCGGTGAGCAGGCGCAGGGCGAGGTGCATGACGCACGCTCGTCTCATGACCATGGCGCGTCAAGGAGCGCCGGGCGATGGCCCCCGTTTCGGGTAGTCCCCGGAGCACAATCGGTGTCATTCTCCAGGGCGTGCGAATTCGGAGAGCGAAGATCGTCTGCACCATCGGGCCGTCCTGCGACACGCAGGACAAGTTGGAGCAGCTCATCCACGCCGGCATGAACGTCGCCCGGCTCAACTTCTCACACGGTTCGCACGAGGAGCACGGCGAGCGCCTCGATCGCATCCGCGCCGCTTCGATCGCGTGCGACAAACCCGTCGCCATCCTCCAGGATCTCTGCGGGCCCAAGATCCGAGCCGGTAAGTTCTCGCGCCCCAAGCCGGAGTTCGCGACCGACACGGTCGCCTGGCTCGAGGAGGCCCGCGACGTCCCGCCGAGCGAGCTCGACGTGATCCCGGTGCAGTACGAAGGCCTCGTGGAGGATTTGCAGCCCGGCGACCGCGTCCTCATCGACGACGGCCAGGTCACGCTGTCGGTGACCGCCGTCGAGGGGCACCGCGTGAAGTGCGCCGTGGTCGCGGGCGGCGTGCTCCGCGACCGCGTGGGCGTCTCGCTGCCGTCGCGCCGCGTCCGCATCAGCGCGCTCACGGAGAAGGACAAGACCGATCTCGCCTTCGGTCTCCGCGCGGGCGTCGACTACGTCGCCATGAGCTTCGTTCGCGATCCGGAGGACGTGCGGCTCATCCGCGAGATCTGCGACGCGTGGGGGCGCCCCACGCCGATCGTGTCGAAGATCGAGACGCCGAGCGCGATCGAGAAGCTCGAGCCGATCATCCTCGCGTCCGACGCGGTGATGGTGGCGCGCGGCGATCTCGGCGTCGAGATCGGCCCGGAGTACGTCCCGATCCTGCAGCGCAAGATCATGAGCGTCGCGCGCCAACACCAGAAGCCGGTCATCGTCGCCACCGAGATGCTGCAGTCGATGGTGACCGCAGTGCGGCCCACGCGGGCCGAGGCGAGCGACGTCGCGACGGCCGTGTTCGAGGGCACCGACGCGGTCATGCTCTCGGGCGAGACGGCGACGGGCAACCACCCGACGACGGTCGTCCGGATGATGAGCCGCATCATCCACGAGGCGGAGGTCAGCGCCTTCTACCAGCCGCTGTCGAGCGAGGTCCCCGGCTCGCGAGCGAACGTGGCCGAGGCCGTCGCCCGCAACGCCTGCGACATCGCGCGCGACATCGGCGCTCGGATGATCGTGGCCTTCACCGAGAGCGGCAACACGGCGCGCTACGCGTCGAAGCACCGCCCCGTCGTCCCGATCATGGCCTTCTCGCCCAACATCGTGACGCGGCGGCGCCTCGCGTTGCTCTGGGGCGTCGTCCCGTTCCACATCGACGTGATGCGCGACGCCGACGAGATGGTCCAGCGCGCCAGCATGTTCTTGCTCGCGAACGGGTACGTGTCGCCGGGCGATCGCATCGTCACCATCTTCGGCGCGCCCGTCGGCGTCTCCGGCACCACCAACTCGATCCGGGTGACGGTGGTGGAATGACGGTGACCGCGCCGGAGGACGTGCTCCCGAAGCTCGACAAGTTCGAGATCTGCGAGGAGATCGGCCACGGCGGGATGGCGACCGTCTACCGTGCGAAGGACCTCCGGCTCGGCCGCGACGTCGCGGTGAAGATCATCCACCGACACTTGCGCGACAACCCCGAGGTCGCGACGCGCTTCGTCTCGGAGGCGCGCGCCGCCGCCAAGCTGAAGCACCGCGGCATCGTCGAGGTGTACGACGTGTCTGCGGAGGAGGACCGCGAGAAGTTCCTCGTCGTCGAGCTCATCCGCGGCTGCACGCTCCGCAAGACGCTGGTCGAGCATCGTGACATGCCCGCCGAGGTCGGCGCCGCCATCGTCGCCGAGCTGTGCGACGCGGTCGAGCACGCTCACGCCGCGGGCATCATCCATCGCGACATCAAGCCGGAGAACGTCCTCATCGAGCTGCCGAGCGATCGGAAGAAAGCGGCGCGCGGGGACGACGCGGATCTCGACGCGAAGAGCGGCACGACGCCCGTGGGGTTGCGCGTGGTCTCGGGGGACGCCGAGTCGGCGGAGGGCGACGCCGACGGCGAGGACGCGGTCTCGGCGAAGCCCTCCGCATCGACGGAGGGCGCGGCGCACCGCAGCGCCGTCCGCGCGAGCGCCGATCGTCCGTCGACGCGTTCGCGCGACCGCCGCAGCGAGGACGCCAAGGAGCCCGCGCGGCCGAGCGATCCGACGCCTTCTCGCTCGCCGAAGAGCGGCCGCGACGAGCGCGACGTCACGATCAAGCTGACCGACTTCGGCATCGCGAAGGTGCTCGACGCGCAAGGCGTCACGTCCACGGGACAAGTCCTCGGGTCGCCTGCGCACATGGCGCCCGAGCAGATCGAGGGCGGCGACATCGACCCGCGCACCGACGTGTTCGCGCTCGGCGTGCTGCTCTACGAGTGCATGGTGGGTCACTTGCCCTTCGAGGGGAAGAACCCGGCGCAGGTCCTCCGTCGCGTGATCGAGGGCGAGTTCTCACCGGCCGATCTGGAGCGTCCCTCGGTCGGCGGACGCTTCGCGCACGTCGTCGCCGCGGCGCTCGCGAACAAGCCCGAGGAGCGGCTCGAGAGCCCGCAAGCGCTCGGGGAGGAGCTGAGGCGCGAGCTCGCGGAGCTCGGGCTCGGCGATCCACGCGCCGAGATCGCGGCCTACTTCCTCGATCCCGACAAGTACGCCGCGGAGCTGCCGGGGCGCATCGTCCCGAAGCTCGTCGCGCGCGGGGAAGCGCATCGTCGAGCTCGGCGGGTGCAGCTCGCGGCGAGCGACTTCAACCGCGCGCACGCGCTCTCCCCCGAGGACCCCGCGATCCTCAAACGCATCACGAGCCTCAGCGCTTCGGCGGGGCGCGAGCGGATGCTGCGTCGCGGCGCGCTCCTCGGCGCGCTCGCCCTCGGCCTCTCGGGGCTCACGTACGGGGTCGTCCGCGCGGTGCGCACGCAGGCCGCGAAGACGGCAGCGACGAGCTCCGCGAAGGCGCCGTCGGAGCGTGAGCGGCCCCCGGCGCCCGTCGTGCGAGCCACGGACGAGGCGCCGAGTCAGCCGCTCGTCTCGCCCTCGGTGATGCTCGCGAAGGCCAAGGCGGTGCCGACCCAGATCGTGATGAAGCCCATCGAGCCCGCCGTGACCACACCCCGGCGCGTCACGATCGGGATTTCTCCCATGGGCGCGATCCTCGAGCTCGACGGCGCCGGGGTCGATCCGCTCGGCAAGACGTTCTCGCTCGCGCCGGGCCCACACGCCTTCACGCTGCGTCCACCGACCGGCAGCGATTGCTGCGAGGTGCGCGCGGGTCGGATCGACGTGCTCCCCGCCGCGAAGGACAAGCCCGACGAGATCCAGAAGGTGGCGCTGGCCCTGGATCTTCGGCCCGCGCTCGTCCGGATCGCGGGAGGGCCCCCAGGGGCCATGGTCGCCTGCGGCCCCTTCTCCTTCACCGCGACCCAGCAGGAGGTGAAGCTCACGGCGGCCGATCAGCCCATCACCTGCACGTTCCAGCTCGACTCGGGCGCGGTGAAGAAGACGTTCAACCTGAAGGCCGGCGTCTCGAACAGCATCCCCTGGCCCTCCGGCGGCTGAGAGGCGCGGCCCGGCGCGGATCCGACCCCATCGGGCGCTCGGCGCTGACGGAGCGGCACGCCCCGGCGTCAGAGGAAACTTCGCCGCAGGGCCGTGGTTTCGGATACACATGTGCGTCACGAAGCGTCGGGGTGCGTGCCTTCGCTTCGGGCCCAAGCCATGGCGGGATCGAGCGGACCCATCGCGAGCCTTGCGAGAACGCGCACGACCGGTGTCTGGGTCGCCCTGTCGCTCGCGATGAGCCTCGCGCTCCTGGCCCACGAGGCGCGCGCCGGTGACGAGCAGGAGCTCGACAGCGCGCGGCTGCGTCTCGAAGGCGGGCAGCCCGAAGAGGCGGCGGCGAGGCTCGCGCGCATGGTCGACCCCGACGCGGCCCTCTGCAAACCCGGGCCGGACGTCTCGCCCCAAGGCTGTCGCGTCACCGATCCGGACATCGTCGAGCGCGCGCGCGGCTACTACGCGATCGCCCTCGTCGCGCTCGGCCGTGAGCCCGAGGCGAAGGCTCAAATCGACGCCCTCCTCGAGCAGAACCCGACCTTCCGCCCGAACCCGGCCACGTTCCCGCCGAAGGTGATGGACCTCGTCATCGGCGAGCAGGCGCGCCTCGCCGAGCGCCTCGCGAAGATCGCGGCGGATCGAGCGGCGAAGGACAAGGCCGACCGCGACCGAGCCCAGAAGGAGGCGAAGGCGCAGGCCGACTACGTGAAGGCGCTCGAGGGCGCGGCCTCGAGGGAGACCATCGTGGAGACGCACTCGCGGTGGATCGCCGCCATCCCGCTCGGCGTCGGACAGTTCCAGAACGACAACGTCGGGCTCGGGATCCTCTTCGCCTCGACCGAGGGCGTCGCCGCGGTCTCGAGCATCGTCACCGCGGTGCTCGCCACGGACCTGCGGAACAAGGCGATCGCGCAGCAGAACCCCGACCCGACCCAGCCGGCGACGAGCACGTCCACGCAGAAGGTCGACCCCGCGAAGACCAACAGCCAGATCAACGCCCTCACCGTGGCCAACAACGTCTCGCTCGCGGTGCTCGGCGTCACGGTGATCTCGGGCATCATCGAGGCCGAGGTGAGCTTCAAGCCGACCGTGACGACGACGCGTCAGCGCGCTCTGCCGCCGAAGCCCAAGGTCACGCTCGTCGGCGTCCCTGGCGCTCCTGATGCGACAGGAATCGGATTGCAGCTGAAGTTTTAGTGCAAAGAGGGCGGCGCCTCAGCTCGCCTTCTCGTAGGCGACGACGTAGAAGCCACCGAGCTTGCTCGCCGGGCCGTCCGCGAGGAGCCACTCGGCTCGCGAGAGGAGCCCGCCGAGGATCGGCAGCTGCAGCGCGAACGCGGCGGGTGTCACGACGCGGATGCCGCGCGCCGCGAGCAGGCGGGCCGAGCGCGGCATGAGCCGCTCGACCTCGCGCGGCGAGTCGAAGCGGGTGTACACCGAGCCTTCGTCGTACGCCGCGCCGATGTGCTGCGCGCCGGCGATGCGCTTCGCGAGCGCACGCACGCTGTAGGGATTGTAGAACTCGCCGATCACGATCCCGCCCGGGCGGACGACCCGGAACATCTCGGCGAGCGCGCGCTCGATGTCAGGGATGTGGGCGAGGACCTTGAACGAGCAAGCGACGTCGAACGAGGCGTCCTCGAAGGGGAGGGCGGTCGCCGAGCCCTGCGTCACCTCGAGCCCGCGCGCGCGCGCGTGATCGAGCATTCCCTCGGACAGATCGATGCCGACCGCGCGGCGCGAGAACTCGCGGAAGCGCGCGAGGAGGAGGCCCGTCCCGCAGCCGACCTCGAGGACGTCACGCTGCTTCGCGAAGCGCTTCACGAAGTCCACCTCGAGATCGTCGATGAGGTCGTGGTAGCCGCCTGGCTCGTTGCCGCCCCGACGCGCGTCGTACCGCTTGGAGAACTCGTCGTAGTAGGAGCGCGATCGCTCCTCGGTGGGAGCACGTTCGGAGGGCATGGGCGCCCACTATAGGCACGCTCGGCGCGCGGGCGAGCGCATTCCTTGTCCCTTCGGCGGAGAACCTGATAGCGGCGAGTGGGTGTGGCGTGTCACCACCCTCCTCATCCTCACCGCCGCCGCGTGCGGGACGGCGCCGGCGGAGGCCGCGCACGTCGACCCTGTCGGGCGCCAGCGAGCGGAGAAACCTCCGGCGCCCGTCGAGCTGTCGAGCGTGTCGAGCCGCGTGGACGGCGCGCACGTCGGTGACGTGGCGGGGGCGCTGCGCAAGCTCTTGCCCGACGCGCTCTCGGACGCCGACTGGCACGGGATCTCGCGCGATCAACACCTGAAGGTCACCGCTGCCGTCGTGGGGCTCTCGTCGCGCGGCGACGGCGGCGGGCTCGTCACGGAGTGCGTCGTCGAGATCGCGCTCGTGGACGCGAGCGGAGGGTTGCTCGGCGCCGTCCGCGGGCACGCGAGGGTCGAGGGCGGGCCGCTCGCCGACGCGGAGCGCGACGCCCTCGACACGGCGGCGCGACAGGCGGCGAAGAGCGTCGCGAACGCGGCGCGCGCGGCGACGCACAAGTAGCTGGTTCGGCCGCGTCGGGCGCGCTACGAAACATCGTCCCCTTGAGACCCGGCGATCACCCCGAGTTCTTCCGGCTCGCGCCCCCTCCAGGCACCTCGCGCGAGAGCACGATCGTGCTCGATCGACGGGGTGAGCTCTTCCACGACGGGGAGAAGATCGAGCACGGGCCGCTCGCGAGCGCGCTGCACCGCTGGATCTCGGTCCACCCCGACGACGGCCGGTTCATCCTCACGAACGGCTACGACTGGTGCTACTTCACGGTCGAGGACACGCCCTACTTCGTCCTGTCGGTCAGCGCGGACGATCCTCCGAGCGTCGCGCTCAGCGACGGCACCCGCGAGCAGCTCGAGCCCTCCGAGATCTACGTCGACGGCGAGGGCGCGCTCTACACCCGCGTGAAGGAGCGCCGCTTCTGGGCCCGCTTCGGAAGGCACGCCGAGGCCGACGTCGCGCGGCTCGTCTCCGAGGACGATCCCCCTCGTGTCGTCGTGGGCGACCGCGCGTTCGCCATCCGGTCGAGGCCTCCACGCGACGCGTGACGCGGCTCAATAGCGATACTGCCAGAGCACGTCGATGCCGGTGCTCGGCTCGCGGACGCCCGCGCCGACCGTCGAGCGCAGCGACCAGTTGCGCAAGAAGTGCCAGTCGAGCGAGAGCTCGCCTTGCGCGCCGCCTTGGTTGGTCGCCGAAGGCGCGGTCGCCGTCGACGTGGTCGTCGACGAGGGCTGCGCCTGCACCTGTTGCCCGGAGAGACCGAACGTGAGGCCCTCGGTCGCGCGCCACTCGACCTTCCCGCGCAACCCCCCGTCGGTGCCGCGGTCGACGGTGAGCGTCACGTAGCGCGAGGACAAGAGCGCGTTCAGCGCCTGCGACGCGACCGAGCCTCCGACCTCCGTCGCGATGCCCGCGACGCTCTTGTCTCCCGACTGTGCCTGGCCGCTGTTCTCCGGGGTGCTCGACAGATCGGTCCCGAAGAGGAGCGTCGCGATGATGTCCTGCTTCGATCGCGGTGGATCGGATCGGAAGCGGATCTTGTCGTCGGTGATCGGCTCGAGGTTGCCGACGTAGTCGACGTACACGCGACCGCCGTCGGTGCCCTCCCAGTGCGCGGTGAGGTTCACGAACGGGTTGGCGGCCGCCTCTTCGCGCAAGCGGACGAGGCCGTTGTCGACCTCGAACTTCTTCTGCTGGAGCACGACGTAGCCGCGATCGAAGACGATGTCGCCCGAGACCTTCGCGTCCTCGGCGAGCTTCAGCCGGATCGGCGCCTCCTTCGTCGAGTGCACGACGGCCTCGAGCCCGGAGCCCGTGATCTGCGCCCGCTGGAGATCCACGGTGAGCGCGTAGCGGAGCGCGTCCTTCGCGCGCGGCTCCTGCGGCGGGCCGAGCGGCGCGCTCAGCTTGATCGTCGGATCGTCGCCGAGGTCTTGCACGCCGCGGCTCGACGAGCTCGGCAGCGCGAGCTTCACCTGCGGCACCTTCGCGTGCACCGCGAGCTCGCCGCCGTCGTAGCTCGCGTCGAGCTTCACTTGCCCGCTCGCGGCGCCGACCGGCACGCCCTCGAACGTGATGGGGATCTCCTGTCCCTCGTCGATGACCACTTCGCCCGAGGCGCTGCGGAACTTGAGGCCGTCGAAGCGCCCGAGCAGGTTGCCGTGGACGCGCCCCGTGATGCCGCCGGCCTCGACGCCTTCGATCCGCACGACGCCGGCCGGGTTCGCGATGATCGACGCCTTGCCCTTGCGGAGCTCTTGGCCGAACTGCGGGATGAAGACCACCGCGTCACGCACCTTCAGGAAGCCGTCGATGTGGCCTTGGTCCACGTCGCTCACGCGACCCCAGTCGAGCCGGGCGGTCCCGTCCACCAGGCCATCGAGCTTGCTCACCGCGCTCGACACGAGCGGGAACGCGGCGCCGAGCCTGAACGCCTTCGCGCTGAGCGCGAGGCCGCCGCTGCTCGACGGGTCGAGCAAGGGCACCGTGAGGCCCTCCCAACGCATGCCCGCGTACGCCAACACCTGCAGCTGTCCGCCGTCCTGACCGTCGAGGTCGATCTCGAACGTGCCGTTGGCCGCGGCGCGGGCGTCCTCGGTCGCCGCGTCGCCGGCGGGGGTCGGCGGGGGCTTGTCGTCCGTCGGCTTGGGCGCGACGTGCGCGATCACGTGGCCGTCGAAGTAGAGCTCGCCGAGCCGCATGAACGGCATCGTCAGATCGAGATCGAGCTTGGGTCTCGCGTTCAGGCCGCTCAGGCTGAGCGTCCCGTCGACCGGACCGCTGACGTCGCGATCGGCGAGCGCCGGGATGGAACCGAGCGGGAGATCATAGAAGGTCATCAAGAGCCCGCCGGTCCAGGGCAGGGGATCGTCGCTCGGGTGGGTGAGGTCCTTCGCCTCGACCTCGACGCCGCCGTCGATCGTGGCGACCGTCGCGCCCTCGTGCATGAAGTGAGCGTCGAGGACCGCCTTGCCGTCGTCCGACTCGTAGGTCGCCACGACGGTCGCGTCGAGCGGGGGCGCCCAGCTCTCGGCGACGCCCATCGACGCGCGCGGGGCGACGTGGAAACCCTGCGCGCTCACGTAGAGGAAGGGCTCGTCGACCGTCCCGTGGGCCTCGACGTCGAGCCTCACGTCACCGTCGAGAGCGGGGATCCGATCGCGCAGGAACGTCGGCAGCGTCGACAGCTCGGAGATCGCCCTCCGAGGCATGCCGAACGTCGCCTCGATGGGCGTCGAGCGGAGGAGGGCGACGCGGTCCACAGGCGCCTCGCCCTTCGCAGGCGCTCCGAGGAGCTTCTTGAGATCGAAGGTGGTCGAAGCGTCGAGATCGCCGAGGATGGATCCGTCGAACAAGATGACGTGCGCCTCGACGTGGCCGTCGCGGCCGTCGACCGATCCGGTGAGCTGGCCGTCGATCGCGCTCGACTCCCACGGATGCGCCTCGCCGAGCAGCGAGCGGGCGCCCACGAGCGAGAGCCCGTGCGTCCGCGCGTAGACGTCTTCGAGGGATGGGAACGCGTCCCCCTCGCGGCGCGCGACGTGGACGCGCATCGTCACGAGGCCGGCGGCTTCGCTCACCGGCAAGCCGAACGGCACGCGCTCCGCGAGGCAGCGCAGGTTCCAGTTCTCGGCGGCGACGTCGGCGGCGCCGACGAAGCGCTTCCACGTGTCGAGCCCGAGCAGCGGACCTACGAGCTGCCCTTGGCCCTTCGCGATGCGCACCTCGGCGATCGTCCCGTCGCACAGTCGGTCGAGACCGAGGAGGCCGCCGGCTTGCGCCTTCGCGCGCTCCTCGTCGGTCGCGGTCGCGACGAGGCGGACGTAGCCGCTCGTCTCGACGTTCTCTCCGTCGAACTGCGCCGAGAGGCGCGCCGAGATCCCGCCGATCGCCAGCGCCTCTCCCTCCTCCAGCTCGACCTCGACGTGGCCCTTCCTCCCGTGCGCGGTCTTCTCGAGATCGACGTCCACGTTCGCGATGCCGCCGAGGGGGATGGGTGAGCCGACGAGCCGACCCAGCTTGTCGAGATCGATCCCATCCGCCTTGAGCTTGCCGACCACGTCGTTGCCCGTGATCTGCAGCGAGCCCCCCAGCTTCCCGAGCCCTTCGCCCGACACCGCGACCCCCTCGGCGGTGATCGCGCCTGCGTCGGAGACGCCGATGCGGCTCGCGCGGCCCTCCGCGACGACCCCCTGGCGCGCGACGTGGAACGACACGTCGCGCGCGGAGCGCGAGGGGACCGACACCGTGCCCTTCGCGTCGATCTGTCCGAGGTCCTGATCGTTCACCGCGAGCTCGAGGAAGGGCGTCATGATCGGCCCGTCTGCCTTCACGACGACGTGATCGAACGCCTGATCCTGCGCGCGCACGTCGTCGAGCGACGCGTCGCCGCGCACGCGCAGATCCGCGAGCGTTCCCTCGAGCGTGCCCTTCAGGACACCTTGATGCGCGGATACGTTCGCGACGCGCAGCCCCGCGCCGTGCGCCGACACGCTCGCCGACACCCGCCCGCCGTCGAGCGTGCCACGCACGTCGACCGTCCCCGCGCCCGAGGCGAGCGCGCCGATGCGCGGCGCCCGGTCGAGCCCCTCGGTGGTCGCGATCAAACCGAAGTGGACCTTGCCGCTCGCGTCGACGTCGAAGCGCGTGTCGGTCGGGATCCCCGGCTCGTGCACCGTCGCCGATCCGCTGAGGCCGCCGGCGACGAAGTCGATCACCGCGTCGACCGCGGGCACGACGACTCCATCCGCCGTCGTCGCGAGCGTCGCGATCTCGACGGAGATGCGTGGATCGTCGCCGTCGAGGACGGTCGTCACGCGCCCGCGCGCGTTCACGCGTGCGTCGGGGAGGCCCTCCAGGAAGTCGCGCGGATCGATCTCGCTCGTCTCGAACGAAGCCTCGAGCTTCGGAGGTGCGGAGGTGAGGAGCCTGCCTTGCGTCGTCACGACACCGAGCCCGGCGCCCTGAGGGATCTCGACGGTGGCTTCGAACGCGAGATCGGGAAGGCCTCCCTCGATCTTCGCCGAGACGTCGGCCGTGCGAAGGAGGGGCAGGCTCGGGAGCAGCGCGCGAGCGGCCTCCGGCGACACGCGCTGGAGGAACGCGGTCCCCGAGAGGTGGCTGCCGGTGATATCGCACCGCGCCGTCGTCGACACCGCGCCCACGAGGCCCGTGAAGTCCATCCACATCGTCGTCGGCTCCGCAGGGATGCGCGTGCCGTCGGCCGTGACGATCGACTTCTGAGCGACGCGCTTCGCGTTCGTGTCGACGCGCAGGTGGTAGCTCGCCGTGCCGTCGGTCTTCGCGGGCAAGTAAGCGCGATCCACGAGCCCGGTCGGCTCGACGTCGACGCTCACGACGTCGTCCACCACGAGGACTTGGCCGACGACGTGGTGGAGCTCGGCGTCGAGTGGGCGGGCCACGCTCCCCTCGACGACGACGTGGCCGAGCTCGATGCGGGGCAAGAGGACCGAGACCGGGCGCGGCTTCGCTCCGGCCGTCGGCGGGGAGGTGCTGCGCAACGTGAAGGTGTCACCGATGCTCGGCGCGACGTCGTTCGCCGATTCGATGAGCGTCACGGTGCCCTCTTCGATTTGGATGCGCGGCAGGCGCACGTAGACGGGCCCCTCGTTCGACCAGAGCGACGCGAGCAGCGTCCTCGTCGACATGCTCGCGACGATGCCGTGCGCGGAGATCACCTGGCGCCCCGCGGGGTCGAGCACCTGCGCGTCGCGGATACGAACGCCGCGCAGGCTGATCGCGTCGATCTCGCCCACGACGATCTTGCCACGGAAGAGGGTCGCGAGACCTCGCGTCGCCACGCTGCGCACCACGCGGCGCATCGGTCGCGAGTCGAGGTGCAGGAGCGTCCCCACGAGGAGCCCGCCGACGAAGACCAGCGTCAGACCCAGCGCGGCCGCGATGCGCCCCAGAGCCCGCTTCGCTCCGCCCCGAGGGTGGAGCAGGAGGCTCAAGCGCTCGGGGAGGGCTGACTCGCGGTCCTGCACGCACCGACAGCCTAGTGCGGCCCGGGCCCGTTGGCTCGGTTTTGCTCGTGCTCTTCTCTCGGGAACGCCCTCTTCGGCGTGGCTCCTCAGGCAGACGCTTCGAGCTGGCGGAAGAGCGGCACGAGCTCCGGCTTGGCCCTGAGCGGCGCGCAGAAGCGGGTCGCGATGTGCAAGAGCTCCGCCTCGAGCTCGTCGGCGCGCCGGCCCATCTCCGCGATCTTCTGCTGGGAACCCTGCGTTCGCTCCTCCATGTCCTTGTCGTGCGACTCGAGCCCGGTTCGGAGCTCCTTGATCTGGTAGTCGAGATCCTGGAGCTGGGCTTCGAGATCGCTCGCTCCACGCTCCGAGTCCATCTCGCGTTTGCGCACCGCGAGCCACTCGTCGACGATCTCCGCGAGGTCGCGATAGGCCTTCGCGAGCTCGGGGTAGGGCTCGAGGAACGCGCAGCGCCCCTCCCAGAAGATCGCGTTCTTGTGCGCGAGCTTGAGCTTGTCGGCGAAGCCCTCGCGCTCCTGTCCGAGCGGCGCGAGCGCCTGCCGGAGGCTCCTCGCCTCTTCGCGCATCCGAGACGCGTCGACGCTCAGCGTATCCATCGCCTGGCCGAACCGGACGCGCCCCTCGCGGCCCTCGGCCTCGATGATCTCGAGCTTCTGTTGCTCCTCGAACGCGGACGCGCGCAGCTCGCCGACCTCGTTCACCTTGCCCTCGAGCTCCTTCAGCATGCGATCGAGGTCGGCCGGCGGGGCCTGTCCGAAGCCCTTCTGGAGCATCTGTCCGAACAGCTTCATTCGCTGCTCCCAGTTCTGGCCCTTCTGCGGCGTCGCCTGCGTGCTCGGGGGCGGCGCGTCCGCGTCGGGCTCCGCCGGGAGCTGCACGCCGACCTCGTCGGCGATGCGGATCAGCCGGGCGAGGACGGCCTGCGCGTCGACGGGTCGATCGGCCGGCGCCTTCGCCATCATCGCGAACACCAGGTCGTCGAGCGACTGGGGGAGCGAGGCTTCGCGCGTCTTGAGGTGCGGCGCGGGCTCCGAGATGTGCTTCACGAGGAGCGTCGGCGCGTTGGGTGCCTCGAACGGCAGCGTGCCCGTCAGCATCTCGAAGAAGAGGACGCCGAGCGAGTAGATGTCGGCGGCCGGGCCCGCGTCGTGCGAGGTTCCTTGCTCGGGCGCCATGTACTCGGGCGTCCCGAAGATCTCACCGACGCTCGTGAGCCGCGTGTCCTGCTTCGACCGGGCGATGCCGAAGTCGAGCAGCTTCACGAGATCGCCCTTCAAGACGAAGACGTTCTCGGGCTTCAGGTCTCGGTGGACGACCTCGAAGTCGTGGGCGCGAGAGAGGGCGCGCACCATTTGTACGGCGAGCTTGAGGAAGCGGTCGACCGGGATCTTCCCGCGCGCGACGACCTGCGCGAGGCTCTGACCTTCGAGCAGCTCCATGACGATGAAGGACGTCCCGTCCTCCGTCTCGCCCTGGTCGAAGACCTCGATGATGTTCGGGTGGGCGAGCCGCTGCGCGTGCCGCGCCTCGCGCCGAAAGCGCTCGCGGACGGTCGGCTCCTTGGTGACCTCACCGTGGAGGATCTTGATCGCGCAAGGTCGGTCGACGAGCTTGTGCCTGGCGCGGTAGACCGTCGCCATGCCGCCTGCGCCGAGGACGTCGTCGAGGGCGTAGCGGCCGACCAGGGTCATGCCGACGCGCGGATCGGGGAGCGCTTCGAGCGGCTGCCCGTCGAGGAAGCAGAAGCTGCTCTCGTGCGGGTAACGCTGCTTGCACTGCGGGCATACCTTCATGGGTTCGTCGGTCGCCCGCGCGCGCGATGGCTTCGCCGAGCGCCCCCAATCTACGGGCCTCGGTGTCTCAAGGTCAACGTGGGAGAACGAGGGGCGCCGCCCCCCAGCGCTCGAGGCCCCCAGGCCTCCGGACATCGCTAGAACAGCTGCGAGATGCGCTTCAGCACGCCGCCGCCGCCCAAGACGATGCGCACCGCCTTGCGCGCGATACCAAGGCTCTTGTCGGTGTAGGGAAACCAGAGCGGATCGTTCGACGTCGCGAGGCGGTCGACGCTGACGTGCCGCACGTCGCACATCTCGCGGAGCGACTCGTCGCCCATCACGCGCCCGAAGCCGCTCTGCTTGATCCCACCGAACGGCGCCTCGGGGCAGCCCCCGTTCGAGAGCACGTCGTTCACGCACACGCTGCCGGCCTGCACGCGCGTCGCCAGCCGATGGGCCTCTCCGCGGTCGCGCGAGAAGACGTACGCGTTCAGGCCGAGGTGCGATTGGTTCGCGAGCCTCAGCGCCTCTTCGTCGCTCTCGACCCGCATGATGGGCACGATGGGGCCGAAGATCTCTTCGGTCATCACCGTCATCGCGTGGTTGCAGCCGGCGAGGACCGTGGGCTCGAAGAACTGTCCGGGCCCTGCGCGGCGCTTTCCGCCGGTGCAGAGCCTCGCGCCCTTCGAGAGCGCGTCGGCGATGTGGGCCTCGGCGATGTCGATCTGCTTCGGAAAGATGATCGCTCCCACGTCGACGGCGCCCTCGGCGGGGTCTCCCTGCTTGAGCTCGCGCGTCAGCGCGGTGATCCGATCGACGAGCGCGTCGTGCACCGCGCGGTGCGCGTAGACGCGCTCGACCGAGATGCAGATCTGTCCCGAGTTCGAGAAGCCGCCGAACACCGCGCCGCGCGCCGCGCGCTCGACGTCGGCGTCCTCGCAAACGATGAGCGGCGCCTTGCCCCCGAGCTCCATCACGCACGGGACGAGGCGCTCGCCGCACGCGGCCGCGACCTTCCTCCCCGTGGCGACGCCGCCCGTGAAGACGAGGAACTGGATCCCCGCGTCGATGAGGGCGCCGCCCGTCGGTCCGTAGCCGGTCACGACCTGGAAGAGATCCTCGGGCAGCCCGGCCTGATCCCAGACGTCCTTCGCGCGGAGCATCGTGAGCGGCGTCACCTCGCTCGGCTTCACCACGACCGCGTTGCCGGCGATGAGCGCGAGGACCGCGTCGCGGAGCGGCAGCTGGAAGGGGTAGTTCCACGGCGAGATCACCCCGACGACGCCGCGAGGCGCGTAGTGGAGGAAGCTGCGGCGGTGCTTCATCAGGGTGAGGGGGATCTCGCGCGGCGCGAGCAGCGACTCGGCGTGCTTCGTGAAGTAGGTCGCGAGGTTCGCGACGACCGCCACCTCGTGCAGGAGCGCCTCGTGCCGCGGCTTGCCCGTCTCGCGCGAGATGAGATCGGTGAGCTCCTCTTCGCGATCGACGATCGCGTCGCGGAAGCGCAGCATGCGCGCGCAGCGCTCTCGCACGGGCAGCGAGCCCCACGCCTCTTGCGCGCGCCTCGCGCGCTCGACGACCGCGCGCACCTCGTCCGAGCTCGTGACGGGCGCCTCGCCGAGCAGCTCGCCGGTCGCGGGCGCGTAGCTCCGGATGCGCGCCTCGGTGTGGCCGTTCTGCTTCGTCACGCCCCCGTTCGTCGACAGCTGTCCCATGGCATCCTCCCGCTCGCGTCGAGGCACCATCTATAGGTCGCCGCGGCGACCCGCGCACGTGACAATCGACCTACGGACGGGACCGGACGTGCGCGTGACCGGCGGGCACGCGACGATCTTCCCGCCGACGCGCGTTCCTGTGATCCTCGCCCGCGATGGTGATCCAGGACGAGCTCGCTCGCGTCGCGCTGCGCCGACACCCCGATCCTCACTCGCTGCTCGGCCCGCACCTCGAGGAGGGGCGCTTCGTCGTCCGAGCGCTGCGTCCGGGGGCGCGCGCGGTGCGCTTCCTTCCGTCGAGCGGCGCGCCGATCGCCGCGAGGCCCGTCCACGCGGCCGGGGTCTTCGAGGCCGAGACGGCGTCGCTCTTGTGGCCGA
>CAYYKK010000110.1:0-21250 GCA_964467935.1 uncultured Polyangiaceae bacterium
TCGGCATGCTGGCCTTGCGGTGGAAGAACATGAGCGTCTGCCTACCGTGGGTCCTCGGAGCTGCCAAGTCCAGGCGACGCCTCCGGGCCTCAAGATACATTCGCAACTCGAGTGCATGACCCTTCCGGCCGTCGCGCCGCGACCGAGCATGTGCGCGCAAGTGCGACATCGCTGCGTCGCCGGGAATTCCAGGCATTTTTTCAGGGCGTGACGCGCTCTCCGTGGCATACTGCGACGCGTCAATGCGGCGTCCATCGTCTTCTTCGGGTGCGCGGCCAGCGCTGTACGATCCCCGGTTCGAGCATGACGCCTGCGGCGTCGGCTTCCTGGTCCACCAGAAGGGCGAGGTCTCCCACGACCTGGTGCACCGCGCGCTCCGCGCCCTCGAGCGGCTGGAGCATCGCGGCGCGACGGGCGCCGAGCCCGACACGGGCGACGGCGCGGGCATCCTGATCCAGATCCCCGACCGGCTGTTCTCGCGCGAGTGCGCCCTCGGCCGCATCGCCGGCACCGAGCCCGGTCAAGTCGTGCGCGAGCTGCCTGCGAAGGGCGAGTACGGGGTGGGGCTCTTCTTCGGATCGCCGGACGCGCAGGCGACCGCGCTCGCGAAGATGATCTTCGCGATGATCGTGCGGCAAGAGGGGCAGACGCTCCTCGGCTGGCGACGCGTCCCGACGGACCACCGTCGCATCGGCGCCACCGCGCGCAGCGTCGAGCCGACGATGGATCACGTGTTCATCGCGCCCGGAGCGCGCGGCGCCGGAGACGAGGACGCGTTCGAGCGCAAGCTCTACGTCATCCGCAAGCGGTTCCAACACGCCATCCGCACGAGTGGGATCGACGACCGCCAGTACTTCCACGTCGCGAGCCTGTCGTCGCGAACGCTCGTCTACAAAGGCATGCTCACGCCCGCGCAGCTCCGCGAGTACTTCTCCGATCTCGACGACCCGCGGACCGAGAGCGCGCTCGCGATGTTCCACTCGCGCTTCTCGACGAACACGTTCCCGAGCTGGGAGCTGTCGCACCCGTACAGGTTCATCGCCCACAACGGCGAAATCAACACGCTGCGCGGCAACATCAACTGGATGCGCGCCCGCGAGGCGCTGCTCTCCTCGCCGCACTTCGACGACATCTCGAAGGTGCTGCCGGTGGCGGAGGAGGGGCTCAGCGACTCGGCGTGTCTCGACAGCGTGCTCGAGCTGCTCGTGATGGGTGGCCGCTCGCTGCCCCACGCGGTGATGATGCTGATCCCCGAGGCGTGGGAGCACGACGCCTCGATGAGCGCGGCGAAGAAGGCGTTCTACGGCTACCACGGATGCCTCGTCGAGCCCTGGGACGGCCCCGCCTGCGTGTGCTTCACCGACGGCCGTCAGATCGGCGCGGTCCTCGACCGCAACGGGCTGCGCCCGGCGCGTTATTGGATCACGAAGGGCGGCCTCGTGATGCTCGCGTCCGAGGTCGGCGTGCTCGACGTGCCCGAGGCGGAGGTCGTCGAGAAGGGGCGGCTCTTGCCCGGGCGGATGTTCCTCGTCGATCTCGCGAGCGGTCGCGTCGTCCCCGACGACGAGGTGAAGACGCGCGTCGCGAGCGCCGAGCCCTACCAGACGTGGCTCGAGCAGAACCTCGTCCCGCTCGAGGCGCTGCCGCTCGGGACCCAAGCCCCGAGGCTGGAGGGCGCGGCGCTGCTCTGCGCGCAGCGGACGTTCGGCATGACCGACGAGGATCTGAAGCTCATCCTCGCGCCGATGGCGACGCGCGGCGAGGAGGCCCTCGGCTCGATGGGCAACGACGCCGCGCTCGCGGTGCTCTCGTCGAAGCCGCGTCCGCTCGCGGACTACTTCCAGCAGCTGTTCGCGCAGGTGACGAACCCGCCGCTCGACGCGATCCGGGAGGAGCTCGTCACGAGCGTGACCACGGCGGTCGGCCCCGAGGGCAACCTCCTCGACCCGCGCCCCGAGAGCTGCCGCCTGGTGCTCTGCAAGAGCCCGTTCCTCGACGCCGACGCGATGGCGCGGTTCCGCGCGCTGACGTCGTTCGATGCCGCGCGGACGGGGCGTGACGGGCGCGCGTCCTCCCCGCCGAAGGGCGACGGCGATCCGCAGAAGCCGTTCCTCGTCACCGTGCTCGAGATGGTCTTCCCGGCCGAGGAAGGGCCCGAGGGCCTCGAGCCCGCGCTGAGGGCCCTCTTCGCCAAGGCGGACAACGCGATCGCCAACGGATCGAAGGTGCTCGTCCTCTCCGATCGCGGCGCGAGCCGGACCCACGCGCCGATCCCGAGCCTGCTCGCGACGGCCGGCCTGCACAACTACCTCGTGCGGACGAAGAAGCGTACGCAGGTCACCCTCATCGTGGAGGCCGGGGACGCGCGCGAGGTCCACCACTTCGCGACGCTCGTCGGCTACGGCGCGAGCGCGATCCACCCCTACGTCGCGCTCTCGTCGCTGCCCCAGCTGCGCGAGCTGGGCTTCGCCGACGAGGCGATCGACGACGCGACGCTCGAGAAGCGTTACCTGAAGGCGGTCGAGAAGGGCGTCGTCAAGGTGATGAGCAAGATGGGGATCTCGACGATCGCGAGCTACCGCGGCGCGCAGATCTTCGAGGCCGTCGGGATCTCGCGCGAGCTCGTCGACCGATACTTCACGCTCACGCCCTCGCGCGTCGGCGGCGTAGGCATTCGAGAAATCGCGTTCGAAGTGCTGATGCATCACCATCGCGCGTACGGTCGAGCGGCGGAGGCGGAGGCGAAGCGCGCCCTCCCCGTCGTCGCGGGCGAAGGGCTCGAGGTGGGGGGGCAGTACCAGTGGCGGCGGGAAGGCGAGGTCCACCTCTTCGATCCGGAGACGATCTTCGCGCTGCAGCACGCGAGCCGGACGCGCCGCTACGAGATCTTCAAGAAATACTCGAGCGCCGTCGACGCGCAGGCGAAGGGGCGCGTGACCCTGAGGAGCCTGCTCGGCTTTCGGACCGAAGGGACGAAGCCGATCCCGCTCGCCGAGGTCGAGCCCATCGAGGCGATCCTGCCTCGCTTCCAGACCGGCGCGATGAGCTACGGGTCGATCAGCGCCGAGGCGCACGAGACGCTCGCGATCGCGATGAACCGGATCGGAGCGCGCTCGAACAGCGGGGAAGGAGGCGAGGATCCGAGGCGGTTCACGCCGGACGCGAACGGCGACAGCCGGAGGAGCGCGATCAAGCAGGTCGCCTCGGCCCGGTTCGGCGTCACGAGCGCTTACCTCGTGAACGCGGACGAGCTTCAGATCAAGATGGCGCAAGGCGCGAAGCCCGGCGAGGGCGGACAGCTGCCGGGCACGAAGGTCTACCCGTGGATCGCCGAGGTCCGTCACTCGACGCCGGGCGTGGGGCTCATCAGCCCGCCGCCGCACCACGACATCTACTCGATCGAGGATCTCGCCGAGCTCATCTACGATCTGAAGAACGCGAACCCGCGGGCGCGCGTGAGCGTGAAGCTCGTCGCCGAGGTCGGCGTGGGGACCGTCGCCGCCGGCGTGGCGAAGGCGAAGAGCGACGCGATCCTGATCAGCGGCCACGACGGCGGCACCGGCGCGAGCCCCCTCACCTCGCTGAAGCACGCGGGCGTCCCGTGGGAGCTCGGGCTCGCCGAGGCGCAGCAGACGCTCGTGATGAACCGCCTGCGCGATCGCGTGAGCCTCGCGGTGGACGGGCAGCTCAGGACGGGGCGCGACGTCGTCATCGCGGCGATGCTCGGCGCGGAGGAGTTCGGCTTCGCGACGGCGCCGCTCGTCGTGATGGGGTGCATCATGATGCGCGTCTGCCATCTCGACACGTGCCCGGTCGGGATCGCGACGCAGAACCCGAAGCTTCGCGAGCGCTTCGCGGGGCGCGCCGAGCACGTCGTGTCCTTCTTCCGCTTCGTGGCGGAGGAGGTGCGCGAGATCATGGCGAGCCTCGGCGTGCGCACGATGGACGAGCTCGTCGGGCGCGTCGATCTGCTCGAGGCGGAGTCGGCCCCCGATCATTTCAAGGCGAGGGGGATCGACTTCACGCGCATCCTCGACGCGAGCCACCTCGCGGCGCCGAGCGGCGCGGCGGTGGCCCTTCGCAAGGCGATCCAGCAGCGGCACGGCCTCGAGCAGGCGCTCGACAACCGGCTCGTCGCGCTCGCCGAGCCGGCGCTGTGGCGCGGCGAGAAGGTGACGGCGGAGCTTTCGATCGAGAACGTCCATCGCGCGGTGGGCACGATGCTCGGGAGCGAGGTCACGCGCCGCTACGGAGAGAAGGGCCTCCCGGACGACACGATCGAGTTCGTCTTCCGCGGATCGGCGGGTCAGAGCTTCGGCGCGTTCGTGCCCCGCGGGATAACGCTCCGACTCGTCGGCGACGCGAACGACTACGTGGCCAAGGGGCTCAGCGGCGGGAGGATCGTCCTCGCGCCGCCGGCGGGCGCCGCGTTCACGGCGGAGAGCAACGTCATCGCCGGCAACGTGCTGCTCTACGGCGCGACCGGCGGGGCGCTCTTCGTGCGCGGCGTGGTGGGCGAGCGCTTCGCCGTCCGCAACAGCGGCGCGCGGGCCGTCGTCGAAGGCGTCGGCGATCACGGCTGCGAGTACATGACCGGGGGCACGGTGGTCGTCCTCGGCAGAACGGGCAGGAACTTCGCCGCGGGCATGAGCGGCGGGCTCGCCTTCGTGGCCCTCGCCGGCAAGGACCGAGAGCAAGCGATCGACGATCTCCGCACGAAGGTGAACCCAGGCATGGTCGACGTCGAGGATCTCGACGCCGCGGACGTGCTCACGCTCCTCTCGCTGCTCGACGAGCACGTCGCGACGACCGAGAGCGAGTGCGCGAAGCGGCTCCTCGCCGACCGATCGAGCGTCGGCAGCCGCTTCGCGAAGATCATCCCGCACGACGAGAAGCGCGTGCGGCGGCAGCGAGAGCTCGAGGAGCGGGCGGACGCGGCGGCGGCGCCCCGCGCCGACGCGGCGGAGTAGGAGCGAACGTGGGCAAGCCGACCGGTTTCCTGGAGCTGTCGAGGGAGACGCCGCACAAGCGGCCCGTCGAGGAGCGCGTGCACGATCACCGCGAGGTCTACGAGCCTCTCGCCGAGGCGACGCTGCGCGCGCAGGCCTCGCGCTGCATGGATTGCGGCGTGCCGTTCTGTCAGAACGGCTGCCCCCTCGGCAATCGCATCCCCGACTTCAACGACCTCGTCGACAAGGGTCGGTTCCGCGAGGCGGCCGATCGACTCCACGCGACGAACAACTTCCCCGAGCTCACGGGCCGGCTCTGCCCCGCGCCGTGCGAGGCAGCGTGCGTGCTCGGGATCGACGACGAGGCGGTGACGATCAAGGTGGTCGAGCAGGCGATCATCGACCGCGCCTTCGACGAGGGCTGGGTCGTACCTCGCCCGTCGGCCGACAAGAGCGGCAAGCGCGTCGCGATCGTCGGCTCGGGCCCGGCCGGGCTCGCCTGCGCCCAGGAGCTCGCGCGAAAGGGGCACGACGTGGTGGTGTTCGAGCGGGCGGACCGCGTCGGCGGGCTGCTCCGCTACGGCATCCCCGACTTCAAGATGGACAAGCGCGTCCTCGATCGGCGCCTCGCCCAGCTCGAGGCAGAAGGCGTCGTCTTCAGGACGAACGTCGCCGTGGGCGCGGACCTCGGCGCGGAGGAGCTCGTGCGCGACTTCGACGCCATCTGCCTCGCCGTAGGCGCGCCGACGCCGCGCGACGTGGACGTCCCCGGGCGAGAGCTCGCGGGCGTCCATTTTGCAATGGAGTATCTAGAGCAACAGAATCGCATCCTCGCCGGGGACACGATCGCGCCCGAGGAGCGCATCTCCGCGGAGGGCAAGCGCGTCGTCATCCTCGGCGGCGGCGACACCGGCGCCGATTGCCTCGGCACCGCGCATCGGCAAGGGGCGAAGGAGGTCGTGCAGCTCGAGATCGCCGCGAGGCCGCCCGACGCGCGATCCTCGGACGATCCGTGGCCGCTGTGGCCGAACGTGTTCCGCGTCTCGCCCGCGCACGAGGAAGGGGGGCTCCGCGAGTACGGCCTCATGACGACCCGGCTCGAGGGAGAGGACGGGCGCGTCCGCAGGCTCTCTGCCGTGCGCGTGGAGCCCAAGAGGGAGACGACCCCAGGGGGCGAGCCTCGCACGGTCTTCGCGCCGATTGCGGGCGCGGAGATGGAGATCGAAGCGGAGCTCGTGCTCATCGCCGCGGGCTTCACCGGCCCCGAGCCGAGCGCGCTCCTCGCCGAGCTCGGCGTCGCGCTCGACGCACGCGGCGCCATCCGGGCGGACGCGTCGGGCCGCACGAGCCAGCGCACGATCTACGCGGCGGGCGACGCCAAGCGAGGGGCTTCGCTCATCGTCTGGGCCATCGCCGAGGGCAGGCGCGCCGCGAGCGCGATCGACGAAGAGCTCGCAGGAAGACTCTCGCTGCCCGTGGTGGCGTAGGAGGGTGCTGCGACGCCGCCGCTCACGCTCGAGCTTGGCGATGCTCGACGCTTCTTCACGCTTCGACACGCGCCGCGCTGCTACCTCGTGGAGGAACCTCTCCACGCACGAGGAGCCACGATGGCGAGATCGACCGACGGACTGAAGGTGAAGCGGGCCGCGTCCCACCCGGACCGCCCCGGCAGCGAGTGCAAGGCGCCCGCCGGCGAGCTTGGGCCCGTGGTCGATCGCGCCCGATGCGAGGGGAAGGAGGACTGCGTCGCCGTGTGCCCGTACGGGGTGTTCGAGGTGCGCCGGATGGACGACGAGGACTTCGCGGCGCTCCCCTTCTTCGCGAAGCTGAAGAGCCGCGTGCACGGGCGGCAGACCGCGTACACGCCTCGGGCAGACGCGTGCCGCGCTTGCGGCCTCTGCGTCGTCGCGTGCCCGGAGCGCGCCGTCCGCCTCGTCCCGCGCGCGACCTAGCGCTATCCTTCGGTCGAGGCGATGAGCTCGATCGGCGTCTTCATCCTGTCGGCGGGGCTCGCGACGCTGAGCACGGCGTCGATGCGCGCGATCACCGAGCGGCTCGGGACGAAGGCGAGGGCCCGCCGCGCGGCAGAGCGCTCCCACCTCGCGGCCGTCGCCGAGGTCGCCCCAGGCGCGATCGTGAAGGTGGTCGGCCGCGTCGCGTTCGGAGACGAACCGCTCGAGGCGCCCTTCAGCGGTCGGTCGTGCGCCCATTTCGAGGCCGTGGTCGAGCGACGCCATGCGCGGGGCTTCAAGCCCAAGGCGCAGACCGCCGAGACGCGCCCCTTCTGGCTGGAGGACGAGACGGGGCGCATCTTCATCGACGCGCGCGCGGCGATCGTCGACGTCGTCCTCGATCACCACTGGACGAGCCGCGAGCTCGACGCGGAGAAGCGCTTCGAGCTCGAGCGCTTCCTCTACCAGAACGGGCCGCAGTGGAACCGCCTGCTCGGCGTCGAGTCCGAGCTACGGTACCGAGAAGGAGCCCTCGAGGAGGGCGAGCTCGTGACCGTCGTCGGCTTCACCCGGATCGTCCGCGAGCCCGAGCCGCACTACTACCGCGACAAGGCCCATCGCGTGGTGATCGGCGCGCCCGAGGGCGGCGCCGTGTACGTCAGCGACGGCATGCACTTCCAGTGATCTCGCGCCCGACGGCGTGCGCGACCGCCGCGCTCAGCCGCGCGGCGTCGTGAGGCGCTCGACGATCGGGCGGAACTTCTCGAGCGCGCCGCCGACGACGACCGCGCCGTGCGCCGGGATCACGTTGTCGAAGCCGAGATCGAGCGTCCCGCGCAGCTCCTCGAGCGGCGGCTTGCACCGCTTGAACCAGGCCGGGCCGACGTTGTGCGGTCGAACGAACCCCATCATGCGCATCATGATCTTCGCGACGAAGGAGAACCGCTCGTCGGGGGCGGCCCAGTTCTGGAAGCAGTCGCCTGCGATCACGGTCGTGCCGCTGCGCTCGAGCACGAGGAGCCCCTCGGGTGGCGACGAGGCCATGCGGTAGACGCGCGCCCCCTCGATCGGGAGCTTCGTGCTCTCGCCGATCTCCTCGTCGGCGGTGAAGTAGGTGTCCGTCGCGTCGGTGTCGAAGCCGGCCGTGTAGCGCTGCCCCGCGACCGCCCACACCTTGGCGCGGTAACGATCGGCGTAGAAGGGATCGTCCGAGCCGTGGTTGCCGGCGATGCGGATCACGTCGGTGACCTCGCCGAGCGCGTCGAGCGCGCGGAGCCCCGCGTCATCGAGGCGCACCGTGTTCACGAGCACGAGGCGGCCGCCCTCCTTCAACACCGCCATGTTGCGGCTGAAGCGGACCGGGAGCGGCCCGGGCAGCCCGACGGTGCCGGTCACGACGTGGACCGTGGGCAGGACCTCGCGGAGAGGACCGTGGGGCAGCGCGGGGGGAAACGGGCGCGGAACGACGCTCATGGATCTCCTTGGCCGAGGGCCAGTCGGTCACTTCTTCGGCTTCGAGGGCGATCGGGACACGGGCTGCTCGGCGCGGACGCCGTCGAGCACGAGCGAGACGAGCTTGGAGGGCATCTCGATGACGGGCGAAATGTCGTCCCCCGCGAAGAGCCGCGTGAGGAGCAGATCGACCGCGCCCACGACCACGATGGCCGAGAGCCTCCCGGCGAGCGGCCGCAGCAGCCCCTGCTCGCGGGCGATGTCGCTGAGGAGCGTCGCGCTGTCGAGCACGTCCTCGGCGAGCTTCACGATCGGCACGCGCGCGCCGCTCTTCGGGCCCCTCGCCTCGTGCAGGTAGAGGCGAACGACCTCCGGATAATGGAGCACGATGCGGAACAGATCCTCGCCGAGGGCTTGGTAGTGCTGCGGGAGGTCCGCGGCGTTCTCCTCGGCGCGCAAGGCCGTGGCGCAGCGCTCGAACGACCGCCGCACCTCGTCGGCGAGCGGCGCGACCACGGCCTCGACGAGATCACTCTTGTCCCGGAAGTAGCGGTAGAAGCTGCCCTTGGCGGTCTGCGCGCCGTCGACGATCTGGTCGATCGTCACGGCCTCCACGCCGTACTGGAGGAAGAGGCGGAGCGCGGCCGTCTCGAGGGCGTGGATGCGCTGCTTGCGGTTCTCCGCGCGTTTGCCGCCTTCGCGCCCGGGGCGCTCCAGCTCTCGCAGCCGCGGCTTGGGTTTCTCGTCGGTCCTTGACACGGCGCCTAGCATGCCTCATTAAAGAATGACCAAACAGTCATCATTGAGTGTCTCGTGATGGGGCGTACGCCCGATCGAGGTTCCCCATGCTCGGTTTCGCTCTCGGCATCGTCGCTTCCAATGCAACAGAGTGGCTGGTGCACAAGTACATCCTCCACGGGGTCGGGAGGAAGCGGAAGAGCTTCTGGTCCTTCCACTTCCACGAGCACCACAAGAACGTCCGCAAGTCGGGCGGGCTCGACCCCATGTACCTCCGTCCGCTCTCCGAGGCACCGAGCAAAGCCAAGGAGGCGCTCGGGCTCCTGGGAGGAGCGCTCGTCGCGACGCCGCTCCTGCCGCTCGCGCCGGGGTTCGTGCTCGGCTCGTGGACCAACACGATCGCGTACTACGCGCTACACAAGAAGGCGCACCTCGATCCGGCGTGGGCGCGCGCGTGGCTGCCGTGGCACGTCGACCACCACCTCGGACCGAACCAGGACGCGAACTACTGCGTCACGTGGCCGTTGTTCGACTGGATCATGGGGACGCGCGAGCCTTGGGTCGGCACCGAGGCCGAGCGTGCGTCGACGGCGCGGCGAGCCGCTCGCGCGTCGTCGAGCGGTGTCGGAGAGCCGACGGCGGTCTGAGCGCGACCGGCGCGGCGGCGCTTCGCTATGCTCTCGCCGATGGACCGAGAGTCGCCCAAGCGTCGCCCCGACGGACCGCGCGCCGCCTTCCACCGGTGGAAGAAGCTCTGCTTCGTCCACTGGGAGGTCCCCGCCGCGACGCTGCGACCGCTCGTCCACCCTCGGCTCTCGATCGACACGTTCGAGGGGCGCGCGTTCGTAGGGCTCGTGCCCTTCACGATGGAGGACATCCAGCTGCGCCACCTGCCGCGGTGGCCGGGGATGACGAACTTCCACGAGACGAACGTCCGCACGTACGTGCACCTCGACGGCGCGAGCCCGGGCGTGTGGTTCCTCAGCCTCGACGCCGCGAGCCGGCTCTGCGTCCTCGGCGCGCGCGCGACCTACCACCTGCCCTATCACTTCGCCGACATGTCGCTCGAGGAGGAGGGCTCGACGCGCACCTACCGATCCACGCGCGCGTGGCCTGGCCCGACGCCCGGCGATCTCGAGGCCACCTTCGCCATCGGAGCGCCCATCGGGCACGCGAGCCCCGGCACGCTCGAGGACTTCCTCTGCGAGCGTTACCTCCTCTACTCCGAGAAGGGGGGCAGGCTCTTCCGCGGGCAGGTCCACCACAGCCCCTACCCGCTCGCCTCGGCCGAGATCGAGCGGCTCGACGAGACCCTCACCCGCGCCGCCGGTGTCGAGGTCGCGGGCTCTCCCGTGAGCGTGCTCGCGAGCCCGGGCGTCGACGTGGACGTGTTCGCGATCGAAGAGGTCGAGGCGCGCTAGCGGGCTTTACACCTGCGCCGGAGAGAGCGAGAGTCCGCCGCCATGGGGCTCCGAGAGTACTTCCAAGACAAAGGCATCCTGATCACCGGCGGCTCGAGCGGCATCGGCCTCGCGCTCGCCAAACAGGCCGCCGGCTTCGGCGCACGCGTGACGATCGTCGCCCGTCGCAAGGCGCTCCTCGAGGAGGCCAAGGCCGAGATCGCGAAGGCGCACCCCTCGGCGAAGGTCACGATCCTCGACGTCGACGTCTCCAAGGCGGACGAGGTCGCCGAGAAGATCGGCGAGCTCTCGAAGACGGAGAGCATCGACATCCTCGTCAACAACGCTGGCGTCGCGCGTCCGGGGCGCTTCCTCGAGCTGCCCGCGGACGAGTTCCGCCAGCAGATGGACATCAACTACTTCGGCGCCGTGAACATGTGCCGCGCCGTGCTGCCGCACATGATCGCGCGCGCCGGCGGAGGCCACGTCGTGAACGTCTCGTCCCTCGCGGGCGTGATCGGCATCTACGGCTACACCGCCTACGCGCCGACGAAGTTCGCGCTCTGCGGCTTCTCGCAGGTCCTCCGCGCGGAGATGTGGCCGCACCGGATCAAGGTCAGCGTGGTCCTGCCGCCCGACACCGACACGCCCCAGCTCGCGTTCGAGAACCAATACAAGCCGGCGGAGACGCGCGCGATCGCCGGCACGGTGAAGACGCTGAGCCCCGACGACGTCGCGCTCGCGATGATGCGCGGCATGGCGGCGGGCGAGTTCGAGATCTACTGCGACATGGCCTCGAAGATGAGCGGGCTCGCGCAGGGCGTGGTGCCGGGCATCGTGCGGTGGTTCTGCGACGACGCGCAGAAGAAGGTCCGCACCGCGTCGACGTGATCGCCGCGGGCGGAGGCGCGGACCGTTCGGTCGACAAGAGCGTGTTCGCGTGGAACACGCTCGAGAGGAGCCCCCTCGATCGGTCGACTCCGACACCGCGACGAGCCGAAAGGTAAAGGCGACTTCACGAGCGCGCGCGCGAGCCCCGTGAAAATCGCGCGCGGCCGCGCCCTCCGTGGCGGTAGGAGCACGGAACAGGACGCGCCGAGGTCCACCCTTCGGAGGGCGAAGAGGGCTCGCCGCTTGAGTGCCATGCGAAAGCGCCCGTGTTAGCCTGCACTCTGTATGGCTGAGCTTGAACTTGCGCCCGGCATGATGGCGGCGCCCAACATCCAGCTCGTGCGCAAGCTGCGCGACGGCGGGATGGGCAGCGTCTGGGTCGGCGAGCACCAAGCGCTGAAGACGTTCGTCGCGGTGAAGTTCATGCTGCTCGACGTCGGCAAGAAGAAGGACGCCTCGACCCGCTTTCAACGCGAAGCGTCGGCGGCCGCGCAGATCAAGAGCCCGCACGTGGTGCAGGTGTTCGACCACGGCCTCAACGAGCGCGGCCACGCGTACATCGTGATGGAGCTCCTCGACGGCGAGGATCTCGGGACCCGCCTGGCCAGCCGCACGCGCCTGCCGCTCGTCGACGTGGCGACCATCGTGTCCCAGTCCGCCAAGGCCCTCGGCAAGGCACACGGCAACGGCATCATTCATCGCGACATCAAGCCCGACAACATCTTCCTCACCGACGTCGACGGCGACATCTTCGTCAAGGTGCTCGATTTCGGCATCGCCAAGAGCGAAGACGAGGTGTCGATGACGATGACCTCGACGGGCGTGATGATGGGCACGCCGAACTACATGGCGCCCGAGCAGATGACGAACGCGAAGGACGCGGTCGCCGCGAGCGATCTCTGGTCGCTCGCGATCGTGGCGTACCAAGCGCTGACGGGCGTGCTGCCCTTCGTCGGCGAGACGATCGCGGGCATCGCCATCGCGATCGAGCGCGGGAAGTTCAAGCCGCCCAGCGAGCTCGTTCCCGGCACCCCGACCGCCGTCGACGCGTGGTTCGAACGGTGTTTCAAGCGCGAACCGAAGGATCGCTTCGCGAACGCGCGCGAGATGGCCGACGAGCTGATGGCCATCGTGAACCCGAACGCGCGGCGGCCGATGGTGTCCGAGCTCGGCTCGGCCGTCACGAGCCAGGCCTCGCTGGTCGACTCGGCCCGGTCTCCCGGCCGCTTGCCGACGCAGATGGGCGCGACCCTCGACGGCAGCGTCCCGATGCGCAAGCGCGGCGTCGCGGTGTGGGTGCTCGGCGCCCTCGGCGTGGCGGCGCTGGTGGTCGGCGCGTACGTCTTCACCCGGGCGCCGAAGGACGGCGCAGAGACCAAAGCCCCGGACGTCGCCGCGCACCCGGAGACGGCCGCGAGCGAGCAAGCGAGCGCCCGGACCTCGACGCCCGCGCCGTCGACGAGCGTCGCCAGTGTCGAGCCCTCCGCAGCCGTGACCGCCGAGACCTCGGCGAGCGCGGACTCCGCGACGACCCCCGCCGCGACGACCGGCCCCACCGCGGGGGTCCCTTCGACGGTGGGAACACCGAACCGCCCGACGGGAAAGCCCGTGGGCACCGGCACCAAGCCCGCGGGCAAGTGGCCGCCGAAGCCACCGACGGTCAAGGATCGCGGGTTCTGAGGACGCCCTGTGACCGGACGGGGCCAGGAGCGCCTTTTCGTCCATCGGCGTCGGTCCTCAGCGCGCCCCTTGCGTTGCGGCGCCATCGGCGAGAAAGAAGGGCCTGTCTTTTTTTGCATCCTCGGGCCCCGGCTGGTCGAGAATGCAGGAACCTGAGCGCGGCTCGCGCTCTGCCCGATCCCTCGCCCCTCCTTCCATGCGCCTCCCTCCGATCGCCCTCTCGCTCCTCACCGCCTTGCCTCTCTTGCTCGGAGCGCCCGAGCGCGCGTCGGCGCAGCCGGCTCCGGCGGGCCCCAGCGCCGCGGATCGCGACACCGCGCGCAAGCTCCTCGACGATGGCGACGACGCGTTCTCGAAGAAGGACTTCGCGGCCGCGCTGAAGGCGTACTCGGCGGCGCACGCGATCATGAACGTGCCGTCGACGGGGATCGAGGTCGCGAGGGCGCAGGCGGCGCTGGGACAGCTCGTCGAAGCGCGCGACACCGCGCTCGAGGTGACGCGCATGCCGAAGGAGCCCAAGGAGCCCGCGGCGTTCGCCGAGGCGCGCAAGGAAGCGGCCGATCTCGCCGCCCAGCTCGACGCGCGCATCCCCTCCGTCGAGGTGAAGCCGAGCGGCGCGGCGTCCGGCGTCGCGGTCGAGGTCAGCATCGACGGAACGGTGATCCCAGCGGCCGCCGCGGCGCTGCCCCGGCGCGTGAACCCGGGGACGCACAAGGTCGTCGTCAAGGCGGAGGGCTACGCCGACGCCTCGACCGAGGTCACGCTCACCGAGGGCGCGACGATCGAGGTGCCGCTGGAGCTCAAGCCCGGCGGGTCGTCGATCGCCCCGAAGAAGCACGACGAGCCGAAGAAGGACGAGCCGAAGAAGGAAGAGCCCAAGCGCGGCGGGATGAGCATCCTCTTGCCGATCGGCCTCGCGACGACGGGCGCGGGGCTCGCCGTCGGCATCGGCACCGGCATCGCTGCGTTGAACAACCACGACTGCCGGCTGCACCACGGCTGCGCGCTCGGATGGGCTGCCGACGCCGGCTTCCTGGTCGCGCTCGGCGGCGCCGCTCTGACGACGGCGGGCGTCGTCCTCACGCTGAGCCACCCCAAGCCGTCGCCGAAGGGCGCGCCGGCGCAGACGGGGCTCCGGATCGTTCCGCTCGTCGGGCCGGGCTTCCTCGGAGCGCGTGGGGAGTACTAGGGATGCTGTTGCAACGTGTTCTCTCTCTCCTTTCCGTCGCGTTCATCGCGGGGACCGCGGGCGCCTGCCAGCTCGTCCTGCCGGATGGAACGGGAGGGAGCGGCTCGACCGGAACCGGCAAGACGACGGCGACCGGCAGCACCGGCACCTCGTCGAGCGGGTGCGCGGCGTCCTGCGACACGACGAAGATCGAAAAGTGCGACAACACGTTCAAGACGCGTTGCCTCGAGCTCTGCGCGGTGGTCGGGACGACCGCCATCGACTGCGCCGTCAACGCACCCAACACGGCCTGCACGGCGACCTTGAGCTCGCAGACGTGCAAGACCGACTTCTGCGCGGCCTACGACACGGTCTGCGCCGGGAGCGGCTCGCCCCAATGCAACACGGGCAACTGCTCGGGCCTCTGGCTGCTCCTCGCGCAGAAGTACAAGAACACCTGCGCGAAGGGGTGGCGGGACGCCTGCTCGCAGCTCGACAAAACGTGCGCCGAGGCGGCGGCGTTCTCGCCGCAGCAGTGCTGACCCGGCGCGCGACGGCGTAGCGAGGGGCTCTCGCCGAGGCGGCGGATCGGCTATCATCAGAAGGTGACGGAGCGCGCACGTCGAGCGCGTCGTCACCGACGGAGAACCGACATGAAAGCGCCCGCCCTCGCCCTCGCCATCGGCACCGGCCTCGTCGCGGTGACGGCCTCGGCCCACACGATCATCAAGGATCCGCCCCCGATCGGCAGCCAGAACGATCTGCTGACGAACCCGTGCGGTTGCAGCTTCGGCACCAACGGGACGTGCCCGGCGACCTACCCGGTGACGACGCTCACGGCGGGCACCCAGGTGGAGATCACCTGGACGGAGCTCATCAACCACGCAGGCAAGTTCCGCGTCGCGATCTCGACGATGCCGCCGGATCAGGTGACGGCCGCGGACCTCGACGCGCACGTGCTGGCGACGCCGCTCGACATGAACAGCACGCCGATGGCGGACATCAAGCAGACGATCCTCGTGCCCGACACGCCGTGCGACAAGTGCACGCTCCAGGTCCGCCAGGACGCGACGAACGCCGCCGATCCGTTCTATTACTCGTGCGCGGCCATCAAGATCATCCCGAACCCGGGCGCAGGGGCCACCACCGCGACGGGGGCTGGAGGCGCGAGCGGCACGGGCGGCGCAGGCGGCGCGACGGCTGGATCGGGCGGAGGCTCGAGCGCCGCAGGGAGCAGCAACGGGCCTCACTACAAGCCTGAGCCCCTGCCGTCCGGCTGCACGCTCACGGGGGCGGCGACGCCCTTCGGCGGGCTCTCGCTCCTCGTGCCGGCCGTGGGCGCTGCCGCCGCCCTCGCCGCGCGTCGCCGACGTCCGCGCTGAGAGCCGTGTACGCAGCCGCCTTCTGGCTCCTCCGCCGGCTCCCGGCGGAGACCGCCCACCACCTCGTCTTCGCGCTGATGCGCGCCGGCCTCGGGCTCGCCGCCACGCGACGCGCGCTCGGTCGCTGGCTCAGGCCCTCGGATCCAATCCTTCGGGTCCACGCGTTCGGCGTGTCGTTCGAGGGCCCGGTCGGCCTCGCCGCGGGCTTCGACAAAGACGCGTCGGGGCCGGACGCGCTCGGGGCGCTCGGCTTCGCCTTCGTCGAGGTGGGGACGGTGACCGCGCAGGCGCAGCCGGGAAACCCGCGACCGAGGATGTTTCGCCTGCCCGAGGATCGCGCGCTCCTGAACCGCATGGGGTTCAACAACCGGGGCGCCGCGCACGCCGCCGAGCGACTCTCGAAGCGGCGCCTCGACGAGCCCACGGTCGTCGGGGTGAACATCGGCAAGACCAAGATCGTCGCCGAGGCGGACGCCGCGCGCGACTATGCGAAGAGCGCGGAGATCGTGGCGCCGCACGCCGCATACTGCGTCGTCAACGTCAGCTCGCCGAACACCCCCGGCCTGCGCAACCTGCAGGCGACCGACGCGCTCCGCCCGATCCTCGTCGCGGTGCGGAGCGCGCTCGATCGCGGATCGGCCGAGCGCCGCGTGCCGCTGCTCGTGAAGATCGCGCCCGACCTCGCCGACGAGGACGTCGACGCGGTCGCGGACCTCGCGCTCGAGCTCTCGCTCGACGGGATCGTCGCCACGAACACGACGCTCTCACGCGAAGGGTTATCGACCCCGCGCGCGGAGGTCGCCGCGCTCGGCGCGGGCGGCGTCTCGGGGGCGCCCGTCAAGGCGCGCGCCCTCGCGGTATTGAAGCGCTTGCGCGCGCGGGTGGGCGAGCGCCTCGTCCTCGTTTCAGTCGGAGGGATCGAGACGGTCGACGACGCGTGGGGGCGGATCGTTCATGGAGCCAGCTTGATTCAACTGTACACTGGCTTCATTTACGGTGGCCCCCTCCTCCCCCGAGACCTCCACCGCGGCATCGCGGAGCGGCTCCGGGCCGGTGGATTCTCGAGCGTGCGAGAGGCGGTCGGCAGCGGAGTGTCGCGAGCGACCGACGAGGCCTGATAGGTTCGTCCCATGAAGCGCCCCCTGCTCGTCACCATCGGCGTGAGCCACTACTGCGAGAAAGCCCGCTGGGCCCTCGATCGTGCGGGGATCGCCTACGACGAGGAGGCGCACGCGCCGATCGTCCACTTCGCCTTCACGCTCCCGCGAACCCGCACGCGCACGGTGCCGATCCTGCTCACGGCGGACGAGAAGCTGACGGACTCGAAGGACATCCTGCACTACTGCGACCGGTCGACGCCGGAGCACGCGCGGCTCTACCCGACCGGCGGCAGGGAGCGCGACGAGGTGGCGTCGCTCGTGCCGCTCTTCGACGACGAGCTCGGTCCGGCGACGCGGAGGCTCGCGTACGCGTTCCTCGTGGACGAGCCCGAGCTCTTTCGCGTGATGGCCACTTCGCGCGTGACGGGCGTCGAGGCGGCGCTCTTTCGGCGCTTCTCCGGCGGGTTTCGAGGCGCGATGCGCCGCGCCTTCCGCATCCGCGAAGGCGTCGCCGACCGTATGTTCGACAAGGTCAGCGCGGTCTTCGACGAGGCCAGCAAACGTCTCGGCGACGGTCGCGCCTTCTTGGCGGGCGAGCGGTTCACGGCGGCCGATCTCACCTTCGCGAGCCTCGCCGCGCCGAGCCTCTTGCCGAAGTTCGATCTCGAAGGGGTGCCGCGCGCGTTCGGCGAGAAGGTCGAGCGCTTGCGGTCCACGCGCGCCGGCGCCCACGCGCTGAGGTTGCTGGACGAGGAGCGAGACCGCGTCGTCGGCGCCTAGCGTCACGCTCTTCTTCGGCGTGACGCGTCCCGGGTCACGGCGCGGACGCAGACCGCTCGCGCGGAGGCGGCTCGGACCGCGGGCGGTCGTTGCGTTCGGCTCCGCCCGTCGCGCCGAGCCCGGTGCGCGTACGGAGATCGGGGAGCGCCGACGCGATGCGCGAGCGGGCCTCCTCGCGCAGGCGCGCGACGTCGTCTTTGGTCATGCCGGCGGTGGGGATGGGCTCGAGGACCTTCGCGATCGCGCGCGCGCGGCCGAACCACTTCGATCCCTTGGGGCGGCAGTCGCGCGTACCGGAGAGAGCGATCGGCAGCACCGGGACGCCGGCGGCGATCGCGAGATCGAACGCGCCGTCCTTGAACGGCAGGAGGCTCCCGTCCTTCGAGCGGGTGCCCTCGGGGAAGAGCATGATCGAGATGCCGGCATCGAGCGCGCGCCGGCACTCGGCGAGCATCGAGCGGACGCTCTCGCCGTCGCCGCGGCGGAGGGCGATGTCGCCGCCGAACGTCATGGCCCACCCGATGAAGGGAGGCTTGAAGAGCTCTTCCTTCGCCACCCATCGCATGTCCCACGGGAGCCACGAGAGGAGGAACGGATCGGCGGTCGACTCGTGGTTCGAGACGACCACGTAGGCCTTCGTCGCGATGTCGGGCGGCGCGTCGCCCTCGACGGAGAAGCTCCAGAGCGGCGTGAGCGCGCTCGCCGTCTTGCCGAGGCGGCGCATCCAGCGCCCAGGGAGCCGCTGCGTGGGATCGCCCTTGTGCCTCAGGTGCGAGACGCCCATCACGGGGAGGAAGCCCAGCACGCAGAGACCGAACTCCGCGTACGTGTAGAGACCGGTGAGGGCGTGAGTCATCGCCGTCGATGTTGCCGCGAAGGCGCGCTCGAGGAGTGTCACAATCGTGACATTCGGAGCCTCGGTCAATGCCGCGCTGCGTCTCGATCCGGCGAGGGGACGAGGGCGAGGAGCGCGAGCGCGGCGAGGGCGCTCATCGCGCACGAGAACGCGAACGCCCAGCAAGGATGCTTCTCGTAGAGGTATCCGAACCCCACGTTCGCGGGGAGGAGCGCGGCGCCCGCGATCGCTTCACGCGATCCGAACGCGCGACCGCGGGCCTCGCGAGGGCAGAGCTCGGCGAGCAGCGCCTTCTCCGCCCCCTCTCCGAGGCCGTAGTGGAGCGCGTAGAGCGGCAGGAGCCCCCAGAACGCGTAAGGCGACCGCACGAGCGGAAACGCAGCGTAGGCGGCGGCGTAGGCCACGAAGCTCGCGAAGAGGACGGGCCGCGCGCCGAGTCGATCCGCGAGCGCGCCGCCGGGCGCGTTGAGGAGCGACTTCGCGAGCTGGAGCGAGATCCAGGCGACGGGGACGAGCGCGAGGGGGAGCGCGAGGTGCGTGAGGTGCGCCATCAGGAACGAATCGGCCGACGCGCCGAGCCCGAAGAGCGCCGTCACGAGGAGCAGGCGGCGCACGGGGCGGGGCAGCGGCGCCGCGGCGCCGACGGCGCGCGCGATGGGAGCCGCCGGAGCGGGCGCTCGATCCGCGACCGCGAAGAGGGCGACCGCGGTCGACACGAGCCCCGGCAGGAGCGACAGGATCAGCACCGTGTGCAGCGCGAGCTTCGCCACGCCGAGCAGCAAGAACGCGAGCAGGCCGCCCACGACGGCGCCGAGGTTGTCCATGCCGCGGTGGACGCCGAACGCGACGCCGCGCTCGTCGGCCGACACGGCCTCGGTGAGCAGCGTGTCACGCGGAGCGCCGCGCACGCCCTTGCCCAGCCGATCGAGCGAGCGGAAGAGCACGACGTGCCACGGCGCGGACGCCACGGACATGAGGGGGCGCGCGACGGCGGCGACGCCGTAGCCGAAGACGACGAGGCGCTTCGGCGATCGGCCTCGATCGGTCGCGCGGCCGGAGACGATCTTGATCGCCGCGGAGATCAGCTCCGCGACGCCCTCCATCACGCCGAGGGCCAGCGCGCCCGCCCCCAGCGTCGCGAGCAGCTTCGGCAGGAGCGGGTAGATCATGTCGCTCGCCGCGTCGGTGAAGAGCGAGACGAGGCCGAGCGCCCACACGGTACGCGGCAGACGGGCGACGCTCTGCACGAAGCCGCGCGGCGCCGGCCGCTGTTCTTCCCCGGTCAACCGGCGCGCTTCTCGATGAGCTCGATCTTGTAGCCCGTGGGATCCTCGACGAATGCGATCACCGTGGTGCCGTGCTTCATCGGGCCGGGCTCACGCGTCACCTTGCCGCCCGCCGCGCGGACACGCTCCACGGCCGCCTGGATGTCCTCGACGCCGATCGCGATGTGACCGAAGGCGTCACCGATCTCGTAGTCGCTGCGGCCCCAGTTGTAGGTGAGCTCGATCACCGCGGTGTCCGACTCTTCGCCGTAGCCGACGAAGGCGAGCGTGAACTCGCCGCCGGGGTAGTCGTTCTTGCGCAGGAGCTTCATCCCGAGGACCTCGGTGTAGAAGCGGAGAGACGCGTCGAGGTCTTTGACCCGAATCATCGTGTGGAGGAGCCGCATGCCGTGAGCGGAGCACGAGCGCCGGCGCGGCGCAAACCGTCCCCGACGATCAATCGCTTGCCGCGATCACCCGGGCTCGAGGGTCGTCGTCTTCGTCAGCGCGCAGGGCTTCCACTGCTCGAAGGGGGCCTCGATGACGTACCCGCCGGCCACGGGCGTGATCGTCTTGATCTCGCAGAAGCCCGGGTTGTCGAGCGACTCGAAGTACTCGACGCTCCAGTGGAACCAGCGCATCGCGAAGAGGCGCATCGTCATCCCGTGGGTCACGATGAGCACGTTCGGGGGGAAGCTCGGGCGATCGAAATCTCGGTGGAGCGTCTCGAGGAAGGAGCTGACGCGGTCGTAGACGTCGGCGCCCGACTCGCCGTGCATGAAGCGGAAGAAGAAGTGCCCGAACTCGTTGCGGACCGCCTTCTGCGCGTGGATCGCGGTGCGGTCCCAGAGGTTTCCCGACTCTTGCTCGCGCAGACGGGGCTCCTCGCTCACGCGATCGACGAGGTCCGCGATGCCCAGCGATCGCAGGGTCTGACGCGTGCGGACGTACGGCGAGACGTACGCGCGGATCGCGCCGCCCTGGACGATCTCGCGCAGCGCGCGCCCCGCGACGCGCGCCTGCTCCACGCCTCGCTGCGTCAGCTCCATCCGGTGATCGGGCTTGCGCTCGAAGAGGCTCTCGTCGACGTTGCTCTCCGCCTCACCGTGACGGAGAAGGAGAATGCGCTCGGGTCTCACGCGCCGAGACTACCGCCTTTCCCCGAGGACTTCGCGCGCGACGGTCACCCGGCGCGCGCCGCCGCGTCACGTCGTCGGCGTGACGGCCGCGAGCGAGACCATCGCGTCCCGCTCCTCGCCCGTGGAGAGGAAGTCCTGCACGACGCGCGCGAGCGTCCCGGCGAGCAGGCCGAGCAGCGGCAGGTGCGCTCCCCCCTCGCACGTCGCCTGCCCTTCGTGATCCTCCTCGTCTGGGACGAAGCGCGCATCCCACCGGACCAGGCCGAACGTGCCGTCGCCGGAAAGACCCGCGTGCACGAGGCGGACGCCGAGCTTCGACGCCTCGGCCGAGAGCAGCGCGCGGCTCTTCGCGTTGTCGAAGCAATCGACGGCGAGGGTCGCGCCCGCGAGGATCGTGGCGGCGTTCTCGGGCCCGAGCCGGACGGAGAAGCTCTCCGCCTTCGCCCCCCAGAAGTTCGCGAGCTGGAGCTTCAGCGCCTCCGCCTTGTTCTTGCCGAC
>CAYYKK010000111.1:0-21070 GCA_964467935.1 uncultured Polyangiaceae bacterium
AGCTTGTGCGTCACCTGCGCGACGTCGAGCGTGTAGAGCTTGAGGTCGATGTGCCCGGTCACCGGCGTCGATCCGACGTTGAGCACGTGCACGTCGCTGATGATCTTGTAGTGCGGCGGGATGCGGACGGCGGCCCCCTCCGGGAACTTCTGCACCTCGTGCGTCGCCTGCGTCGACTGCGCGTAGAGGACGCCGCCCGCGAGGGCCGCGCCGAGCTCGTCGTAGCCGCGATCGGCGCACGTCCAGACGCCGTCGGCCCCCGGGTACTTGTCCTCGGGCACGAAGGTCCAGTTCGAGTGGTGCGACATCTCGTTCTGCGTGAGCTCGACGGCGTTCACCCAGATCTCCGCGTCGTTGCCGATCGTCCAGCTCTGGCAGAGCCCGGCGATCTCGTCGCCCGGCTGCGTGGTGAAGTCCGAGAACGCGTGCTCGATCGCCGTGCCGGAGAGGGGCGCGCAGCTCCCGGTCTTCGCCGCGAACTCCCCGGCCCCGCACGCGACGCACGTCGCCTTGCCGGTGTCCATCGAGCACGCCTGTTGGTTCACGAGGCAATCGCCGATCGCGGCGGCCGCGCACGGCGTGCTCTTCGGCGTCGGGTTGGGGCTCGCCTCTTGTCCACAACCGAGGAGCACGGAGAGGCCTGCCGCGAGGAGGTGGTTTCGCCCGATTCTCATCGGCTCCAGCGTTTCAAAGTGGCCGCCGAGCGGCAAGGCCCTTTTGGGCGCGCGGGTCGGCCGGACGAGCTCGCCGGCCTCGTCTTGAGCGCGCCCGCCCTCGTCGCCGACGCGTCGGGCTTCGAGAAGGGGATCACCCGCGTCATCGACGCGGCGATGCCCGAGGCCCGGCGTCTTCCAGCTCGACCTCGAGAAGCTCTCGCGCTCGCCCGACGTCGTGCGCGACGCGAAGGCCGATCCGTTCGTCTACCAAGGTCCGGCGCCCGCCCACACGGCCGTCGAGCTCATCGAGGCGCTCGAGCGCACCGGCGCGAACATGGGCGAGCTGCGCGTGCCGCTGCGCGATCTGCACGGCATCGCCGACGAGATCACGAACCCCGAGGGCTCGAAGGAGCTCGTGAAGCGCGAGGCGTCGAAGGACAAGACGCTGAAGCTCTACCCCGGCCTGGTCCACGACCTCTTGCACGAGCCCGAGAAGGAGAAGGTGCTCGCCGACGTCACGAGCTGGCTCGACGAGCGCGCGCCGCGCGCGCCGACGCGCTAGCAGAGTCGCCCTCGGCGCAGGACCGCGGTAGCGTTCACGGCGTGAGCCGACGCGCGCTCACGCGAGGCCCTGTGGCGAAATCGGTAAACGCAGCAGATTTAAAATCTGCGGTCCGCGAGGACGTGTCGGTTCGAGTCCGACCGGGGCTACCTTCTGGACGACAGATCCGCACGGACACCAGGCGCGATGCGCGATCGTTCCGTTCACATCCAACCGCGACGCCGGTCCCGCTTGCCTCCGCCGCGCACCGTCGACGAGCCTGGTGGGCCCAGTTCGGAGCAACGTCAGCTTTCGCTCGACGAGGGGGTTTGGAGCGAGCGACAGCGACCCCGACCGAAGCCGCCGTGATGGGCGGAAAGGCTCGATGACACTTCGCTCGACGGCTCGGCACGCGATCCTGGTGTTGATCGTCGGGATCGCGGCGTATTCGGGCCTCGTTGGCATCGACTTCGGTCGACACTGGGACGAGCCCGAGCGCATCGGGACTCTCATCCACGCACGCGAACGCGGCGAGCTGCTTCCCAACTGGTACAACTACCCGTCGGTCGTCCACGACCTGCTCGTCGTCAGTGCCGCGCCCGAGCTCATCACGTCGCCGTCGGGCATCGCGACGAATCCGCCGGTACCGGGCGGTTCAACGCTCACCTCCTTTCTCACCAGCCAGACCTTCCTGCTCAGGGCACGGAGCGTCTTCTGCTGCATTTCGATCGTCTCGGTGCTCGCCACCTACATTGCGGTGTGGCGCTGGCGCCGCGACGTCCTCGAGGCCGCGACGGCCGCCGCGTTGCTGGGCTTCTCCTGGCAGCTGGGCTACCACGCACGATGGATCGCGCCAGACGCATTGGCTGCGACGAGCGCGAGCGTGTGTATCTGTCTGCTCGTCGAGGCCAGGCGGACGAGCGGCAGCCTCCGGTGGCTCGCGGCCGCCGCGGCCGCCGCAGGGGTGGGCTGCGGCACCAAATACCCTTCAGGCCTCCTTCTTCTGCCTTGCCTTATCGAGGTGCTACGGAGCGCCCGCAGCCTGCGCTCACGGCTCGGACGCTCCGCCTGGGTTGGGGTGACGTTCGTGCTCGCCTTCCTGGTGACGACCCCCGGCACGCTGCTTCAGCACAAGCGATTCGTCACAGACGTCGGCATCGAGCTCCACCACTACGCAACGGGGCATGGTGGCGGACACAGCATCTCACCCGGATTTCCACACTTGATGAGAGAGGTCGAGTATCTCAGCCTCGCCGCATTCTCGCCCTACTGGGGCTTTTCCATGCTCGCGTTCGCGATGGCTGTGGTTGGAATCGTTTCGCTGGCGCGCGATCGCTGGCGACTCGCGACGCTAGTTGGTTTCCCTATTGCGTACGTCGCGTTCATGGGTCTCCAACGAGTCATGATGGCCAGGAACCTGCTCGTCGTATTCCCGTTCCTCGCGATGCTCGGGGCCGTCGGAGCCGGTGCAGTTCGCCGCCACGTTTCCGAGAGACGTCGTTGGCTCGGCATCGCCTGGACCGCCGTGCTCGGAGGGATGCTGACGTTCAATGCCATCTACCTGGTGTCGGCGGGACTCTCCAGTCGTCCGGAACGAGGACGCACACCCGAACAAGCGCTGCTTTCGCGCCTACAGGCGGGGCTCGGGAAGTCCGCCGCCCTGAGCGGCCGTGTGGGAGCGTCGATCGCGAAGCTGGCGCCGAACGCGCCCGCGTCGGTAGCGGGCTCGGGTTCCGCAGCACCGATCGTCGCTCTCTACTGTTCCGAAGTGCGAGACCCGAACCGGTGGGTGGCGAACGTTCCAGGGTATTTCCTGGAGGTATTCGGATCACGGGAGGTCGACTTGACCTACTACCCCGGCTGGATGGGACGCGATCACATCGTTCTCGTGAGGCGTCAGGACGCAGAAAAGCTCCTGGCGCCCTTCGACGGAAGTGGACCCGGAGACTGAGCGGGGCCTGCCGAGAACCCGAGACGTGCGGTCCGCGAGGACGTGTCGGTTCGAGTCCGACCGGGGCTACCGAGAGATGCTCAGCCGAGGCGGCGACGTCGGCGCCCGGCGCGGAGGAAGGCGAGCCCGGCGAGGCCGAGCGCGCCGAAGAGGCCCGTCGTGACGCCGTCGACCCCGGGCCCCCCCACGTCGCAGCTCGCCATCGTGCCTTGTGGCGCGACGTAATCGTTCGGCGGGTTGCCTCCGTCGGGCGAGCACACCGGCGCGGCCGGGCACGTCGGCGCGGTGCCCTTCGTGCTCACGACCTGCACGTAGTGAGAGACGATGGACTGACTGGGCGAGGCGCCGATCGACAGATCCGCAGCGAGGGCCGATCGAGACAGCTCGGCCGAGACGCGGGTCACCCAGAGCTGACTGACGTCGATGCCGGCGGTGAGCGCGGCCACGTCGGCCGTCGCGTTCTCGACCACGTTCGCGCCGTTGGCGTCTCCGTATCCGCTCCCGGTCGGATCGTATTGGGCGACGTCGACCAGCTGCTGGAAGAGGTAGCCGCCCTGCGGCTCGGCGGACTCGAGCAACCACGCCTTGCCTCCCGACGAATCGAACCCCGCTTGGCGCAGCGAAGCGTAGTTGCTCGATTGCGTGTCCCAGTCCCACACGAGCTCGCTCGGGAGGATCTGGAACGAGGGCATGTTCGAGGGCTGATAGCGCCCCTCGCCGACGATCCAGAGGGTGATCGGGGTCACCGCGCCGGTGCCGCCGGCCACCATCCGAAGGGGGAGGACCGGGCTCGACCCCGGCGACGTGACGCGAATGGGCTTCATCGCGTCGACGCCCTGCCCGGGCACGAGCCGCAGCGCGAGGAAGTCGAACCCCTCGGCGACGTACGCGTCGATCACCGGCTTCACGTCGCTCGGGATCGCGTAGCCGTGGTCGGCGAGCCACGTCGCGAGCGCGAGCGGATCGGTCGATTTGAGCTGCACCGTCTCGTAGGGACCGACGACCTCTTGCGCGATCACCGTGACGCCGCCCGTCCCGGTGCTCCCCCCGGCGGCGGCGCTCGTCGCGCCGAACGCGCTCGCGCCGTTGCACCCTTGCGGCGCGCAGTTGAGCTGCGGCGACGAGATCTGCACCCGCGTCGACTGATCGAGCAGCGAGAAGAGGGCGTCCGAAGAGACGCCGATGTCGACCTGTCCGTGGATCGGGAGCACCCAAGCAAATTCAGATGGGTTACCGCTGTAACTAATCTGGTCCCACAGCGTCGTCTGCGTCTTGGAGACGCTGAGCACCATGCGGTGGCCCGTCACCTGCGTGTTCTCGGTCTGCTGCACGAAGCAGCCGCCGCACGCGTGAGCGACCGGCTCGGCCGCGAGGGTCGTCGTCAACAGGGCCAACCCGAACAAGAAAGCGCTTCGCTTCATCGGCACACCTCTCGGAGATGCCCGAGAGTTTGCACGGAGCGGGCCAATCGATATCAGCCTCGTTTCATGGCTTTTTCGACGATCGGGTCGGAACAGGCGAGCGCGCCCGCGGCTCAGCCTGGCCCAACGAGCGACGTCGACGCCCGAAAACGAACGACCCCCGAAGCCCGAAGGCTTCGAGGGTCGCAGGGAGGCGCGCGGCCTCGGCTCTCGAGAGAGCCGTTCGTCTCAGGACTCGCTGCTCGCCGGCTTGGGCGCGGCGTGCGCGCCCTCGCTGCCGGCGTCGATGCGCATCCCGTAGAACGAGCGGTAGACGAAGAACGCCGACGCGGCGAAGCAGACGAGACCGACCACGAGGCGGGTCGAGCCGTTGCCCTTGCCGAGCTGCTCCGCGAGCTCGACGGCGAGGAGGCCGAAGAGCGTCGTGAACTTGATGATGGGGTTCATGGCGACGCTGGACGTGTCCTTGAATGGATCGCCGACCGTGTCGCCGACGACGCACGCGTCGTGGAGCGCGGTGCCCTTCGCCTTCAGCTCCGTCTCGACGACCTTCTTCGCGTTGTCCCAAGCGCCGCCCGCGTTCGCGAGGAAGAGCGCCTGGAAGAGGCCGAAGAGCGCGATCGAGATGAGGTAGCCGATGAAGAAGTAGCTCTCGAAGAAGGCGAACGCCAAGGTCGAGAAGAACACCGTGAGGAAGATGTTGAACATGCCCTTCTGCGCGTAGAGCGTGCAGATCTCGACGACCTTCTTCGAGTCGGTGATCGAGGCCTTCTCGACGCCCTCGAGCTTGATGTTCGCCTTGATGAACTCGACCGCGCGGTAGGCACCGGTCGAGACGGCCTGCGTCGACGCACCCGTGAACCAGTAGATGACCGAGCCGCCGGCGATGAGGCCGAGCAAGAACGGCGGGTGGAGGAGCGAGAGGTTGCGGAGCAGATCCGAGTTGAGGCCGGTGAGCACGACGATGATCGAGAAGATCATGGTCGTCGACCCGACGACGGCCGTACCGATGAGCACGGGCTTCGCGGTCGCCTTGAACGTGTTGCCGGCGCCGTCGTTCTCCTCGAGCAGCTCCTTGGCGACCTCGAACTTGGGCTCGAAGCCGACGAGCTTCTTGACCTCGTCCTTGATGTTCGGGACGTTCTCGATGAGGCTGAGCTCGTAGACCGACTGCGCGTTGTCCGTGACCGGACCGTACGAGTCGACGGCGATGGTGACCGGGCCCATGCCGAGGAAGCCGAAGGCCACGAGGCCGAAGGCGAAGACCGGCGAAGCGTCGACGTGACCGACGGTCATGAGGGCGCCGAGGCCCTGCATGCTGACGATCCACGCGGCGCCCATGAGGACCACGAGGATGACGCCCATCCAGAAGGAGCTGAAGTTCCCCGCCGTGAGACCGGAGAGGATGTTGAGCGACGGACCGCCCTCGCGCGACGAGGTGACGACCTCACGCACGTGACCCGACTCGGTCGAGGTGAAGACCTTGATGAGCTCGGGGATGATGGCGCCGGCGAGGGTGCCGCACGTGATGATGAGCGAAAGCTTCCACCAGAGGGTGCCGTCGCCGAGGTTCGGGATGAGCTCCTTCGAGACGATGAAGGTGAAGATGATCGAGACCACCGAGGTGATCCAGACCAGCATCGTGAGCGGGTGCTCGTAGTTGAACTGGTCCGAGTTCTGGTACTTGCCCTTCGCGATGGCGTCGTTGATGAAGTACGAGATCGCCGAGGCGACGACCATCACGATGCGCATCACGAAGATCCAGACGAGGAGCTGGACCTGGACCGAGGGATCCTTCACCGCGAGGAGGATGAAGGAGATGAGCGCGACGCCGGTGACGCCGTAGGTCTCGAAGCCGTCGGCCGACGGGCCGACCGAGTCGCCGGCGTTGTCGCCGGTGCAGTCGGCGATGACGCCCGGGTTGCGCGCGTCGTCTTCCTTGATCTTGAAGACGATCTTCATCAGATCCGAGCCGATGTCGGCGATCTTCGTGAAGATGCCGCCCGCGATGCGGAGGGCCGAGGCGCCGAGCGACTCGCCGATGGCGAAGCCGATGAAGCACGGACCCGCGTACTCGGCGGGGACGAAGAGCAGGATGCAGAGCATCAGGAAGAGCTCGACGGAGATGAGCAGCATGCCGATGCTCATGCCGGCCTTCAGCGGGATCGCGTAGACCGGCAGGGCCTTGCCCTCGAGGCTCGCGAACGCCGTGCGCGAGTTGGCGAACGTGTTCACGCGGATGCCGAACCAGGCGACGCCGTAGCTGCCCGCGATGCCGATGAGGCTGAAGACGAGGATGACGGCGACCTTCACCGGCGGGAACTGCATGAAGTAGCCGTAGTAGACGACCATGATCGAGCCGATGAGCACCTCGAGCTGCAGGATGAACTTGCCCTGCGTGACGAGGTACGTCTTGCACGTCTCGTAGATGAGCTCGCTGATCTCCTTCATCGAGGAGTGAACCGGCAGGTTCTTCAGCTGGTTGAAGATCATCAGGCCGAAGAGCAGGCCGAACGCGCAGACGCCGAGTCCGCCGAGGAGGAGCGTGTGCCCGTCGGTGCCGAGCATGTGAGCGTCGGCGAGGTTCGGCAGGACGAGGTTCGCCTCGCCTCCGCCCTTGTGCTCGGCGGGCTGTCCGCCCGCCTGCGCGAGGACGAACCCCGGCATGACGACGGCGAACACGAGACACAGCAACACCCAGACGAAACGGAATCGCCCGGCAACGCGTGGCGTAAACATGATCTTCTCCTGCAAAAAGCGCTCAGGGTTCACCCGTGGCGCGACGCTCACCTCGATGGAGCGCACCTTCAGGGCGGGGGCCCTCCTTACACGGAGAGCCTCGCGTTGTCGAGTGTGCAGGGGATCGGCCCCGAAGCCGCGCGCCCGTGCCGCCATCGCACACTGAACGAGCCGACGACCCCCGCCCCCCAAATGAAAAGAGCCGCCCGCGCCGAAGCGCGAGCGGCCCTCGAGGGAGCGACGTGACCGTCGACTCAGTCGTCGCCGGGGAAGAGCGACTGGCTGTCGCCGCCGGCCGTCTGCCACGAGAAGACGTGGAAGAGACCCGCGCCCGCGGTGCCCATCAGGATCTTCGCGCAGAGGCGCATCTTCTCGGCGCTCGCGGTCGCGCCGTGGATGTCGTTGTTCGTCTGGCCCTTGTCGTTGGTGAAGTGGACGAAGCTCCGGACGTTCTTGCCGCCCGCGGTCCACGTGAGCTGCGTCGAGCCGACGGTCGCCTGCGTGCTCGACTGGCTCGACGTCTTGCGCGACACCGGATCGATCACGTCACCGTGGGCGCGCGCCGCTTGGAGCTTCTGGGGGGCCTTGGTGGTCGCCGTGACGGGCGCCGCGACCTGCGCGGGCGCAGCCGTCGCCGGCTTCTTTCCATAGTGATCGTAGAGGTCGCCCTTCTGGCGGTAGTGCTCGACCTTCACCGGCGCCTTCTCGACGCGCTCGGTCCTCGTCGACGGGGTCTCGTGGGTGCCCTGACTCTCGTGGACGATTCGCTCCTTCAACTCGCGAACGTTCGTCACGTGCCTCGAAGTGGTCTCGTCGCCCGTCCGCTCTGCGAGCGCGGTGCCCCCGAGGAGGGCCGTGGCGAGGAAGGTCGAAACGAAGAGGGTCGATCGCATGATGTCTCCTTCGTAAGAGCCGTGGAGAGGGAAGCGTAGCGTCGGTCCCCCGACCACGGCGACGTTTCGACGTCCGACCCCTCAAGTCGCCCGCACCATGTGCTCCCGCGTGCGGAGCGCCCCTCCGGTGGCGGCGGATCGTCTGCGATCCGGACCCGAGCCATCGAGGATCCAGGCGACCCCACGCTGGACCTCGAAAACGGCCGAAAACCAAGGGCACCCACATTGGAACGAGATGTGCTCCACGAATCGACACAATGTCCGATTCTATCTCGAAGCTGACTCGTCCCCTCGTCGGCGCCCTCGTCCTCGGCGGGGCTCTCTTGGGTTCTGGATGCACTTCTATCGCTGATACGACGGTAGACGAGCTGCGACAGAGCAGCCTCGCCGACGGCGAGCACCCCGAGGTCGGCATCCTCACGACGTCGAAGGGCTACTGCACCGGGACGCTCATCGGGCCGCGCACCGTCCTCACCGCCGCGCACTGCTTCGGGTTCTCGTCGGGCGCCGTCGATCCGGCCGCGCCCGGCGAGGGCTACTTCAGCCTCCGCACGAAGACCGGTCACTCGCTCTCGGTGCCGTACCATCGGTGGCGAGCCGACGCGAACGTCCTCCAGATCGGCTTCGACATGGGCATCGCCGAGCTCGACGCGCCGGTCGCCGACGCGGACGCCACGCCTGCGACGATCGCGGAAGCGTGGCCCGAGGACGGCGACACGCTGACGGTCTACGGCTTCGGTCGCTACGGCGACAAGTGCACGCAGAAGGACGCGGGGGCGAAGCACAAGCGCAAGGACGTCATCACGCTGCCGGACGGCTTCGATCGCCGCGTCACCTGCCCCGGCGACTCGGGCGGCCCTTACTTCCACACCGGCTCGAGCGAGATCGTCGCGCTCGTGAAGGGCGACGGCCTCGGCGTCGAGTGGGTGGCGGACGCGGTGAAGCACCGCGCGTGGATCCTCGCTCGCCTCGACGAGTCGGAGAGCGGGCTCCTGCCGCTCGATTGAGGTCCCGCGCCGACCCCCCACACGGACCGAGGACGCGCCCTCGGCGCGCGCTCCACTATACTGGCGCGATGGATTGGGACAGGTCCCCTTGGGTGGGCGGGAGCCTTCGCATCACGCGCGCCGCCCTCGCGTCCGTGGAGGCGCACGCGGTGGCTTCGTACCTCGCGGAGGAGGAAGCATGCGGCTACCTCGCCGGGCCGGCGGACGACGCGCTCTTGTGCGATCGCGCGGTCCCGATCGAGAACCTCGCGAGACTGCTCCACGAGCGCGATCCCAAGACGTACTTTCGGAGCCCGCGCACGTTCTTCGCGTTCAAGGAACGCGTGCTCGAGCAGGCGATCCGCGCTGGAAGAGACGCCGGCTCGCCGGTCAAGGTGCTCTACCACTCGCACATCGACGTGGGCGCGTACCTCAGCGCGACCGATCAAGCCGTCCTCTCGGGCGGCATGCCGCCGCAGGTCGAGGGCGGCCCCGCGACGCTCGGCCCCGGGCCATCGTGGCCGCTCGCCTTCCTCGTCACCAGCGTCCGCGCGGGTGAGAGCGCCCCGCATTGCGACGAGCACAAGCTCTTCGTCTGGCGTCGGCCGAGCTTCGAGCAGACGTCGCTCGAAGTCGTGTGACCCGGGACCACCGCGCGGCGCTTCCCCCGTCGCCGGAAAGGGCGACGAGCCGCCGGCCGAAGAGCGTCGGCGCGAGCGCAGCGCGTTGACGAAGCGACGAAGCCGTGATGCGCTCGGGCAAAGTGCACGATCGTGCACTCGACGCGAACATCCTGCGCAACGGGAGCCGCCAACTCCGCGAATTCCGGGTGGCACGCGCGGTGCTATCGCGGCTGGGCCCTTGTTCTCGGAGATCGTGAGGTGCTCGGGTGGAAATCAACGAGGAATCAGTCGAGCTCATCGTCGCTTGGGAAGTGGCCGGCGGAGACCCTTCGCGTTCGCGCTCCGAGTACGAGCGCGCGTACACGCGCCCGAGCTGGCCGGGCAACAGCGCCTCGGGCTTGACGATCGGCATCGGCTACGACCTGCGCTTCGCTCGCAAATGGTTCGAGGGCGACTGGAAGACCCGCCTCGAGCGGCTGGCCTCACCGAAGGACGCCTACACGCGACTCGCGGCGCATCTCGGCGTGGGCGGCTCGCGCGCCGCGGTGCGCGCGACGAGCGACATCCGCATCCCGTGGGAAGACGCCCTCGCGGTGTTCCGCGTGCGTCGCTTGCCCCATTACATCGACGAGACGAGGACGGCCTTCCCGGGTGTCGAGGCGATGAGCCCCGAGGTCCAGGGCGCGCTCACTTCGCTCATCTTCAATTGCGGACGCGGGACCGGCAAGCCCTACCAACGGCTGAAGCGCCAGGCGTTCGACACGATCGAGGCAGCCGTCGCGAGGGGCGACGCGGCCGGTGTCGCCGCGGGGATCCGCGAGATGAAGCGTTATCACGACCGCGATCCTTCCGTCGCCGCCGGCCTCGATCGCCGCCGCGAAGCCGAAGCCCGAATGGTCGAGCGTTCATTGAGTCATTCGGCAGCGTGAGTCGTTCGGCAGCGCGAGTCATTCGGCAGCGTGAGTCATTCAGCAGCGTGAGTCATTCAAGTGTGAGGGAGCCATGCCCGACCTGATTTCCGCGTTGACCAAGCACCCCGCGATCGAGCTCGAGGTCGAGAGCGGAGAGCCGCTCGACGTGCGCAGCTTCGCGATCCGCGAGCGAATGAACGAGCTGTCGCGCATCGATCTCCGGGTCGTCTCGCCGAATGGCGGCATCGACCTCTCCGAGATCATCGGCAAGGCCGCCACGCTGCGGATCGAGTCGACGCCCCCGCGCACCTATACGGGGGTGTGCATCGAGATGGAGCAGGTGCGCGTCGACCGCGGGAACCTCGCGACGTACACGCTCTCCCTTTCGCCGCGGGCATGGCTCCTGACCCAGCGCACGAACTACCGCATCTTCCAGTTCAAGTCGGAGCTCGACATCGTTCGTCAGATGCTCGGCGAGTGGAACATCGAGCATGACGCGCGCATTTCGCGAACGCACAAGCCGCGCAAATACCGAGTGCAGTACGACGAGCCGGATTGGACCTTCGTCTCTCGGATGCTGGAAGAGGCCGGCATTTCGTACCATTTCGCGACGTCGAACGACGGGACCAAGCTGGTGCTCGACGACGAGCCGCAGGGTGGGGAGCTCACCTTCCCCGGCCTGATCTTCCACGACACGCCCGGGGCCACCGACGCCTCGTTCGCGACGCGCGTGTCCGTGGTGCAATCGGTCAAACCCGGTCAAATGACGATAGGCGATCTCGATTACCGCCTACCGAGCACGTCCCAGCCGCGACTGGCTCGCTCGGGCGGCCTGCCCCGGGAGGCCCGCCTCGAGCAATTCGACTACGAGCCCGGGGCGTTCCTGTTCCAGGGCAGCTCCGGCGGTCACACCCCCACCGCGGACGACCGCGGCGCGTCGCGAACCGATCCGGCCGCAGGAGGCGAGCGGACCCAGAACCGCCTCCTCGCGCGGCGTCAGGGAGAGAAGATCGTGCGGCTCGAGTCCGACGAGCTGGGGCTCGCGCCGGGCGCGATCTTCAGGGTCCACGGGCACCCGCACCGCGTCCTCGCCCACGATGCTCGTCTCCTGGTCACTGGGTCGCTCTTGGTCGGCGACCACGACAACACCTGGCGCGTCCACGTGGAGGCCGTGTCGGCGGCGGTGCCGTTTCGACCGGCCCAAGTCACGCCCAGGCCGCGCGCTCGTGGCATCGAGAGCGCGACGGTGGTCGGCCCCGGAGCCGAGGAAATCCACACCGACGAATACGGTCGCGTCCGCGTCCACTTTCATTGGGACCGCGAGAGCAAGCGCGACGAGAACAGCTCGTGTTGGCTGCCGACGAGCCAGCCCTGGGCCGGGACCGGGTTCGGCGGCGTCAACCTGCCGCGCATCGGGCAGGAGGTGATGGTGCAGTTCCTCGGCGGGGACCCCGATCGCCCCGTCGTCATCGGTCGCGTCTACACCGAGACCCAGCCGCCTCCCGACAAGCTGCCCCGCTACAAGGAGGTCTCGGGTCTCTTCAGCGAGTCCACCCCTCGTCTCGTCATGGGTGCCGCCGACGGCGGCGCCGCCGGCAGTGGATCGAGCTTGCTCGGCGGCGGAACGCCCATGTCGTCGTCGGAGATCAACTCGGCCGTGACCCAACCCGGCGCGTTCCAAGCCGCATCGCCCACGGGCATCAACCACGCGTGGCACGGCAGCGGCATCAAGATGGAGGACGCGAACGGGAGCGAGAACTTCTATCTCCAGGCCGAGAAGGACCTGAACATCGTCGTCAACCATTGTTGGCGCGGCGTCATCCGCCACAACCGATCGTGCCTCGTGGGCACGGACGATCAGCTCCGTGTCGGCAATCGGTCCAACAGCGAGGTGAAGGAGGATCAACGCGTCAAGATCGGCACGGATCAATACCTCGTGGTGAAGGGCAAGCGCGTCGAGGACGTCCGCGGCACCTTCCACCAGGACGTCGGGGCCGACGGCATCCAGGTCACGTCGCAATCGAAGGGCATTTGCCTCGCGACGCGCGGCAGCGGCAAAGCCACCGTGATCGAGAGCAAGGAGCGCATCGAGGTCAAGGTCGGCGACAGCATCATCGTGATCACGAGTGACTGCATCAAGATCCAGGCGAAGAAGACCGGCCTGCAACCCGTGAGTGGGGGACTCTGAGCGATGCGTATCCGCTTCTTTTCGTTCATGGGCATTCGCGGCCTGGACGGTCGCCAACAGGATCTCCCGCGTTCGAGGGATCTCGATCTCGTCGTGGTGCACGCGCGGTTCGCGCGCGGAAAGACCACGTTCCTCGACACGCTCGCCGCGGCGAAGGAGAAGGTCGGCGATTACGGCACCCCTGACGCGCGTTGGGACATGCTCCCCGCGGAGAGCGGCGGCTCCGCGAAGGTCCGCCTCGATTGGGAGACGAGCGAAGCGGAGCGCGCACGCGCGGGCTCGGGAGACCTCCTCCTGAGCGCCGAGTCGATCCTCGGCAAGGCCACGATCGCGCCCGAGCACCCGCGGCTCCTGCGAGCGCTCTTGAGCCAACGCGGCGACGCCGAGCGCGGCTCGGTCCACTACTTCCACGACACGCGCGACCTCGCCGGCCCCCTCTCCTTCGGTGCCGAGGACACGGCGGCGAGCGAGCGGCTGACCGTTCGCAACACGAAGTTCTCGGACTTCTACGAGGTGCTCGACCAACCCCAGTACGCGCACGTGCGCGCCCTCGCTGCCCAGCGCATGAGCGAGCTCTTTCCCGCGCTCGAGATCGTCGGGCTGAGGCGCCACGGGATCAGCTTCGCGCCCATCCTGCGTCACCGCGAGACCGGCGCCGAACGCACCTATGCTTCGCTCTCGTCGTCGGAACGGCAGGGCTTCCTGGCTGCGCTCTACACGGCGAAGGCGGCCATCAACGACTCCGTCTTCCTGCTCGACGCCCCCGAGAACGGATTCGGCGAAGACGGCGCTCCGGAGCTCGTCCGCGCGCTGCTGCGCTGGACGACGCGGACGCAGATCATCGTGGCCACCTCGTCCAACGCGGTTCGCTCGATGCCCGAGGTCGCGCACGTCGTGGAGCTCGGATGAGCTGGTTCTGCACGTCCGCCTTCCACTTCCAGCTCCCCGGCGACGCGTGGGAAGAACGGACCACGCACGTCCTCCGCCATCCGAGCGACAAGCGCACCATCCTCATGGTCGGTCGAGCCAAGGTGCCGCCCGAGGGCAAGCCGCCCGTGGAGGAGCTCTTGGCGTCGTTGCCGAAGGGTCCGTACGACGAGCGGAAGATCCTCGAGAAGACGCCGTGCCAGGTCGGCCCGCTGGAAGGAGAGGACGTCTCCGTCCTCGCGCTCTCCGGCGCGACCGGCGACTATTACCGATTCGTCAGCGTCGACTATTACGACTTGGAAGTGACCTTCCAGTTCGCGGGTCCGATGTCGAGGCGCGAGGAGGTCGACGCCCGCGTCGCGACCACGCTGGCGTCCGTGGTGTTCAGGAGGCGACCGTGACGCTCTGCCAGGCGACCGAGTGCGTCTTCGAGATCCCCGAGGGGTTCATCGACGACACGGGCTACGAATACGACTGCGGGCCGGTGAACGTGGTCACGGGCCCCTACGGCACGCGCGCGGATTGGCGCCAGAAGGTCGAGATCGCGCTCGAGAAGTTCCGCACGTCGATCCCGGCGTACGAGCTCATCGAGCGCAGGGCGCTCGACGAGCCCGTGCCGGGCGCCGAGCTCGTCGCCTTGCGGGTCGGCGGCTCGCTCGACGTGTTCGAGCTCAGCATCTTCTGGCCCATCGGCGAGACGGTGTGGGCGTTCCGATCGAGGGGCCCGCAAGCGATGGAAGAGGCGTGCCGCGAGGCCGCCCAAGCCTTCTTGGAGACCTACGAACCTCTGGGCGCGGAGGAAACATGAGCGAAGAAGTCAAAGGCGCGGCGCGGCGGACCGACCTCATCGAGCACCAGTCCATCCAGGCCAAGCGGTGGGGAAAGATCGCGAACGCGATCTTCTCGACCGGAAAGACCATGTACGAGGTCTACCGCGTGGCCAAGCTCGGCGCCGCCGCGGCGGGACCGGGCGGCTGGGTCGCGATCGGCGTGTCCTTCGTCGTCGAATACGCGGTCGGCAAGGTGATCGATGCGTCGGTCAACTACTACATCGCCCACAACCGGGCGGGCATCCCCGGCATCGCCACCGGCTCGCCGAACGTCTTCGTGAACAAGCTCGAGGGCGCGCGCGGCGGCGACATCGACAAGGTCCTCTGCCACGACAGCTTCGTCGAGCAGGGCTCGATGTGCGTCTCGTACAACAAGAAGCCCGCGTCTCGCCTCGACGACAAGACGCGTTGCCCGGCGGTGATCGCGACGGCCTCGGAGAACGTCGTCATCGGCGGCCCGCCGACCTATTACAACCCCGACATGGGCCTCGATACGGCGCTGTTCGTCCTCAGCGCCTACAACGCCATGAAGCTAGGCATGGTCAAAGAGGTGATGAAGGCCGGGTCCACCGCCGGATCCGTGGCGTGGGCCGGGGCCAAGGCGATAGGTTCGGCGGGCAAGGACGAGCTGAAGAAGCAAGTCTGGGAAGAGCGCGCGAAGCCGTGGATGAAGTCGGAGGGCGTATGGCCGTGGTGAACCAATCCCGAGTCGGCGTGAAGAGCGGTGACGCGCTCGACGTCCGCACCTTCCAGATCACCCAGGCGATGAGCCGCCTCTTCCGCGTCGAGGTCGAGGTCGTCTCGCACAACCCGGATATCGACTTCGACGAGGTCATCGGGAACGATGCCCATTTCAGCCTCTCGTCCGGCGCCTCGAGCCACACCTGGCGCGGCGTCTGCGTCGACATGGAGCAGATCCGCGTCGATCGCGAGAACCTCGCGACCTACACGCTCAGCATCGCTCCTCGCGCCTATTTGCTCACGCAGCGCAAGAACTACCGAATCTTCCAGTACAAGAGCGAAATCGAGATCGTGCAGCAGATCCTGGGCGAGTGGGGCGTCCCCCACCGCGCCGAGATCGATCCCGCCGCCCATCTCGCCCGCAAGTTCCGGGTCCAATACGGCGAGAGCGACTTCGACTTCGTGAGCCGCATGCTCGAGGACGCTGGGATCAGCTTCTATTTCGAGGACGCCGACGACGAGACCACGATGGTCCTCGCCGACGAGCCTCAAGCGCGCGAAGTCAGCCACGCGAACCTGCATTTCCACGACGAGCCCGGGACCACCGACGTGCGCTTCGTCACCGCGGTCGCGCTGACGCAGCGGACCCGCCCGAGCAAGAACACCATCGGCGATCTCGAGTATCGGCGACCGAGCACGCAACAGCCGCGGCTCTCCGCGAACCGAGGACTCGCGCAAGAGGCGCCGCTCGAGCGGTTCGACTACGAGCCGGGCGTCTTCCTCTTCACCGCCCCGAAAGGAGGCAACACGCCCGCCGCCGACGATCGCGGCACCGCGCGCACCGACGAGGGGACCGGCTCGCGCAGGACGGAGAACCGCTTGCTCGGCCGGCGCCAAGATGCCGTTCGCGTCGCTCTCGAGTCGAACGTGCTCGCGCTCACGCCGGGCACGACGCTCTCCGTGTTCGCGCACCCGCATCCGTCCGTCAGCAAGGGCGCCCTCCTCGTCACCAGCGCGGCGATCGCGGGCGGTCACGACGACGACTGGCGCGTAGAGTGTCAGTGCGCGCCCACCGACGTCCCGTTCCGTCCCGACTTCGCCGCGCCGCGACCGCGCGTACCCGGCCTGGAGAGCGCGGCCGTCGTGGGCCCCGGCGACGACGAGATCCACACCGACGAGTACGGCCGCGTGCGCGTGCACTTTCATTGGGATCGCGAGAGCCAGCGGGACGAGAAGAGCTCGTGCTGGCTGCCGGTCAATCAGCCCTGGGCGGGCGCGGGCTTCGGTGGCGTGTCGCTGCCGCGCGTCGGCCAGGAGGTGCTCGTCGAGTTCTTGGGCGGCGATCCCGACCGGCCCATGGTGATCGGCCGCGTCTTCACCAAGTCGAACAAACCGGCGTACCCGATGCCGCAGGGCATGAAGGTGACCGGCATCATCGGCAAATCGTCGCCGGCGATGATCACCGGCGCAGCCGACTCGATGCCGACCTCGGACTTCGTCAACACGTTTTCGGGGAGCGATCCGAACCCGGCCTTCTCGGCGCAGCCGCCCAAACCGGTGTCGACCTCGGTGTCCGACAACGCCTTCTTGCTCGGTGATTCCCAGGGCGAGGACATCACGTTCATCCAGGCGAAGCGCGACATGAATTGGCTCGCCAAGAACAAATGGACGACCGTGATCGGCAATTACCGCGGACAGTTCATCGGCGGCGACGACATGCTCAAGGTGCGCAACAAGCAGCGCATCGACGTGGTCGAGAACCAAGAGCTGCGCGTCGTCGGCAGCCAATACTGCGAGGTCGGCAAGCTGCGCGACGAGCGCGTCGACAAGACCCTCGCCCTCTCGGCCAAGGGCGACATCGGCGTCCAGACGTCGGGCACCGCGGTCTACAAGGGCTCCAAGTACGTCATCGTCCAGAGCGAGGAGGCGGTCGTGCTCAAGGTCGAGGACTCGACCATCACGATCACGGAGGCCGAGATCGTCATCCAATCCGCCAAGGTCGACATCAATCCCGACTCCTGAGGAGCGCATCATGTCGCAGAGCACGAACAGGATCGAAGCACGGATCGCCACGGGAGACGGCCTCGACGTACGCGACTACGCGGTGACACAGGGCATCAACCAGCTCTTCTCGATCGAGCTCCACGTCGTCTCGAAGAACCTCGACATCGACTTCGACGAGGCCATCGGAGGGCACGCGAGCTTCTCTCTCGAGACGAGATCGTCGCGCATCTCGTGGAGCGGCCTCTGCAAAGAGATGGAGCAGACCCGCGTGGACGTGAACGGTCTCGCGACCTACCGGCTCTCCGTGGTGCCGGACCTGTGGCTGCTCACGCAGAGAAAGAACTACCGGATCTTCCAATACCTCTCGGAGCTCGAGATCGTCCGCGAGCTCCTCGGCGAGTGGGGCATCGCGCACGAGGTCAAGGTCGACGGCTCCGCCCACGGCAAGCGCAAGTTCCGCGTGCAATACGGAGAGAGCGACTTCGTCTTCATGAGCCGCCTCCTCGAGGACGCGGGGATCAGCTACTTCTTCGTGTTCGAAGGCGACGGCACCAAGCTCGTTCTGTCGGACAAGCCCGAGGCGGCCCAAGTGGAGCACGCGGGGATCCCCTACGTCGACGAGCCGAGCGACCACATCGCGCGCTTCGTCACCGGCGTCGGCGTTCGCTCGAATCTCCGCCCGGGCAAGATGACGATCGGGGATCTCGACTACCGCCTCGAGAGCACGTCACAGCCGCGCAAGAGCCAATCGGGAGGGCTCCCGCAGGAGGCGAAGCTCGAGCAATTCGACTACGAGCCAGGCGCGTTTCTCTACGCGACTTCGTCCGACGGGGGCACGCCGGCCGCAGACGATCGCGGCGCAGCGCGGACCGACGACGCCGCCGGCCAACGCAAGACCCAAGACCGCCTCCACGAGCGCCGCAATGGAGCGAAGCTCGTGCGGTTCGAATCCTGCGTGCTGGAGCTCTCGCCCGGCATGGTCACCAGCGTCGCGGGGCACCCTCACCGCATGTTGGCGGAGACGCTGCTCGTGACGCACGCCGATCTCTCAGGGACGCACGACGGCCGATGGACGGTTCACGTCGAGTGCGTTCCGACCACGTCGCCGTACCGGCCCGACCCGATCACACCGAAGCCCGATCTGCGGGGCCTCGAGAGCGCGACCGTGGTGGGCCCCGCGGGCGAGGAGATCCACACCGACGAGTGGGCGCGCGTCCGCGTCCACTTCCACTGGGATCGCGAGAGCCAGCGTGACGAGAAGAGCTCGTGCTGGTTGCCGACCAACCAACCGTGGGCGGGCAAGGGCTTCGGCGCCATCAACGTGCCGCGCATCGGACAAGAGGTGTTCGTCGGATTCCTCGGCGGCGATCCCGATCGCCCCGTGGTCGTCGGGCGGGTGTACACCGAGCAGAATCCGGTCCCCGACGCGCTCCCGAAGTACAAGAACGTCGCAGGCATCTTCAGCGAGGCGACGCCGCGCCTCGTCATGGGCGGCAGTGGTTTTTGGGACTGGCTCACCGGGGCGGACAAGAGCCCCTATGGCGGTTCTCCGATGTCGAGCAGCGAGATCTCGGACACGGTGACGAAGCCGGGGCCGTTCCAGGCGGCCTCGCCGACGGGGACGAACCACGCTTGGAAGGGCAGCGGGATGAAGCTCGACGACACGAGCGGCGCCGAGAACTGCTACATCCAGGCGAACAAGGATCTGCACATCGTCGTCTACAACGACTGGAAGACCGTCGTCGGCAACCACCGCGCGACGCGGGTCGGCACCGACGACATCATCCAAATCCGCGGCAAGCAATTCATCGAGATCGGTGACGAGCAGCGCACCGAGGTGACCAAGGACGTCGCGACGCGCATCGAGCAGGATCGCAAGGAGGCCATCGGCAAGCAGCTCAAGCAGGTCGCCGGCAAGGACATCGTGCTCGAGAGCAAGGAGGGTGAGTTCATGCTCCTCGCGAAGCAGGCGATCGTCTTCGAGAGCGACACGACGATCGAGCTCAAGGTGGGCCGATCGGTCATCAAGCTGACGCCCGGCGATCTCAACGTCATCGCCGGGGGCAACAGGGTCAGCATCAACCCGGACAAATAGCGATTCGCCGCCGTCTCGACGCTCAGGGCATCGCCTGCGTCCAGGTCGAGACGGCCGCGAGATCGTCGTCCGAAATGGTCTGTCCCTGCGGCATGTTCTTGTCGACGACGACGCGCTGGTAAATGGCTTTTCGGCGCTCCGTCCACGCGGTGTAGGTCGAGAGATCCGTCCCCGCCGTACCGCCCGGGGCGTGGCATTGGCTGCAGACGCGCGCGTAGACGGGCAGGATGTTCGCGCGCCAATCGGCCTCGTCGCCCGTCACGGGCACACCGAAGCGCGCGAGCTGTCCGCCCGACAGCGTCCACACGTCGCCGCTCGGTGAGCCGAAGAGCGAAGCGTCGGGCGCGACGTCGGCCTTCGCGAGCGAGACCTTGTCGCCGTCGACGAGCCCGAGCTCGCCGCCCGCCGCGAACCAGAGGTGTCCTCCCCCGAACGCGAGCCCGTGGAACGCGAGCGCGTCATTGCGATAGAAGGTCTCGAGCTGGTCGCCGTTCTCCTCGAAGAGCTCGTGCGCGGTCTCGACCCAGAGCTTTCCGGTCCCGTCGAAGGCCGTCGCGACGGCGCCGAGCTTCGCGTACGACGCAGCCTTCATCGTGGTGAGATCGATGACCCGCACGGACCCGTCGTCGAGGACGCCCGCCGCGCGCGAGCCGTAGGCGGAGAGCCCCTTCATCGGACCGTCGTAGCGCGTGACGTTCACGCCGTCGGCGACGGCGATGCCGTCGTCGAGCCCGAACACGATCCACGCCCCCGAGCCCGCCACGACGGCGCCCACCGAGGCGTCGGACAGACCATAGCGATCGGACACGTCCTCGAGCGTCGACATCGCCCTCAGCCGATACACGTGGCCGTCCGCGCCGGGCGCGACGAGCCAGGTCTCGGCGCTGTCGGGCGCGGGGATCACGGCTGCGCCGGACCGCCACGCGGTGACGGCCACGTCGGTCGACGCGAGCGCGCCGCCCGCGAAGACGAGCGCGCCTTTGTCGCTGAAGACCGCGACGTCCCCGGCCGACTCGGCGAGCGACGTCACGTTGCCGACGTCGCTCGCGTCGGCCTTCCATTCGACCGGCGCGACCGAGAGGGTCCCCGCCTGCCGCGGCGCCGAGGCTCCGCCGCTCGACGAGCAGCCGACGGCAGAGACCGCGCCCGAGACCACGAGCGAGAGCGCGACGAGCCTCATTGCAAGAGCTCCTGGATGACCTCGCCGTCACGCATGTATTTGCGCGGATCGACGCCGAACGCGCCCATGAACGTCGCGAGCACGTCCGCGGGCGTCGGAGGCCGCGCGCCGTCCGAGAACACCCCGGCCTGATCCACCGGCAGCAGCTGGGGCCCGTCGCTCGCGCCGAACACCGTGTTGGCCTTGAACTTCGGCGAGATGATGAGCGCGCTGTTGTTCGGGTAATGGTCGCGCCCGCCGGAGAGGTTGATCTGCGGCGTGCGACAGAACTCGCTGATGACGAGCACGTGGACGTGGTCGCTCAGCTTGTCGCTGGAGCCGTCGAACGTCGTCTGGTCCATCTCCTTGATGAGGGTCGCGATCATCTCGAACGTCTCCTGGAGGATGAGCGGGTGCGACGTGTAGTTCGTGTTGTGCGTGTCGCAGCTCGCCATTTGGAAAGAG
>CAYYKK010000112.1:0-20965 GCA_964467935.1 uncultured Polyangiaceae bacterium
CAGGCGGGACGGCAGCAGGCGGGACGGCGGCGGCGAGCGCGCCCGCAGGGACGGCGACCGCCGGGGCAACGGCGACGGCTCCTGCCATGACCGGCCAAGCGGCCCCCGCCGCGACGGAAATGACCACGGGCGGCGCCGCGGCGCCGGCTCCCGATCGCTACGAGACGAAGTGGGTCCCCTGGAACACGGGCGGTCCCGAGGCGGGCCTCGGCTTCGGCGCGTTCGCCCACCTCGGCATCGGCCACCGCTTCAACCACTCGCCCGTTCCGGACGCGGGCCCGAACAGCAACGCGACGACGAACGGCCTGCTCATCGGCATCGACGCGATCGTCCGCTTCAACCGGTACATCGGCGTCGGCGTCGGCTACGAGCACGCCGACCTCGGCCTCGATCAGCTCGACATCAACAACACGTCGTTCTCCGACATTCGCCGCGGGCTCAACAACCTGTGGCTGCAGGCGCGCGTGTACCCGCTGCGCCTCGATCCGTTCGCCCTCTACATCGACTTCGCGGGCGGCCCCTCGTGGCAGAACGTCGACACGAGCGTCACGAAGATCGACGTGAACTCGGTCTCCGCGGGGACGAAGTGCGGCGCGCACGCGACGGCGGGCTTGGGCCTCCGCGGCGGCGTGGGCGGTGAGCTGTCGCTCGTCTCCGGCCTCACCTTCTTCGGCGAGCTCGGTCCCGACGGCTACCTCCTCAGCGAGAAGGATCTCGATGGCTGCGGCCCCGGCGCCGGCAATGCGATCAACATCGCCTTCCGCGGCGGCTTCGCGTTCGGCATGGAAAAGACCCGCAAGAAGGTCGAGCCGGGCGACGCCGACAAGGACGGCATCACCGACGACAAGGACGCGTGCCCGAACGAGCCCGGCTCGCCGAACCCCGATCCGACGAAGAACGGCTGCCCTGTCCCCGCGGTGAAGGACAAGGACGGCGACGGCATCCCCGACGAGGTCGACGCGTGCCCCGAGGTTCCTGGCGTCGCGTCGCCCGATCCGGCGAAGAACGGCTGCCCGCTCCCGAAGGACCGCGACAACGACGGCATCACCGACGACGTCGACGCGTGCCCGGACACCGCGGGCATGAAGACCGACGATCCGAAGACGAACGGCTGCCCCGACAAGGACGGCGACAAGATCCCCGATCCGGTCGACGCCTGCCCCGACGTGCCGGGCGTTCCGACGACGGATCCGAAGACGAACGGCTGCCCCGGCGACACCGACGGCGACGGCATCAACGACGACAAGGACGCCTGCCCGAAGGAGCCTGGCAAGGCGGATCCGGATCCGGAGAAGAACGGCTGCCCGCAGGTCGTCGTCCGCGAGGGCGAGATCGTCATCAACGAGCAGGTGCAGTTCGACACCGGCAAGGCGACGATCAAGCCCGTCTCCGACCCGCTGCTCGACAACGTCGCGAAGGCGATCAAGGACCACCCCGAAATCCTGAAGCTCGAGGTCCAGGGCCACACCGACAACAAGGGCGCGAAGGCCCTCAACACGCAGCTCTCGAACGACCGCGCCAAGAGCGTCATGAAGGCGCTCGTGAAGCGCGGCGTCGAGGACAAGCGCCTCAGCGCCCACGGCTACGGGCCCGACATGCCCATCGCCAGCAACGACACCGAAGAGGGTCGCGCCAAGAACCGCCGCGTGCAGTTCAAGATCATCGAGAAGAAGAACGCGGACGGATCGACGCAGACGATGCCAGCCTCGACGGGCCCGGCCACGCCGAAGTCGGCGCCGCTCCCGCCGAAGCCCACGTCCGCGCCGGCGAAGCCGACGTCGGCGCCCGCGAAGCCCGCCGCACCGGCAAAGCCGGCCGCACCGGCGAAGCCCGCGACGCCCGCGAAGCCCGCAGCTCCCAAGCCGAAGAAGTGAGCCGAACGGACGACGTTCGGTTCGCGTGAACGAAGACGGCGCCCTCGTGGTGCCGTTTTCGTTTCCATCGGCTCTTCGTCTCGAATCGGCGCACCACGAGGAGGCGTCGCCCCATGCATCACGAGAGCATCGACCTCGACGGCGACGTCCTGCACTTCGTCGATTTCGGCGGCGCAGGCAGCACCATCGTGCTCGTGCACGGCCTCGGTGGCTCGCACAACAACTGGTTGGCGGTCGGGCGTGCGCTCGCGGAGCACGGCCGCGTCGTCGCGTTGGATCTCCCGGGATTCGGGCTCTCGCCGCGCGTCGCCCGCGGCGCCTCGGTCGACGTGCTCGGTGACGCCCTCGCGCGCTTCGTCGACGCCATCTCGCCCGAGCCCGTCCACCTGATCGGCAACTCGCTCGGCGGGGCGCTCTCGCTGCTCGAGGCCTCTCGCCGTCCGGAGCGCGTCCGCAGCACGTTGCTCGCGTGTCCGGCGCTCCCCCCGGTCGCGGGCGCGCGCCCGAGCCCGCGGTTCCTCCTGACGCTCGCCCTCTCGTGCGCGCCCTTCGGCGCGACCCTCCTCCGGCGCCGCGCGCGGAAGGCCGGGCCGCGGCAGATGGTGCACGAGCTCTTGAGCGTGTGCTGCGTCGATCCGGCGCGCGTGCCGCGCGACGTCGTCGAGGCCCACGTCGAGCTGGCCCGCACGCGCGCCTCGCGACCCTGGGTCGACCAGGCGTTCTCGGAAGCGGCGCGCTCGGTGCTGGCGCTCGCGTTGAGCCCCTCCTACAGCCGAAAAATCCGCGCCCTCGCGGTGCCCACGCTGATCGTCCACGGCGTGGAGGACCGACTCGTCGACGTGCGGGCGTCGCGCGCCGCGGTCGCGGCGGCCCCTCAGATCCAGCTCACCGAGCTCGCCGACGTGGGCCACGTCCCGCAGCTCGAGGTCCCCGATCGATTCGTGGAGATCGCGGCGCGATGGCTCGCGAAGCACGACGATCCGCGGCCTCGCGCCGCCCGTGGGGAGAACGGCGGACCCGCCGCGTAGTAGCCGCGCCGGCCCCATCGCGCCCTCGAGCAGATCGCGTTGGGACGCCATATCGACATTCGGCGCGAGACCCGTTATGCGTCACGCACTCCCTTGTCCGCGCGGCCCAGGTCGCACGACGAGAGAGCCGCCCCCCGCGAGCCTTCGGGGGGGTCGGACCGGGGGAACACCAATCCGCGCCAGCAGTGGCCGGCACGGCGCCACGAGCCGCATTTCGCTCGGGCTCCATCCACCGACCCAGTCGCAAGAGAAGCTGAGCAGAAGAGGGACAGATGTTGGGCGACCTCAATCAACAGAACGCAGCGGGCAACCCGCCCGGAGGATATGGCGGGGGTGGCTACGGTCCGCCTCCTGGCGGCGGAGGCTACGGCCCTCCTCCCGGAGGCCAACCCCCCGGGGGCGCTCCTCCCGGCGGCTACGGCCCGCCCCCAGGCGCGCCCCCCGGCGCCGGCGTCCCCGCGCAGCCGACCCAGCCGGCCGTTCCTTCGGCAGGCGCGCCCGGTGGCGCGGCGAAGAAGTCGCCCATCGGCCTCATCATCGGCCTCGTCGTGGGTCTCTTCGCGCTCGGCGGCATCGGGTACGCCGCGTGGTGGTACTTCGGCTCGAGCGGCCCGGTGCTCGCGAAATACGCGCCCAAGGACACGCAGATCTACGTCGAAGTGCCCAGCATGTCGAAGGCCCTGCTGCAGCTCGCGGGGACCGACATCATCGACACGAAGGAGCTCGAGCCCGACGCCAAGGTCGACGACATGATCGACGGCCTCTCGAGCGCGTTCGACATCTCGAAGGACGACGCGAAGGACATCATCAAGGGCGTGTCCGGCGTCGCGTTCATGGGGCGCGACATGAGCAAGAAGGGGAGCGCGGCGGTCATCGTCTCCTTCTCGACCAACATCGAGAAGCTCCTCAAGTCGAAGCGCTTCAACAAGGGCGACGCGATGCACGGCGCCACGACCTACGAGATCGACCGTCGGGACGTCGACTTCGACAAGCTCGCGAAGATGAGCCCCTACGAGAAGTCCTTCTCGATGATGAGCATGAAGGGCGACCACGACACGTTCGCGTGGATCGAGTCGAAGAAGCTCGCCGTCTTCGGCGACAAGGACATGGTCGAGGACACGACGCGCGTCATCGCCGGCGACAAGGACGCGCTCACCACGAACGACACCTTCAAGCAGGCGAAGTACGAGGGCGGATCGGTGATGATCGCCTACGTCGATCCCGAGGTCATCGACGACAAGGACGTCAAGAAGGACTACTTCGACGGCATCGCGCCGTTCACCGGCTCGCTCCGCTTCACCTCGGCCGGCATGGTGACGACCCTCTCGGGCCAGCTCAAGGGCAAGAAGCTCCCCGACGACAAGACGCTCGAGTCGGCCGCCAAGCTCGACATGGCCGAGAAGCTCCCCGCCGACACCGTCGGCTACATCGCCTTCTCGACGAAGTCGAAGCTCACCGGCAAAGAGGCGCAGGAGCAGGTCATCAAGAGCATGAAGGACGCCAACAAGGAGCAGGGCAAGGCGTTCGAGAAGGAGCTCGATCAGGTCGAGAAGGACTACGGCATCTCGCTCGCGACCGCCTACGACGCCATCGGCGACCAGGCGATCTTCGCGATCACCGCGAGCGACAAGCTGAAGCTCGACAAGAACGACCCGCCGAAGCCGGAGGACATCCTCGACAACGTCGGCGGCGTGTTCGCCATGGCGGTCAAGGACAAGAAGGCGGCCGAGAAGCTCGTCAAGACGCTGCGCGAAGAGGTCGTCGAGAAGCTCGGCAAGGACGTCTTCGACACCACCGCGAAGGACGGCGGCTTCACCGCGAAGCCGAAGGAGGACAAGTTCCCGATGGTGAAGGTCGTCTTCCAGGGCGACTACCTCATCTTCGCGGTCGGCAAGAAGGAGCGCGTCAACGCGATCGTCGACGGCTTCAGCGGCAACGGCCAGACGCTCAAGGACGACAAGGCGCACAAGAAGGCGCTGAACGCCCTCAACACGAAGCCCCACCTCTTGCTCTGGCTCGACACGGGTCGCTTCGTGAAGACGCTCCTCGACGACAAGGATCTCAAGGACACGCTGAAGGAGCAGAAGATCCCCTACAAGGCGCTGAAGGTCGACGGCGACGATCGCATGACGACGGCGCTCGCGGTCGAGCTCAAGGCCAACGACGGCACCTGGAGCTACAAGGTCGAGGGCCTGAACATCGCCGGCGCGGGCGCCCTCGGCGGCTTCGCGGCGATGGGCCTCATGCGGCCGAAGCACGGCGGCTTCGACTCGCCTCCCGACGATGGCGGCGGTGGCGGCGGCGGCAGCGGAGGGAGCGTCGGTGTCCCCGAGTGCGACCAGTACCTGACGAAGATGGAGGCGTGCATCTCCAAGATGCCGCCGAGCGCTCAGGACTCGATGCGCCAGTCGCTCAAGCAGTCGCGTGAGGCGTGGGCCAAGGCCGCGGCGATCGGGCCGGCGGCGATGGACGGTCTGAAGACCGGCTGCCAATCGGCGCTCGACTCGCTCAGCAAGATGCCGATGTGCAACTGATCGATCGCTGACGCCCCACGGCGAAACGCGCCGCGGTGGGAGGAGCCCTTGCGATACGTCGCGAGGGCTTCTTCCATTTCGGCGAGCGCGCCATCGACGGCGGGGCGGCGGCCTTGAGCGCGCACCATGCGGCGTGCGATGTTGGCGGCGCCCTCGGCGATCGGATGGAACCTCTCCTCAAGGCTCTCGGCAGCGCCTCGTCGCAGACCATCGGTCTCGCGATCGCCCTCGCGCTCATCTTCGCCACGTGGATCCTCGTCCCCTCGAACGAGCGGAAGCTGCTGCGCCAGCCCTTCATCTACCTGAGCACCCACCTCGCCACGCGTGTCGCGGGGCTCTTCTTCGCCGAGGACTCGGCGCTCGGCCACCTCGTCGGCCTCGTCTCGCTCGGCGCGCTCCTCGCGACGATCGGGCGCAGCGCGGTCCTCCTCGTGTTCGAGGTGCTGCTGCACCGGCGCCTGTCGACGCCGGTCCCGAAGATCATCCGCGACATCGCGCAGGGCGTCGTCTACTTCGTCGTCCTCCTGGCGATCCTGCGCAGCGTGGGCTTCGAGCCAGGACAGATCCTCACGACGAGCGCGCTGCTCACGGCGGTCATCGGCCTCTCGCTGCAGGAGACCCTCGGCAACCTCGTCGCCGGCCTCGCCGTCCAGCTCCAGCGCCCGTTCGACGTCGGGGATTGGATCCAGTTCGACGCCGAGCCGAAGCACATCGGCCGCGTGATCGAAATCAACTGGCGCGCCACGAAGCTCGTGACCCTCGACGAGCTCGAGGTCATCGTCCCGAACGGCCTGCTCGCCAAGGCGCCGCTCAAGAACTACACGAAGCCCACGCCGGCCGTGCGCCGCTCGGCCTTCCTGCAAATAGGTTACGATACGCCGCCCAAGCGCGTCCAAGAGGTCATCCTCGAGGCGGTCAAGAGCGCCCCGAGCGTGCTCGTCGAGCCGCCCGCGAGCGTCGTGACCAACGACTTCAAGGACTCGGGCATCGAGTACTGGATCCGCTACTTCATCGAGGACTTCCACCGCCGCGACGGCATCGACGGCGGCGTGCGGGATCGCATCTGGTACGCGCTCCGCCGCGCCGGCATCTCGTTCACCCTCCCTCAGCGGATGCTGCACCTCGACGCGAGCGCGGAGCAGTCACGCGCGACCGAGACGCAGGCGACCGCGAGGGCTGTCGCGCTCGAGAAGGTCGACTTCCTCCAGGTCATCGACGAAGCGGAGCGTCGGGCCCTCGCCGCGCGGGCCACCACGCGGCTCTTCTCCTCCGGCGAGGTCGTCGTGCGGCAGGGCGACGAGAGCTCGGAGCTCTTCATCATCTTGAAGGGCGAGGTCGTGATCGTCCTCGAGAACGGCAAGCTCACGGCGTCGCAGGAGGTCGCGCGGCTCGGCGCGGGGCAGTTCTTCGGCGAGATGGCGCTCGTCACGGGCGAGCGGCGCAAGGCGACGGTGAAGGCCGGATCCGAGTGCGAGCTGCTCGTGATCGATCACGCCGCGTTCGAAGAGGTCCTCCGCAGCAACCCGACGGTGATCGAGCGGCTCAGTGAGGTGCTCGCCGAACGGCAGCTCGAGCTCGACGCGACCCAGGAGGAGCTCACGAGCGGGGAGCGCGCGAGCGTGAAGCTCGAGACGAGCAGCCAGCTCATCGGCAAGATCAAGAAGTTCTTCGCGATCAACCGCTGAGCCGCGCCCCGCGAACGAGCGGACGACGCGCTCAACGGGCCGCGCGTCGGCGCTCGCTCGCGCGCGGCTTCGGGATCGCGTGAGGGCGGATCCCGTGCCACAGCGCGCGGACGTGCGCCCGCACGTACTCTTCGGCGGCCAGCGACGAGGTCGCGCCCGCCCCTGCGACGCCGTGATGCCGCGAAAGCATCTCGAAGAACACGTACGCGTTCAGCGCGCCGAGGAACGCTCGCGCGAACGCCGCGGTGTTCTCGATCGAGGCGCGCCCCGCGCGCACCTCCTCGTCGAGGTAGCGCGAGAGCCTGTGCTGCGCCGCGATCGGCGGGGGCTCGGGCACGTCGAGGTGCTCGGGCAGACGCCCCGCGAGCCGCGGGTTCGACCACTGCATCATCGTGAGCGGCAAGAGCCGCTGGAAGAACGCCACGAGGTCGAGCCCGAGCAGCACCAGGTTGGCCTCGACGTCGCCCTGCCCGACGAGCTCTTCGATGCGCGAGAAGGTCGGCGGCTCCATCCGCTCGCCGAGGCTCATCGCCGCGCGGAAGAGATCGGCCTTCGTGCCGAAGCGCTTGAACAGCGTCCCCTCCGAGACGCCAGCGCGATGCGCCACCTGCGCCGTCGTCGCCTGCGTCCCCTTCTCGAGGAAGACCTGCCGCGCGGCCTCGAGCAGATCGCTCTCTCGAATGGTCACGGGGCGCGCCATCCTCACGAGTAGAGGCGCTCCTCGGCGCTGGCGCAATTGAAAGAGTGAGCCCTCACTCACTATCGCTCGCGCGTCCGCGTGCAGGAGCGCCGCGCTATGCTCCGCGTCGTGAACCGCGCCCTCGACGTCGTCACCTCCTACACCGCGACCATCCTCGAGCTCGGACGAGGCTGGTACGCGGAGAGAGAGAGCCGCGAGCCTGCGCGCCCGCTCGAGCTCTACGAGTTCGAGTCGTGCCCGTTCTGTCGCAAGGTCCGCGAGGCCATGACGGAGCTCGACCTCTCACCGATGATCTTCCCTTGCCCGCCCGGCGGCGCGCGCTTCCGCGACGTCGTGCGTGAGAAGGGTGGGCGCGCGCAGTTCCCGTTCCTCGTCGATCCGAACGAGAACCGGCAGATGTACGAGTCGGTGGAGATCGTCCGCTACCTCGCGACGACTTACGGCGACGGCGCGACGCCCGCCGCGATCGCCGGCGGCCCGTTCGCGACGATGCGCGCGGCCGTCGCGGGCCTGCCCCGGCTCGGTCGCGTCCGCGCGCGCCCCTCGCGGCGCCCCGAGCTCCCGCTCGAGCTCTACTCGTTCGAGACGTCCCCCTACTGCCGCATCGCGCGCGAGGCGCTCTCGAACCTCGAGCTGCCCTATCGCCTGCACAACGTCGGCAAGCGCTCGAGGAACCGCGACGCGTTCGTCGCGCTGAGCGGCAAGATGATGGTCCCCTACCTCGTCGATCCCAACACGGGCACGAGCATGTTCGAGTCGGCCGACATCGCCCGCTACCTCTACGCCACCTACGGCGCTTGACGATCAGATCGACTGCGCGTCCATCGCCTTCACGGCGCCCTCGGCGAGCAGCCTCACGCCCACGATCATCGCGCCGAAGCGGGGATCCTTCGTGAGCCCCGCCTTCCAGCGCGCGTAGATCTGCTGCGCCACGACGGCGGTCTTGAAGAGCGCGAAGACGTAGTAGAAGACGAGGTTCGAGACGTCGCGACCGGTCCTCTCGGCGTAGAGCTCGGCGACCTCGCGCCGCGTGAAGCTCCCCGGCACGAACGTGGGCCCGAAGGCGAACGCCTTGATGGGCTCCGGATCCGTCGCCTCGACCCAGTAGCCGAGCGAGGTGCCGAGATCCATGAGCGGGTCGCCGATCGTCGACATCTCCCAGTCGAGCACGCCGCGCACCTTCACGAGATCTTCACCATCGAGCACGATGTTGTCGTACTTGAAATCGTTATGTATCAATGTCGCAGGTGGAGACGCCGGCAGGTGCTCGATGAGCCACGCCGCAGCCGCCTCGACCTCCGGGATGTCGTCGGTCTTCGCGTCGGCGTAGCGCTTGGTCCAGCCTCGGACTTGCCGCTCGACGTAGCCCTCCGGCTTGCCGAGGTCGGCGAGCCCCATCCGCTCGTAGGGCAGCGCGTGGAGCTCCACGAGCGCGTCGACGAAGGCGACCGAGAGGCGCCTCGCCGTCTCGGCGTCGAGCCTCGGATCCGACGCCGACTTGCGCCGCAAGATCGTACCCCGCACGCGCTCCATCACGTAGAACGGCGCGCCGAGCACCGACTCGTCGTCGGCGAGGAGGATCGGCCTCGGCGCCTTGTCCCAAGGCGCGACGCCTCCCTCCGGCCGAGAGAGCCGCGAGAGGATGCGGTGCTCGCGCCCCATGTCGTGCGCGCTCTTCACGCGGTTGCCGAAGGGTGGGCGACGGAGCACGAGCTCGACCGGATCGCCCCCCGAGGTCTCCACCGACAGCAGGTACGTGAGGTTCGAGTGCCCGCTCGGGAACTGCTCGATCCGCACGCGCTCGAGCGCGCGCCCGAACGCGGCCTCGAACGGCCCCGCGAGGTAGCGCTCGAGCGCAGCGAGATCGAGCTCCTCGCCCTGCCGAACGGGCTTCGCGCCGTCGATCTCGCTCACAGGCTGACCCCGTACCCTCGCAAGATCCGCTTCGCGAGGCTCACCTTGTGGACCTCGTCCGCGCCGTCGTAGATGTGCGCGCCGCGCTCGTGGCGATAGAAGTGCGCGAGCACGGTCTCGTCGCTGATGCCGAGCGCGCCGTGCGTCTGCACCGCGCGGTCGAGGACGCGCGTGAGCATGTCGGCGACGAAGAACTTGATCGCGCTGATCGCGTCGCGCGCCTCGGCTGCGCCCTCCTTCTCGATGCGCCACGCCGTGTGCATGACGTAGAGGCGCGAGGCGTCGATCTCCGCGCGGCTCTCGGCGATCCAAGCCTGCACGATCTGCTTGTGCGCGAGCTTCTTGCCGGGCGCGATGTCGCGCGACGCGGCGCGCTTGCACATGAGATCGAAGGCGCGCTCGGCGATGCCGATCCAGCGCATCGCGTGGTGGATGCGCCCCGGGCCGAGGCGCTCCTGCGCGATGAAGAAGCCGCTGTTCTCGGGGCCGAGCAGGTTCGAGACGGGCACGCGGCAGCCCTCGTAGGCGACCTCGGCGTGGCTCGCCCAGCCGTCCCCCTCGTCCCCCATGACCGAGATGTTGCGGACGAGGCGGAACCCCGGCGTATCGGTCGGCACGATGATCTGGCTCGCGCGGAGGTGCGGCGGCGCGTCGGGGTTCGTGACCGCCATCACGATCGCGAACGCGGCGCCGTCGGCCGACGACGTGAACCACTTCGTCCCTTCGATGACGTAGTGATCGCCGTCGCGCCTCGCGGTCGTCGCGAGCCACGTGGGGTTCGATCCCGGCAGGTCCGGCTCGGTCATGGAGAAGCAGCTCCGGATGGCGCCCGAGGCGAGGGGGCGCAGCCAGCGCTCCTTCTGCTCGTCGCTACCAAACTGCATCAGTATCTCCATGTTACCTGCGTCGGGCGCTTGGCAGTTGAAGAGGTAGTGCCCGAGCGGGCTCTTGCCGAGCTCCTCGGTCACCATCGCGTGCTCCACGAGCGAGAGCCCCATGCCGCCCCACGCCGTCGGCAGCTGCGGCGCGAAGAGCCCGAGCGCTTTCACCTTCTCTCTCGCGCGCGCGAGCTCCGGCTCGACGGCCTTGAAGCTCTTCCTCGCGAAGAGCTCCCGCTCGAGCGGGTGGACCTCCGTCTCGACGAAACCGCGGACGCGTTCGAGGATCGAGGCGAGCTTGGGGGTCTTCGCGAAGTCCATGTCTTCCTCTACCACCGAAGGCGCCGAGGGCCCGACCGTCGAAAACCGGACGGTCACGGACGAATCAGGGTGACAGCCAACCTACACCTGACCTAAGGAGGGGGCCGCCAGGTCACACCCCCCGGGGGGTGGTGGGAGGGAATCATGGTTCGAGCTCTTGCGTCTGCGTTGGTCTTCGCTTCGATGTTCGCTGCCGGCTGCTCCACCGAGAACGCCGACGTCGGCACCAACGACGAGGATCTGACCGCCGCGAAGGCGACGGGGCTCTTCCTCGCGCTGTCGAACGACGCGACGAGCAACGTCGCGACGGTGAAGCGCGCGAACGCGACGCAGACGAAGTGCACGAACGGCAAGGCGGCCGCGAGCTGCAGCGTCACGACGCTCGACCTCGGCGCGATGGGCCTCAGCGCGACGAAGGCCGCCAAGCTCGACGCCGCGTTCCGCGCGGGACATGCGATCGTGCAGGGCACGCTCAAGCTCTCCGACGCGGACCCCAAGACGAACAAGAAGGTCTCCGAGATCGTCGTCACCGCGGCGTGGGTCGGCGCGGGCGGCAACGACCTCGACAAGAGCGACAAGATCTATCTCGCGCAGCACGCGGTCCAGACGTGGATGTGCCTGCAAGCGCACCCGTGCCCGAACATCAACGAGACGCCTGCCAACGGCACCAAGACGACGCGCATCGAGGACGTGATCCTCGACGGTGTCGGCGCGTCGAAGACCGAGCTGTCGAAGGCGAAGGACGCGATGTTGATCGGCGGCGGCGGCCTCCTCGTGGCCGGCGCGAACGTGAAGGAGGGCTCGGGCGCGTCGGCGGTGACGAACCTCGAGGCCGTCGACTTCTACCTGCCCTACTGAAGGCGCTCGCGCGCGAAGAGCCGAGCGCTCAGCGATCCGTGTCGGCGGCGCCGCCGATCGACTTGCAGCAGCGAAACCCGAGGTGGTAGTTCGCGTGGCTGTCGCGTGACATGAGCTTGGTCACGTGCCAGTCGGGCGCGCGCCAGCGGCAGTCGTCTTCGTGCGCTTCGAAGTGCTTGAAGATGAACCAGCTGCCCTTCATCTCGGTCTCGCCGCTGCCGCCGCGGCTCGCGAGCTCGGCGGGGCGGAGCGGCATGTTCATGTGCTCCGCCACGTTGCCGTGCTGATCCCAGACGCCGAGCGGGCTCTTGCAGCTGGGGAACGAGCCGGACGGGTACGTGTTCGATCCGCACTTCTTCCACCCGCTCTTCTCGCACTTCTCGCTCTTCTTGCTGTCGGTCGCGCACTTGTCGTGATCCTTCTCGGGCCCGTAGGCCCAGATGATCTCGCGCTCGGCGTTGTGGCGGATCTTCATCTCCTTGCGCGGCTTGCCCCACGCGTACTCGACGTCGGGTGAGTGCAGCGCGCCGGCGCACCCGCCCTCCCACTCGTGCGCGTCGCAGATGCGCTTGCCCTCCGCGGCGCAGAGATCCGCCGCTTCGCGCGAGGAGACCCACGTGACCGGGTAGTCGCACGGCATGTCGGGGAACTCGTACTCGTCGATGCACGCGCGCGCGTCGGCCTCGGTCTCGCCCGCGCGCGGATCGTAGAGCGGCGCCATGAAGGGTGCGCCACAGACCGGGTGCTCGACCTCGACGACGTGCGCGGCCTCGCGCCGCTCGCGGCACGCCGCGCGCGTGATGGCGTAGCTCACGATCTCCGGGTTGCCCTGCCCCGCGATGGGCGACGCCTCGAGGATCTTGTCGACGGCGCCGAGCTGCTCGTCGTCGAGGCGAAGCATCACCTTCATCCGCCGCAGCATCGCGGCGCGCTGCTCTTTCAGGGTCTTCGGATAGAGATCTTCTTCCGGCAAGGGCGTCGAGAGGACGGGCAGGCTCGTCGTCGAGCCCGCGTCGACCGCGACGGCCGACGCGCTCCCGGGCGGCGCCGCCGACGCCTCCGTCACGGGAGCCGTCGTCGTCGAAGGCGACGTCGCGGCACTCGCTCGCTGCTCCCGTTGCTTCCCGTCACCACACGCCACGAGCGAGAGAGCGAGGACCGCGAGCCACGTCGGTTCTTCCTTGCGCCGCAGCACGGCCCGGGGTTAGCACAAATGGGCCGGCGCTGAGGTGCTGACCACGCCTCCCGTTCGCTCGATCGTCGAGCCCACGAGGGCGCACGCGGGGACAGATGAAGCGGCGCGTGCTCGTGATGGATGACGATCGGCTCGTGCGGGCGGCCTTCGTGCGCGGCCTCAGCCGACACTACGAGCTCGTCGAGGCAAGCAGCGCCGAGGAGGCGCTCACGTTGCTCGCGACCGCCGCCGCGAACGGCGCGCGCTTCGACGTGATCGTGGCCGACCTGACCCTCCCCGGGATGGACGGGATGGCGTTCTTCGACGAGCTCACGCGCCTCTACCCGGAGCTCGAGCCGCGGGTGCTCTTCGTGACCGGCGGCTCGACGAGCTCGCGCGCGGAGCAGTTCCTTCGGCGCACGAAGAACGAGGTCCTCCTGAAGCCGGTCATGCACGAGCGCCTTCGCCAGGCGATCGAGCGGGTCGCCATCGCCGCGGAGGCCACGACGTGAAGCGCCGCGGAGGCCACGACGTGAAGCGCCGCGAAGGCGGGGGGCGTGACGCGGGCCCGCGCCTCGTCCGGCCGCCCCGGACGGAGGTGAGGAAAGAGGTGGGGGATCGAAGATCCTCCTGCCCAAGAGCCCCGTCTCCTGGTCTCATGGAAATCTTCACGCCTCCGATCGGTTTTCGATCCGGCTAGACTGAGCGTCCGATGGCAGATCAACCCCGCGCTTGCCCGAGCTGCCGGCACCCTTGCGTGCCCGAGGACAAGTACTGCTCCGAGTGCGGCTTTCTCCTGGCGCACGGCGCCGAGGCGGGCTCGGACACGCTCATCGGCAAGACGCTGCCGGGCGGCTATCGCATCGTCGAGTTCATCGCCGAAGGCTCGATGGGCCGCGTCTACCGCGCCGAGCAGTCGACGCTCGGGCGCAGCGTCGCCGTGAAGATCATGAACCAGGCGCTGCTCGCGCACCCGAAGATGGTCGATCGCTTCCGCACCGAGGCGAAGGCCGCGAGCATGCTGAATCACCCGAACTGCATGCGGGTCTACGACTTCGGCGAGATGCCCGACGGCCCGCCCTACCTCGTGATGGAGCTCCTGCTCGGCAAGGACCTCGAGCTCGTGCTGCAGGACGAGCCGCTCCTGCCCATCACGCGGGTCCTCGATCTCTCGCTGCAGATCCTCCGCGCGCTCGAGGAGGCGCACGAGCAAGGCATCGTGCACCGCGATCTCAAGCCGGCGAACGTGTTCGTGCTCCCGCAGCGCGGCGGCGGCGATCTCGTCAAGGTCGTCGACTTCGGCCTCGCCAAGCTGAAGTCCGCCATCTCGGGATCGACGATGACGGGCCTCGTCTGCGGCACGCCGGCGTACATGGCGCCGGAGCAGGCCACGGCGAGCGAGACCGACCCTCGAACCGATCTCTACGCGTGTGGTGTGATGCTCTACGAGATGCTCGCCGGGCGCGCGCCGTTCGTGGACGACGAGCCGGCGACGCTCCTGCGCAAGCAGGTCTACGACGATCCGCCGAAGCTGAGCGAGGTCGCGCCGGAGCGCGCGATCCCCGGCATCGAGCAGATCCTCGAGGCCGCGCTCGCGAAGAAGAAGGAAGATCGCTACCAGTCGGCGACGGTCTTCGCAGAGGCGATCTCCGACCTCGTCAGCGTCCGCACCGGAGAGCGCTCGCACTCGTGGGTGCGCACGTCGCTGCGGTCGTGCACCGAGTGCGGCGGCCTCTTCTCGTCGAGCGCGCGCTTCTGCGGGGAGTGCGGCGCACCGGTGCCTCGCGACAGCCTGCCGCTTCCGATTTCGGTGCCCGTCGGCGTCTCGTCGAGCATCCCTGCGCAAGCGGGCCCCGAGAGCAACCGCGCCCCGCGCGAGGGCCTCTCGCCCGCCGAGGAGGAGCTGCGCGAGCGCGTCACGCCGGCGTTCGGCCGCAGGATGGGCCCGGACCTCGGAGCGCCGGAGATCCGGTCGAAGCCGGCGAAGCGCGAGAACATCCCCCGTGAGGACAACCCCTTCGACCGCGGCAGCCGGCCCGGCATCGACATGCGCTCCGAGGACGAAGCGCCGGTCTCGACGCGCGGCAGGGTCGAGACCGCGGGCTCCGCGGCGGTGAAGAAGAAGAGCCCGGAGCCCGGCGCGCGCTCGGAAGGACGCCCCGACGCGGCCCGGTCGTCGCGGAGCGAGAGCTCACGCTCGGGTGACGAGCGCTCGTCCTACGGCGGCTCGTCCTACGGCGGCTCGTCCTACGGCGGCTCGTCCCAAGGCGCGGGAGCCACCCACAGCTCGAAGCCGCCGAGCAGCGCGGCGAAGTCCGATCCGCGCCGCGACGAGTCGAGCGACCGCATCGAGCAGAGCGCACCGAAGGAGTCACGCGCGAGCGACACGCGCGCTCGCAACGCGCGTGTGCTCGAGGCCTACGCCGCCTCCGACTCCGACCACGAGAGCTCGGATCGCGCGAAAGCAGCGAAGAGCAGGCAAGCGACGCGCTCGACCGCCGAGGAAGAGCGGCAGCGCGATGAGCGCCGACGCGCGGAGCTGCAGCGCCGGCGAAGCTCGGACCAGAACCACCGCGCGGCCGACGAGGCGTGGAGCGCTGGTGCGTACGAAGAGCCGGACGAGATCTCGGCGGCGCTCATGCTCCTCGAGGCGCGCGCCGCTTCCCGCCTGCGCGCGGGCGACCTGACGAGCGCGATCTCCTTGCTTCGACGCGCGATCGCGCTCGTTCGCGCGGACGTCGATCGCGGTGAGATCGACGATCCGATCGGGGCGATGGCGATGTTCACGGGCAAGCTCGGCGACGCCCTCATGGCGGCGGAGAACCACGATGAAGCGCTGCGCGCGCTCGGCGAGTCGCTGCACCTCACCGTCTCGGGGGCCGAGCGTGTCCGTCTCATGCTGCAGATGAGCCGGGCGGCGCGCTCGCTGGGACGCGACCGCGAGGCGACACGCTACCTCGAGGACGCCGAGAAGGAGGCGCGCGCTCTCGAGCGCTCCAAGAGCTCCCCGCCCCATCGTCGCGATCCGGAGGGGCGTGACTCCGGCGTCAGCTACCACCCGAAGGCGGACAAGATCGACGATCGCCGGAGCTCGGTCGAGAGCGGCTCGAAGAAGCGCTCGTTCTGATCTGCCGCGACCCGCATCACGCGCGGGGATCGGGCGCGCGCTCGGCGCGCAGGGATCGAGCGCTCGGCGCCGCCGGGATCGAGCGCGCGCTCGGCGCGCGGCCCTTCAGCACTTCTTGAGGAAGCCGGTCTTCTTGCAGGGCGGCGGCTTCGTCACGCCGCCTCCGCCGGTGGTGGGCGGCTTCGGCGTCGTCTGCGGCTTGGGCGCCTCCGTGAGCGCGTAGTTCTTCTCGAAGGGAGCGTCGGACTTCACCTCGATCTTGTCGGTCGCCGCCACGTAGCCGGCCTTCGCGACGGAGAGATCGTAGGTGCCGGGCTTGAGCCGGATCGGAGGCTTCACCACCTTGCCGTCGATCGAGATCGTGTCGCACGACGGCGTGCAGGTGATCTTCACCTCGAAGTCGGAGGGCACCGACGCGCTGCCGCTCGTGGCGGGCGCAGCCGACGCGGAGGCCGCCGCGCTCGTGGTGTCCACGGGCTTCGGATCGGCGGTCGTGGAGGTGGATTGGTTGGGCGCCGACGAGCTCGCGGGCACGCTCACCGGTCCGGTCGGGGCCGCGGGCGCGTTCTTGATCTTCACGATCCACACCGCGGCCACGGCGCCGAAGAGGGCGACCGCCGTGAAGCCGATCACGATCGGGACGATCTTGCTCTTCGACGCCGGACGGGCCGGATACGCGGGCTGGGCCGCTTGGGAGCCGAACGGCGGCGGCGGATAGCCCGCGTCGCCATGCCCGTAGCCCTGCTGCTGGCCGTAGCCGCCGGTCGGTCCTCCCATCGAGCCGGCGGCGAGGGCGTTGCCGTAACCGCCCATCATGCCGTTCGGCTGCATGCCGTTCGGCTGCATTCCGTTCGGCTGCATGCCGTTCGGCTGCATGCCGCCCATCATGCCGTTCGGCTGCATCCCCATCGCGCCGTTCTGTTGCATTCCCATCTGGGATGCAGCGCCGCCCATCATGGGGCCCGCGTTCGGCGGCGGCGGAGCCGGCGGAACCGCTTGCGTCCTCGCCCCGCCGTACTCCGGCGGGAGCCCCGGCGTCCCGGGCGGCAACAGCGCCGAGAGCGGGAGCGCCATCGTCGCGGCGCCGACGCCCGGCGGCGAGGACTGAGGCTGCGGCTTCTTCTCCGCGGCAGGGAGCATGTGGGGCGGCAAGGGCGACGGCGCGTCGCCGATCGCGGGCAGCGCCATCGTCGCGGCCTGACCGACCGCCTGCTTCTGGAGCCCTTCCTCGAGCGTGTTCGCGAACTCGCCGAGGCTCCGGTAGCGGTCCTTGGGATCGGCGGCGAGCGCCTTCCAGAAGACCGCGTCCATCGTCGGGCTCAGCGGGACGCCCATCTCGGTCGCGCGCGACGATGCGGGCGCCCGCGTGGCGCCGAGCTCCTGCTGCCAACCGGCGAGGTCGAGCGTCGCCCCCTGGCAGGAGCGCCAGTAGCTGCGACCGGTCAACGCGAAGAACGCGACGAGCGCGGCGGAGAAGACGTCGGCCGCGGCCGAGATCGCGCCGCTCTGGGCCTGCTCGGGCGCGATCCAAGGCGCCGAGAGGGAATACCCCTCCTGCGTCGGGATCGCGGCCTTGGGGAGGTTGGCGGCGAAATCGGTGACGACGACGGGGTTCGCGTTGGGTCCGAGGAACACGTTCGTCGGCTTGAGCGCGCCGTGCACCACCTGTCGCAGGTGCGCGAGATCGAGCGAGCGCGCGAGCCCCTTCAGGAGCGCGACCACCTCTTCGGGGCTGAAGCGTCGCTGTTGCGCGCCGAGCGACGGAAGTCGGATGAGCTCGGTCACGCTGTACGGGGCGACCGTCGGTTGATCGTAGCCGGCGTCGATGATCGGCGCGGCGGAGTTCTGCGGCAGCGCGTTCGTCGCCGCGTAGGCCTGCTCGAGGGCCTTCATCACCGACGCGTGGCTCGCGACGGCTGGATCGTAGAGCTTGACGGCGACGTCCTGCCCTTGGGGGTTCGCGCAGTGGTAGGTGATGACCGCGCCGCCATCGCCGAGGATCCCTCGAACGGTGTACTTGCCTGCGATCAGGCCACCTTGCGATAGGCGCGGAGCCGCCACTAGTAGCTCCCCGGTCCGAACGTCTGCAGCGACTTCATGATCATCTCGGTCGTCTTGTCGTCGTCCTTCGCGGAGAACGCGAGACCGAGCACCTTCTTCCCCGACGAGTCCTTGGTCATGAAGATCAGCACGGGGCCGGACTTGTCGCCGAGCTTCGCGTCGAGCGCCTGCCAGAGCGCGAACTCGGTGTCGCCGAACTTCTGCGTGTCGTCCGGCTTCTCCCAGACGGGCGTGAACGCCTTCTTCTTCTTCTCGGGCAAGGTCACCCCGATCGACTGCGCGAGCTTGGGGAGGAGCGCGTTGCGCATCTTGGTCTCCTCCGCCGGCGTCCCCGCGTCGTAGCCGGTCACGGCCATGGCTGCGGCGGCGTCGGTGGCCTTGGCCATCGTCTGCCCCGACTCCTGCGCGAAGGCCCACCCGTTCGGGGGGATGAAGACGAAGTCACTGCCGGGGATCTTCGCCTGGGTGTCCCCCGACGCGACGCACTCCTCGCTCATCGCCTCGCAAGGCTTCTTCTTTTCCTTCGGCGCGTGGACGACCGGTTCCGGTTCGGGCTCCGGCTCGGGGGGCGGAGGCGGCGGTTTCGCGTGGCAACCAGCGACGAACACGAGGACCCCGAGACTGCGAGCGAGCCAACCGAAGAGAGACCCCGACGGGGGAGACACCTTCCGAGCAATCATCACGCATAGGTTTTCAGGAGAGCGCAGTCATCGCAAGCGAACTGTGCGCCGGAGCCGTCATCTTCTCGGGTTCGGCGCGTGCGAGCAGTGGTCGGGCCACCGCTCGGCGGCGGGGACTGGTAAAGAACTTGGCCGGATGGCTCCCCCTCTCTACCCCCTCGCCGAGCGCTTGGCGCGCGCGGGCTCCATGAGCGCGGACGATCTCCTCGAGCAGTTCCTCGAGTACGTCGCCGCGCGCGGCCTCGCGCTCTACCCGGCACAAGAGGAGGCGATCCTCGAGATCATGAGCGGTCGTCACGTCGTCCTCGCGACGCCGACGGGCTCGGGCAAATCGCTGGTGGCGACGGCGATGGTGTTTCGCACCCTCGCGAACGGTGGGAGGGCCTTCTACACGTGCCCCATCAAAGCGCTCGTCACCGAGAAGTTCTTCGCGCTCTGCGACGATTTCGGCCCCGACAAGGTCGGGATGATGACCGGTGACGCGACGATCAACCCCGACGCGCCGATCATCGCCTGCACGGCGGAGATCGTCGCCAGCATGGCGCTTCGCGAGGGCGTCGGCTCGCCGGTCGACGGCCTCGTCATGGATGAGTTCCACTACTACGCCGACAAGGAGCGCGGCGTCGCGTGGCACCTGCCGCTCCTCCTGCTCTCGAGGACGCGCTTCCTGCTCATGTCGGCGACGCTCGGCGACGCTCGGCCCTTCCTCGAGCGGCTGAAGGAGCTCACGGGTCGCGAGGCCGCGCTCGTCGAGAGCGCCACGCGGCCCGTCCCGCTCGACTTCACGTACAGCGAAGAGCCGCTCCACGAGGCCGTGCGCGACCTGGTGGGGCAGCAGAAATCGCCCGTCTACATCGTGTGCTTCACGCAGCGGGCCTGCGCCGAAGAAGCGCAGAACCTGATGAGCGAGAACTACTGCACCAAGGACGAGAAGCGCCTCATCGCCGAGGCGCTCGACGGCGTGCGCTTCGACAGCCCTTACGGCAAGGAGATCTCGAAGTTCGTGCGACACGGGATCGGGCTGCATCACGCGGGCCTCTTGCCGAAGTACCGCCTGCTCGTCGAGAAGCTCGCGCAGGAGGGGTTGCTCAAGGTGATCTGCGGGACCGACACGCTCGGCGTCGGCGTGAACATCCCGATCCGGACGGTGCTCTTCACGAAGCTCTGCAAGTTCGACGGGGAGAAGACGGCCCTGCTGACGGTCCGCGAGTTCCAGCAGATCGCGGGCCGCGCCGGTCGCAAGGGCTTCGACGTGAAGGGGTCGGTCGTGGCGCAGGCGCCGGAGCACGCGATCGAGAACATCAAGATCGATCGCAAGCGCGAGAGCGATCCGAAGAAGTACAAGAAGCTCCAGCGCGCGAAGCCGCCGACCAAGGGCTACGTCCATTGGGACAAGACCACCTTCGAGAGGCTCGTCGCGGGCAAGGCCGAGGAGCTCGTCCCGCGCTTCGCGTTGAGCCACGGGATGCTGATCGATCTGCTCGACAACCCGGACGCGGGTCGGCGCGGCGGCTACGGGCTCTTGCTCGATCTCGTCGAGCGTTCGCACCTCTCGGAGCGCGACAAGAAGGCGCAGCGGAAGCTCGCGCCCGTGCTCTTTCGATCGCTGCGCAAAGCGGGGATCATCGAGCTCGTGCCGCGCGCCGACGGCAAGGTCGGCAAGCGCGCGGTGCTCCACGGCGATCTCCAGCGCGACTTCTCGCTCATGCACGCGCTGTCGCTCTACCTCCTCGAGATCCTCCCGATCCTGAAGGAGACGACGGAGGACCCGAGCGCCTACGGCCTCGACGTGTTGTCGGTGGTCGAGGCCATCCTCGAGAACCCGCGCGCGATCCTCGAGAAGCAGCTCGACAAGGCGAAGACGGAGAAGCTCGCCGAGCTCAAGGCGGCGGGCGTCGAGTACGAGGAGCGCGTGGCCGAGCTCGAGAAGGTCGACTACCCGAAGCCCAACGCCGAGACGATCTACGCGACCTTCGACGACTTCTCCGCGCGGCACCCGTGGGTGGGACACGAGAACGTGCGCCCGAAGTCGATCGCCCGCGACATGGTCGAGCGACAAGCGACGTTCGACGAGCTCATCCGCGAGTACGATCTGGTGCGCGTGGAGGGGGTGCTGCTGCGCTACCTCTCC
>CAYYKK010000113.1:0-10120 GCA_964467935.1 uncultured Polyangiaceae bacterium
GAAGCTCCAGGTCATGCCGAGCGACACGTGGGCCGGCGCGTGGCAGGACACCTCGGCGCTCGACGCGTGCGCCATCACGATCGATCTCGGCACCACGCCGAGCTCGGGCTCGGTGTACCTCAGCATCCACGAGAACAGCTCGAACGACATCACGATCGGCTTCGACGCGTCGTCGGCGAACATGCTGAGCCTGCCGAGCGGGCAGAACAAGAACCTCGCGAGCAAACCCGACACGATCGCGCTGGCGGCCGGCAAGGTCTTCATCCTGGTCCGCTCGGGCGGCGCGTGGAGCGTCGCGGAGAGCGCGGCGCGGCCGAGCTGGCTCAACGGCAATCAGACGGTGGGCTTCGGCATCGCGAGCGCGCAGGGCGGGCGCAACGCGACGTTCGACAACTGGAGCCTCACGCCCGTCACGATGCAGGATCTCGGTCTCTAGCCGCTCCTCATCGTGCGCGCCGCGCGCGCGCGAGCTCCATCGCGTCGCCGAAGGCGCGGTCGATGTTCGCGGCGACGACCGAGGGGCTGTTCACCTCGCGGACGTGCCTGCGACCCACCTCGCCCATCGCGGCGCAGAGCGCCTTGTCGGAGAGCAGCGTGACGATCTTCTCGGCGAGCGCCGAGACGTCGCCCTTCGGGAACAGGAAGCCCGACACGCCGTCCTCGATCTCCTCCGGGATCGCGCAGATGTCGCTCGCGACGCACGGCACGCCGAGGCTCATCGCCTCGAGCAGGACGCTCGGGTAGGCGTCGTGCAGCGCGGGGTGCGCGAGCACCGTGGCGCTCTGGTAGAGCCGCTTCATCGCCTGGCGATCCTTGATGGGGCTCACGACGTCGACGTTCTCGAGCAGCGACGGCTCGCAGTCGGGGTGGGGGCCGAGGAACGTGAGGCGCGCGTCGGGGATGGCGCGGCGCACGATCACCATCGCCTCGAGCAGGATGCGCGCGCCCTTGAGCTCGAGATCGCGGCCGACGAAGAGCACCGTCTTGCCGTCGTAGTCCTTGGGCTCGTCGGACATCGCGCTGAACTTGAGGGCCGAGCCGACGCGCACGACCTTCTCCGCGGGCAGGCCGTAGTCCTCGATGAAGGAGCGCCGCGTCCACTCGCTGTACGTCATGACCCGATCCACGCGCGAGAGCGACGCGCGCTCGAGCGCCACGTACGCGTCGGCCTCCGGCTCGTCGAAGAAAGGCACCATCGCCGGCCAGCTCCGCCGGGCGAGCGTCACGTTGGAGTCGTGGTAGGTGCAGTAGGCGACGCCCGGATCGTCGCACGCCTTCTCGAAGAGGCACCCGACCTGCAGCACGAGGTCGAAGCTGCCCCGGCGGCGCTGGAGCGATCGGCGATAGGCCTTGCCGAAGCTCCGGAACGTCGACGTGCGGAAGAGCGCCCGGTTGTAGGCGTCGTAGTAGGCCTCGGCCCAGCGACCGCGGCTCGGCTGGAAGGTGCGGGCGAGACACGCGAGCCGCATCAGGCGATCGGGCTTGTCGCCGACGTCCTCGAGGCGCCAGTCCTTGCCGAGCTCCGCGTAGAGGACGTTCTTGCTGGTGCCGCCGATCGGAGCGGAGAAGAGATCGACGATCGCGACGCGCCCCTTGTCCGCCATGGCTCACCCGCCTCGCACGACGTCGATCATCCTCGAGGCCCTCCAGTACCACACGCGGCGCTCGCGCGGCGATCCGATCCCCGGCGGAGCCTCGGCCGGCGCCGTTTCGCCGGTCGTTCCCGGCCGGCTGCGCGGGCGCGCGCCGACGACGTCGATCTTTTCGGTGATGGGGACGGGCGGGTCCCGCCACGTACGAGGAGAAAGGGGTCGACGATGGTGAGACGCGGCTCGGCGTGGGTGCTGCTCTTCGCGGGGGTCTCGTCGATCTCGGGATGCGCCCGCGGCACCGGGTTTCTCACCGACGAGATCGAGCCCATCGCGCCACCCGAGCACGCCGCGCCGCCCATCGAGGCCGCGAGCGACGCTTCGCCCCCCTCGGGCGCGGAGGCGACGCCGGGGCTGACGAGCGACGGCTACCCGCCCGGGACGATCGCGACGCTCGCGTTCGACGCGATCGACGACGCGCACACCGAGATCCTCCTCTACACGGCGGGCGCCACCAGCGCGGCGCCCGGGGCGAAGCTCGAGGTGCCGACGCCGCCAGGGGGGATCGCGTCGCTCGCGTTCGACGCCGATCGCAGGCTCTACGCGCTCGACTACAGCGGGCGCGTCCAGATCTTCCGCTCGGGTGCGGTCGGCCTCGAGGCGCCCGAGCGCGTCGTCGCCCCCGGCGGGCTCTACCCGACGGGCGGCGTCTCGGGCGCCGAGGATCTCGCGATCGATCGCGCTGGGCGCATCTACGTGGCGGTCGCGACGCAGGCCGATCACGCGGGACCGAACGGCGTCCTCGTCTTCGACGCGAACGCGAGCGGCGACGCGCCGCCGGCGCGCTTCGTCCGCGGCCCGCACACCGGCCTCGCGCTGCCGATCGCCGTCGGCCTCGACGACGCGGATCACCTGTTCGTCGGCGACTACGCAGAGAGCCGGGTCGAGGTCTTCGCGAGCGACGCCGACGGCGACGTCGCGCCGATGAGGACCGCGTGCGCGACGTACGGCTTCGGTGCGATGACGGTCGCGCCCGACGGACGCGTGTTCGTCTCTCCGGAGGGGACCCCCGCGTGGAGCGTGCGGATCTACGAGCCGTTCGACGGCGCGAGCCAACCCCTCGCCGGCGTCCTCCAAGGGCCGCACACGGGGCTCGACGAGACCTTCGCGTGGCCCATCAAGATGGGGGTGGATCCGGAGGGAGGCCTCGTCACGATCAGCCCCACAGGCGGCCTCATTTACGCCGAGAACGCCGCCGGGGACGCGCCTCCGACGAGCCGCTTCGCGGGCTGGAACGCGCTCGCCGTCGCGCCCCGAGACCGCTGAGCGCGACCCTCGTGCGCGCCGGCCGCCACGGGGCGCCCGCGCCTCGGTGACGGTCGTGAAAACACTTCGAAACACCTGCCTCGCGCGCATTGCGAGGCCCCCCCTTCGCTCACAGGATGCGCGGCGAGGGAGGGTCCGCCATGAACGAAGCGTCGTTCCGCGTCTCGAGCAACAAGACGAAGCAGCTGCTGCTCCTCGGCGGGCTCGCGCTCGTCGGCGCGATCCAGATCCTGGCCTTCGCGGGGTTGCGCGGGGTCGAGGACGCGAACGTGGGCGCGGGCTTCTTGCTCGGCGTCGTGATCGTGGGCGTGGCGGTCGTCGGCCTCGCGCTCGGTCGGAGCCGATCGATCAGCGTCGACGCGGAGGAGCGGACGCTCACCATCGAGGACTCGTCGCGCCTCGGGTCGAAGCGCCAGACGATCCCCTTCGGGGACGTGCGCGAGATCGAGCTCGACACGTCCGGCGAGCGCGAGGGCGGAAGCCCCGCGTACGACGTGGTGCTCACCTTGCGGAGCGGGCGGAAGATCCACCTGTTCCGCGGGGCGTTCTTCGACGATCGCAACGACCCGCGCGCGATGGAGCGGACGCGGGCGCTGCTCCTCGAGCGGATCGGTCTCCCGGCCCGCTGAGGCTCGTGCTCTCGGCAGCGCGTCGCTCGGCGACCACTCGCTCGGCGAGGGCGCGGGACAGATGAAGGCATCTTCGTCCGATCCTCATCGTGCGCGGTGTTACCTTTCTCGTGGGCGCCGTGTCGAACGCCCGAGGAGCCACACCGTGAAGCTCACCTTCTGGATCGGTCTCGCGTCGGCGCTCGTCCTGCCCGCTTGCGGGCGGACGATCATGAACGGAGGAAACGGCGGGGCGGGCGGCAGCGGGGGCGCGTCCTCCTCCCCTGCGGGCGCGGGAGGCGCGTCGTCGGGCGGCGGAGCCGTCTCGGGCGTCGGCTCCACCTCGACGAGCGGCAGCGCGGCGACCGGAAGCGCCGCGAGCGGCGTGTCGTCGGGCAACGGGGCCTCCGGCTCCTCGGCGAGCGGGAGCGGCAGCGGGTCGTCCGCGAGCGGCAGCGGATCGTCCGCGAGCGGCAGCGGCTCCACGTCCTCGAGCGGAAGCGCGGCGAGCAGCGGCAGCGGGCCGTCGGGCTCGTCGGCGTCCAGCGGCGCGGGGGGCTCGGCGAGCACGGGCACGTCGATGGGCGATTGCCCCGTGGGCGAGCCCGCGAACCAGACCTCGTGCAATGCCCAAGGCGTCCATTGCGACTACGGCGCGGACCAATGCACTTGTCGGCTCAACGGTTGGCATTGCTCCCCTTGCCCCGACACCGAGCCCTCCGGCGCGTGCTTCGGAGGTCCAGGCCTCAACTGCGCCTACGGCGCCGTGGATTGCACGTGCGCCAATGGTCAATGGGCCTGCGCCGTGTGTCCGGCGTCGACGCCCCCCGAGGGGAGCGCCTGCCAGCCCGGCCAGAACTGCGGCTATGGCACGGAGAACTGCCTGTGCGGTCCCGGCGGCCATTGGCACTGCGCGTCGCCCTGCCCCGGCGCGCAGCCGAGCCCGGGTGACGCTTGCAATGGCCTGCAGCAATGCAGCTACGGCGGCACGATCTGCGTCTGCTTCCAGGGGCAGTTCTTCTGCAATTGAAGCGCGATCCGGCTCACGCGGCCGTGCGCCCCGTGAGCCGCGCGCGCATCTTGTCGAGGGTCGTCATCGCGCGATGCGCCTTCGTGTCGCGCCGGACGTGTGCGCCCACGCGCCGCATCCACGCCATCTCGTCGGCGTCGAGCGGGCCGCGATCGAGCGCCGCGAGGGCCTCGTCGAGCTCGGACGCGTCCTTCGGTCCAACGAGGCTCGCGTGGACGAAGGGGCTCGAGAGCACGAATCGATAGCAATCGCTCGCGCGCGGCGGGGGCTCCCCCTCGGGCACGAGGGCAGGGTCGACGAGCGATCCCCAGCGCGTGGCGGTGAACGCGAGGACGCCCGGATCGTGCGCGGCGAGGTGAGGAAACACCTCCGTCTCCGCGCCCGGGTGCGCTGCGTTGTAGCGGATCATGATCCCGTCGATGCCGGCGGTCGCCATCATCGGGAGGAAGGCGGGCCGGTGATGCGACGAGATGACGAGGTGCCGCACCTTGCCGTCCGCGACGAGCGCGCGCGCCGCGTCGAGGATGCGCTCCGGCGGCATGTCGTCCCACCAGCCGAGGCCGAGCAGATCGACGTGGTCGGTGCCGAGCGATCGCAGCACGCACTCGAGCGACGGCCGCATGAGCGACGCGACGCGCGTGTAGCTCTGCGCGGCGATGACGACGCCGCTCCTGTCGCGCGCGGCGATGCGCGCGAGGCCGCGCCCGTAGTCGCTCCGCCGACGGAGCCCCCAGAAGAAGAAGTTGATCCCCCGCTCGTGCGCGCGCTCGAGATCGGCGCCGCCGACGCCGTAGCTCGATCCGATGCCGAGGGGGCTCACCGAGAGCCCGGTCTTGCCGAACGTGACGCGATCCCAGCTGGCGCTCATGGTCGATGCTCCTCTCGCTCGTGGCCGATCAGGCGTGCGCCGCCTTCAGCGCCGGCGTGTAGCGGTCCATGAGCCAGCGCGTGGCGCCGGGGAACCAGCGGCTCAACGCGCCCGATCGTGGATAGATGACGCGCGGCTTTCGCTTCTCGATCGCGACGCGCACGAGCCGCGCGAGCTCTTGCTCGGTGCCGCGCGGAAAGGACGAGAGGAGCTTCGAGTCCTCGAACTTCGCCATCGCCGCCTGCGCCATCTCCGTCGACGCGATGATGCCGGGGTACACGGTGACGACGTGCACCCCGGTGCCGCGGAGCTCGCCTCGCAGCGACTCGGAGGCCGCGGCGAGCCCCGCCTTGGCGGCGTTGTAATGGGTCATTCCGGGCGTGGGGGCGAGGGCGGCCATCGAAGCGACGTCGACGATCGTGCCGGCGCCGCGCGCGATCATCTTGGGGAGCACGGCGAGCGTCAGGCGCAGCGGCGCGAGGAGATCGACGGCGAAGAGGGCCTCGCCCGCGCCGGCGTCGACCGACGCGGTCGGCGCGACGATCTGCACGCCGGCGTTGTTCACGAGGACGTCGATCGGGCCGAGCGCGCGCTCCGCGTCGGCGATCCAGCCGTCCGCGCGCGCGACGTCGCCGAGGTCCCACGCGACGACGTGGACCTTCGCGGGCGCCACCTCGTCCGCCAACGCGAGGAGCCGATCCTCCCGGCGCGCGACCAAGGTGAGCGCGTGCCCATGGCGCGCGAGCTCGCGCGCGATGGACGCTCCGATTCCCGACGAGGCTCCGGTGATGGCGATGTGCATGGCTTCTCCGTAGTGACTACTTTGGTTTTCTGGTCATCTCGAGACGTGAGCGAGCGGCGCGCGAGCGCTGCGGCGGAGGTCGCGGCTCAGTGCGCGCGGCGCGTGCGCAGACCGTGGAGGACGAGGTCGAGCCCCACACGCGCATGCTCCGAGAGATCGCGCCGCGTCTCGCGCGCGCCCGGCGGCTTGAAGGCCGCCAGCTGAAAATCCTGGAGGAGCGTCGCGACGGTGTCGATCGCGAGATCGGCTCGAAACACCTTCTGACGAACGCCGATGCGGAGCACCTCGGTCACGTTCGCGCGCCCGATCGCCTTGAGCTCCTCGAGCCGATCGGACCAGCTGGGCAAGGTCCGCGCGGTCTCGCCGAGGAGCAGGTCGACGACGAGGGGGTGCTTGTCGACGTAGACCATCGACGTGGAGAGGAGCTTGCCGAGGAGCTCGTCCGCCGGGACGCGCGGATCGATGATGCGCGCGCACTCGGCCTGCCACGCGCGCATCTCGCGGTGCAGGACCTGATAGAAGAGGTCTTCCTTCGAATCGGCCGCGAGGTAGACCGTGCCCTTGCCGACCCCCGCCTCGCGCGCGATGTCGTCGATGGACGCCTTCTTGAAACCGAACCGCGCGAACGCGCGGGCGGCCTCGACGAGGATGCAGTCTTTCTTCGCGGCGTCCAACGAGTGACTAGATTAGTATTCTGGTCACCGCTGTCAAGGGCGCCGCGCTCGTTCGTCGCGCGCGGCCTCGTCGCCCCTCCCGGGCGAGGCGCAGAGCGGCGGAGGCTCAGGGTGGGACGGGTCCGGTGCAGAGCCCGGCGAGGGGCTGGCAGAAGCCGGGGCCCGCGGGGAAGCACGCCTTGCCGCACGGGAACGGACCGCACCCGGCCTGCGTCCACGCGTCGTACGCCTTCTGCGCGAGCGCGACCTTCGCCGGATCCTTCTCGTCGAGCAGAATGGATGGACAGCCGCACGTGTCGTCGACGAACGCGGTGCCGTCGCATTGAGGGCTCGAGATCGCGGGATCGCAGGCCTGCGCGGCCAGGATCGCCTGATCCATCGCCGCTTGCAGCGCGGCGCACGTGCTGCCGCTCCCGGTGCTGGTCGCGCCGACCGCTTGGGTCGCCGACGCGCTCGCGTGCGAGCTGGCGCTCGTGGACGAGACGGAGCCGCCACCCGCGCCACCCGTCCCTCCCACGTCGAAGACGACCTTGCCGCCGCAACCGGCGAGCGCGAGCGAGGAGATCAGAGCGGCGCGAAGCAAGATGGCCATGGCGAGAGCGTAGCAGCGAACGTCAGGGAACGGTCGGCTCCGCGGTGAGCGTCCTCAGGAAGGGCACGAGCCCCCATTGCGTGCTCTCCCCGAACGTCATGAGCCAACGGTCGCGCACGCCCGCGCTCGCGGGATCGTCGTCGGGGACGCCGCCGCGACCATAGGCCTCCGTGACGCCGGCGAGCACGTCGAACGTGCCTCCGTGCCCGTAATGGCTGGCGCCGCCGACGCCCCGCAGCGCGGGGGTCTTGAAGCGACCGAGCATGGTGGTCGACGGCTCGGGCAGCGGAGGGCGCGCGAGCGGCGCGTCGCTGTAGCTGCCCGACGCGCGAAATTCGCTTCCGAGGAGCGACGCGAGGCCTTCGACGCGCCCCGGATCGGCGCGGCCGTCGAGCCGCCCGGTCGGCAGCCGCGTGTCGTGGAAGGCGTCGTCGGTGAGGCGCGGCCCCCAATGGCATTGCATGCACCCCGAGCGCACGAACATGACGAGGCCGAGGGTCTCCTCGGCGCCGAGCGCGCGATGGCGACCGGCGAGGAAAGCGTCGAAGCGATTGGGCTTCACGCGGAACGATCGCTCGTAGGCTTCGATCGCCTTGCCGACGTTCACGAAGACGCGCGTGACCGCCTCGCGATCGGCCGAGGAGAGCGCGTCGAAGGCCGCGTCGCCGGGCTTGCCCGAGGCGGGGAGCGCGGCGAGGTCCGGCAGCGGCTCGTCGGGGAAGGCCGCGGCGTACGCGTCGGCGAAGGCGCTCTCGACGCGGGCCGCGACGAAGAGCCGCGACGATCCCATCTCGCGCGCGCTCTCGAGCGGACCGAGCGCTTGGGCCCAGAGCGTCTCGGCGCGACCGTCCCAGAACTGCCAGCGCGCGTGCGCGGCGAGCGCGATGCTGGGCGTGAGGCGGTCGCCCTCGGCGACGCCACGGCCCCGCGGGAGACCGTCGGCGAGGTTCTTTTTCGGATCGTGGCACGTGGCGCAGGACACGGCGCCGGACGGGGAGAGGCCCGCGTCGAAGAAGAGCGCGCGACCGAGGGCGCGCGCCTCCAGCCGGTCGGCGACGCGATTGGTCGGATCGGGCGGCGGCGCCCCGGGCACGGTCACGGCGCGGAGCAGGTCCCATTCATTGCGATGAAAGAGGCCGTCGACGAGCGAATCGTCGAGCGCGTGCGTCTCGCCGGGAGCGAGGGCGGCGATCCGCCTGGAGAGCTCGCCGGGATCGGGGTTCGAGACGTCGTCGAGGACGCGCATGGTGCGCGCGTCCACGAAGACGAAGAGCGGCAGGACGAGATCGCGGTTCGTGGAGATCGCGCCGAACGAAGCGCCGGGATCGGCGCCGACGGTCACGTGCGACGCGTCGTCGAGCAGCGCGCGCCACGCGAGCGCGTCCGGCGCGGTCGCGGGATCGGCGTCGCGATTGCCGATCACGAGATCGAGCTCGCGGAAGGCCGTGCCCAGGCCGAGCTGCGCGAGCTCGCTCGTGTGCTCGGCCTGCCAGCGGCACGTGCCGCACCAAAGCCCCCCGGTCACGCGGACGACGAGGAGCGGAGGTGCCGCGGCGTCCTCGGCGAGGAAATCGTGGAGGTGGATCGTGCGGCGCTCGCCCTCCTCGCTCACGCCGTCGAAGGCGAGGTCGGGGAGCGTGGCGCCGACCGCGACCGCATAGGGTCCCGCCGGATAGGCGGCCTCCGCGTCGACCGCGGTCGGGCCCGGGCGCTCCGGCGCGACGCACGCCGCGACGAGGCTCACGGCCGCGAGGACGGGGGCGAGCGCGCCGAGCTTCACGATGGCGTCCGCGTCAGTTCCCCGTCCACGGGATTTGGAGCTTCCAGACGGCGCCGCCGATCGCGTACGCGGTGTTCTTGTCGACGAATCGAAAGCGATTGATGGGCGATTTGAGCGTCGGGTCGACGTCCCACGTCACGCCGCCGTCGAGCGTGCGATAGGAGGGGAGCGCCGCATCCTCGGCGCTCATCCAGCCGATGTCGGGGGTGATGAAGCCGACGCCGATGGCGGGGTATGCGCTCTTCGGGCTGCTGTTCATCGGCAATGGCAGCTCCTGCCAGGTCTGCCCGCCGTCGGTGGTCTTGCCGAAGGTGCCGGGGCCGCCGGCCGCGTCCTGAACGGCGACGTAGCCGACCTGGTCGGAGGGGAAATGCAGCTTCCAGCAGAGGCTCCCGCCCGTCTTCGATTGAAACACCGGCGTGAAGGTCGCGCCGCCGTCGGTCGTGCTCATGACGGCGCAGCGAGAGGCCTTGTCCATGCCCGCGACCAAGCCCTTGGTCGGCGTGAAGAAATGGGCGTCGATGATCATCTGGAAATACGTGCCGAGATCCTGCGACGTCCACGTCGCGCCGGCGTCGGAGGATTGAATGAGGTGCGACGGACCATTGGCGCGTCCGACGCCGAAGACGTGCGTCGCGTCCGGTGATGTGAAGTTGCAAATGCCTTGCGGTTGCGGGCCCGTGATCGTGGTCACGGGGCTCCACGTGCCGCCGCCGTCCTTGGTCTCGTAGACGACGTTCGTGTCGGAGATCGACGGTGAGAGCCCGGCGCCGAGGTTGCCGGCGAAGCCGTGCTGCGCGTCGAGGAAGAGGAGCGCGCGGAAATAGGTGCCCGGGTGATTGAACGACTCG
>CAYYKK010000113.1:10130-20532 GCA_964467935.1 uncultured Polyangiaceae bacterium
ACGTGGCGCCGCCGTCGGTGGTCTTGAAGACGGTCGACTTGGGGCCGCTCGCGGCGAAGCCGACGTCGGCGGAGACGAAGAAGATGTCGTCCTGCTTCGCGCCGCCGGCGACGGAGGGCCCGGCGGGGAGCTTCTGCCATTGTGCGCCCGCGACCGCGGCGTCGTACCCGGAGAGCCCACCGGCGCCGCCGCCGCCGCCCGCGCCGGTCGCGGAGCTCGTGCCTTTGCCGCCGGCGCCGCCGGAGGAGGTCGACGCGGCGTCGGAGCAGCCGAAGACGGCGAGGAGCGACAGCGTGGGGACGACGAGGCGCACGAAGTTCATGCCGAGCGAGTATCGCGACGCGTCGGTCGTCGCAAATGAAGATCCCTCAAAGGCCGGCGTTTGCGCGGCTCAGCTCGGGTGCGCGCTCGGCGTGTACGAGCCGAGCTCGAGCCCCGCGCCGTCGCTCATGATGACGTAGGGTCGCTCGTCGAACGTGAGCTTGCCGTGGCCGTCGTGCTCGACGACCTCGAGCTTGCCCATCCCGAAGCCCATCGGCCCGCGCGCGTAGTAGTGCACGCCGAGGCGATACGGGCCGGCCGCGTGCGGGACGTCGAGGGGGACCACGAGCGCCTCGGGACCGTAGCCCGTGGTCACGTCGGCGACGAGACCGCCGCCGCTCGGGAGCCGCGGCGCGCCGAAGTAGGCGTGGTGGTGCTCGGCGTCCCAGACGTGGAGGTCGACGTCGTTGGCGTCGGTCTCCCACGACAGGACGAAGCGCACGGTGGGGCGCGACTCGGCCTCGACGTGGAGCTCACGGAGCTTCGCGTCGATCTCCGCGCCGTGCCAAGGCTCCGCTCGCCGATAGGCGGCCGCGAGCACGGCGACGTCTTGCTCGAGGATCTCGTCCACGCCGCGATAGAGGCCGGCGTCGCGGATGCGCCCGAGCCCGGCGACGATCGCGCGGAACGCGAGCGCGGGCTCACCGCGGCGCGCGAGCGCATAAGCCAGGAGGCGGTGGCCGCCCGGGTGGTCGGGGCGATCTCGGACGGCCTTCGCGTAGGAGTCGATGGCGAGATCGAGCGCGGCCGCGTCGCCGAGCCCGTCGAGCCGCTCGCCCGCGAAGCGGCGCATGTCGGCGCGGTAGGGCCACAGATCCACCAGCGACCCGTAGGCGCGCGCCGCGAGCGCTCGATTGCCGTTCGCCTGGGCGGCCTGACCGAGCGCGACGAAGCCGAGCGCGTCGTCCGGCGCGTCGCCCGCGTAGGCGCGCGCCTCGACGAGCGCCGCGTCGGGGTGGCCCGCGGCGAGGAGGTCCATCACGCGCGCATAGCGGCCCGCGTACGGCACGCTGCCGTCCCAAGGGGCGCGGTCCGCCACCTCGTCGGTCGGCCGCCGCGCGACGCGCATGCGGGGCCCGCGCGTCGGCGTGTGCTCGGCGTCGTCGCCGCGGCCGAACACGAGCGGGTAGAGGACGTGGATCGTCCCGGTATCGTGCGCGGGGAAGGTGAGCGATCGAAACGCCGCGAGGAGGCACCCGTGGAAAGCCTCGTTCCGGGCGGGAGAGGAGCGGAGGGTCGCGTCGCGCACGCGCCCGTCGACGCCGATGACGAAGGCGACCGAGACGCGCCCCTCGAAGGCCTCCGCGCCGTGGAGGTGCTCGTCGTAGCAGCCGCGGAGGCGCCCGAAGTTCTGGCGCACGATGCGCTGGACGCTCTCCGGCGGCAGACGGCCGGTGACCATGGTCGCGCCCATGCGCAGCTGCGGAGCCCGCACCGGTCGGGCGCTCGGGGCAGCGACGCGAGCGGATGGCGTGGGTGCGTCGACGACGTGCGAAGGCTCCGCCGAGCCATCGGTCGCATCGCCTCGCGCGAGCGCCTCCGCCAGATCGTCGCGCTCGGCCCCGACGGGCGGCGGGGGCGGGATCGGCGCGTCGCCTCTCTGCGCCCCACGATCGCGCGGAGGAACCGTCCTCAGGACGCGCTGCACGACGACCCGCCCGTCGTCGGTCGTCGCGAGGAGCGAGTCTCTCGCGAGGCGGTCGACGCCGAACCGCGCGTAGTCCTCTTCCGTCTCGAGCACGAGCATGGAGGTGTAGCGGCTGAGGATCCGATGGCGCTTCGAGAGCTCGACGATGCGAGCGCGCGCCTCGCGCCCGTCGTCGCCCGCCTCGAGGCTCGCGATCTTCGCGCTCGCCCAGGCGCGCTCGAGCAGCGCCGGCTCCGAGGGCGCGAGCGGCACGGTCGTGTGCTCGTCGCCGACCGTCAAGGAGGCGCGCCGACGTCCGCGCGGAAGCTCCGCGAAGATCGTGACGAAGTCGCCGGGCTGCCCGCCGCTGATCTCGCGCGGGAACACCCAGCGAGCGCCCTCGACGGAGACGGCGCGCGTCCCGAGCGTCGCGCGCGCGAGGCGCCTCGCGATCTCGTCGGGACCCCAGGCAGCGTCGGCGACCACGCCGCGCGCCTCGCCGCCCTCGCCCACGAGCGCCGCGAGGCACGCCTCGTCGCGCAGCCCACCGACGGCGATCGCGTCGACGCGCGCGACCCCGGCGCGAGCGAGCCCCGAGATCGCGCCGTCGAGCTCGTTCGGGGTCGACGCGCCCGCGGTCGCGATGCCGTCGCCGACGACCACGACGCGCGCCCGCGCGCCGATCCCGCGCTTCACGCGGTCTTCGGTCCAGGCGAGGGCCGCGCCGAGGTCCGAGGCGCCGAGCGGGCCACGCCGAGCGAGCGCGCTCGCTGGCGCACCCGCGTAGGCCGACGCGGGACCTTCGTAGAGCGGGGCGACGGCTTGATCGAACGCCGCGACGACGACCTGCGTCTCCGGCGGGAGCGCGCCGATCTGACGCCGGACGACCTCGGTCGTGGCGTCCCAGTCGAGGCTGCGAGAGGCGCTCGCGTCGACCAGAAAGATCCAGCTCGACGCGGCGTCCCCGGCGCGATCCGATGGCGCGGCGGCGGCGAGCGGCACCCTCACGAGCGCGAGATCTCCGGCGACGCGGCCGACGGCGGTCGCCGGCGCGGCGCGCGGCACGACGAGGTCCGCGCTCGGCGTCAGGTCGGCGCCCTCGAGCTTCGCGAGCGGCTCGGACACGCCGACCGCCCGAACCTCCGCGGACACCTCGTGGATCGCGCCGAGGCCGAGGAGCGGCAGGCGAAACGCGGAGCGGTCTCGGAGGATCTCGGAGTAAGAGAGACGAATCTTCTTTTGCGACTTTGCTGCGATAGGAAACACCCGCGCGCCGAAGAGGTTGCCGGCGCCCTGCTCGAGGAGCGCGGGATCGCGCCGCTTGTGGAGGAACGACTCGTAAGCGGCGCGCGCGAGGGGCCGCTCGACGACCTCGCCCTCCTGCCACGCCTCGTGGACCTGCATCGCGAAGCGCTCGAGCGCGGCGAGCGGCGGGAGGCGCACCTCGAAATGCCCCTCGAGCACGCGCGTCTCGGGGTTCTCGAAGGTGAGCTCGATCTCCGTGAACGCGATCGGATCCTCGAGGACGGTGCGCGCGCGGTAGCCGACGAGGTGGAGCCCGGTGCCGTCGGACGCGGTGAGGCGATAGGGCGCGGCGGCGGGCGCACGCGGCCGGGAGAACGAGGCGTCGTCGCGGCTCGGCGGCGTGGGCACGGTCGCGACGAGGGGCGCGGGGGCCGGTGGCGCGTTGCTCCGCCCCTCGGCGCCGACGCACCCGCCGACGAGGAGAGCCGAGGCCACGACGAGCCTGCGAAGAGCGGAGGCGCCGAGCATCGTCGGTCGAAGACAGCGCCGCGTCGCTCGAGTTCCCGGGCGCGGTCGGGAGGGCGGGTTTCTACCTGCGGAGGCCCAGCCCGACGGTGAGGCTCCGCTCGAGCACGGGCGCGCCCTCGGCGAAGAGATCGACGCCGCCGCCGAGCCGCACCACGGCTCCGAGCGCGGGCTGCACGTGGTACCGGTCCGAGCCCACCGAGGTCTTGCCGAGGTCGGTGTCGAACGCGGGGCCACCGAAGACGCGCAGCGCGAGGTACGGGCTCATCACGTTCCAGAACGTCTCCCCCACCGCGGCGCCGAACCGGAAGTCCATGCCGTAGAAATGACCGCGGCTGCCGACGGCGCTCGTCGGCTCCTCACGCGTGCGCGCGCCGTTGCCGGCGAACGTGCCGCTCAGGATCACGAAGGGCACCCAACCGTCCTGCTTCACCACGGTCCAGGACGCCGAGAGGGCTCCGACCCAGCCCGGTCCGAGCGAGCGGATGCGCGTGCCGCCCTCGCCGTCGGTGCGGCGCAGCGAGCCCGACACGAGCGCGCCGGCGGCGAGCTCGATCGAGAACCGATCGCTCAACGCGAAGTCCGACACGTAGACGACGGAGGTCTTCTCCGCAGCGAAGGAGCGACCGTTCGCGAAGACGAGATCGGTCCTCGAGAGGCCGAGCGACAGGGCGCCGCGAAAGCCGATCCCCGCAGGCGCGCGCTCGTCGCCGCCGCGCGCCTTCGCGCCCTTGGAGCACGCGATCACGCCCGTCGGACCGACGGGCGCCGTGACGCCTCACGCGTGAGCGGTGCGAGGCGCGAGCGCGAGCGAGAGAGCGAAAGGGACGGCCGTCGCGACGACGAGGGGCAGGGCGCGCTTCATGTCGATCGCGAACGTAGAGGGCGGCCGCGCGAGAGACAAGGCCTCGACCGCGCGAGAAACGAGGCCTCGACCGTGCGCGCGCCGGCGAGGCTACTTCTTCGGCGGCTTGGGCGCCTTGCCCTCGAGCTTCACCTGCGCGTCCGCCTTCGGGGGCGCTTCGTTCGCCTCGAAGCTCGAGAGCATCTCGGCCGAGTTGCTGAACGAGGTCACCTTCGCGATCTTCGACCCCGCGAAGCGCACGATGTCGATCCCGTGGACGACGCCGCGCTTGCCCGTCGGCTTCATCCCCATCGCGGGGCCCTTCCACGTCGCCGACCACGCGGTCTCGCACGCCGCGAGCTCGGGGCCGAAGCGGAAGCACGCGAGGGTCTCCGTCTTCGCGTCGGGGAAGGCCTTCGCGGCGTCAGGCATCGACTTCAACACCTCCTTCTTGCTCCGATCCGCGGGCATCGCCGCGGCGCTGAGGACGAGATCATCGGTCGTGAGCGCGGTGAGGGCCTTGTCGTCGCGGTGATCGAGCGCCGCGTAGAAGGCGGTGAGCTCGGCGACGTCCTCGGGTCCTTCGTGATCGACGAGCATCTCTTCGACGACCGGCGTCGTCGCGTCGGCCGCGCGCGTCTTCCACTTCTTCGAGCCGAGCCCGAGCTGGCCGAGCACGGTGCCGAGATCGAAGTACATCGTCTCGCGCCTCACGAGGCCGTCGTCGCCGAAGGAGAGCAGGCTCACGCCGTGATAGCCGATGGGCTTCTTCGTCGCCGCGTGGCCCATGAAGTCGCCCGTGTTCGTGCCGCGCACGATCCACTCCCACAACGCGACGTGACCGGCCGCGTAGAGGCGAACGGTGGAGAGCCTCGCGTCGGGGAAGGCGTCGAACAGCGCGGCGAGATCCCGCTTCATCGACGTGGGGCTCGCCTCCTCGAGGCCTCGTTCGCCGGGGCTCGCGATGACGGCGCGCGACGCGTAGAGCGCGGCGATGGCGTCGGGATCGTGTCGAGCGAAGGCCGCGACGTTCGCGTCGACGAACGCGCGCACCGTCTCCTTGCCGTGGAACGTCGGGCGCGGCGGCTCGGGCTCGGCCGTCGTCGCCGAGGCCGAGGCCGCGGCGGTCGCCGAGGGCGGCGCGATCGGAGCGGCCGACTTCGCCGTCCGGCCGGACGAGGGCGCCGGGGTCGCGACGGGATCGGCCGCACCGCCACAGGCAGCGACGGCGATCGGAAGCAGAGAGAGGGCGACGAGCCGAGCGCGGAGGGGCATCTTCGACGGACCTTTCGCGCCGAGGCTCGTCGAAGGCCCGGCCGATGGCAAGCCCGTCGTGGCGGACGCGTCGAATGAACCGACGGCGGTGCGCAACAGAGTCCGCCGCATGTGCTCGGAGCCCGCTCCGACGAGCCGACCGAGCCTCCGACGGAGGCTGGGCGTCGTGTCGTCGCTCGCTGCATCGTCGGCCGCTGTGTCGTCGGCCGCTGTGTCGTCGGCCGCTGTGTCGTCGCTGGCGGCTTTGTCGCTGACGGCTTTGTCGCTGACGGCTTTGTCGCTTTCGACGATCGCGGGGTGCAGCGCGCGCACGGCGCTCGACGGGGCGGGAGGCGCCGCCGCGACCGCGACGTCGAGCGCGAGCCAAGGAGGCGGCGGCGCGGCGCCCGCGCCGTTCGCGTGCGGCGCGAGCCTCACGGCGACGCCGCCGGCGTCGGTCGACGTCGCGGGCGGCGTGCCGGGCAAGGCGCAGCTCGCGTTCGGCACGAACGATGGCTCGGTCGTGTCGGTGTTCCATGGTTGGACCGAGGTCGCGGGCGGGACCTCGACCCCGGAGCTGCACGTCTCGACGCTCGAGCCGTGGGACACGTGGCCGCCGACGCCCGGCGCCCACTTCGTGCTCCTCCCCGAGTCGGGGGACGACTTCGCCGTCGCGAACGTCGCCTACGGCAACGTCGAGGCAATGCTCCATCGCGCCGATCCCGGGGGAGACGGCGGCCTCATGCTGACCACACCGCTCAGCGCGACGTCGCCCGGCGACTTCGTGGGGATCACGGTGGCGGCCGATCCGATCGTCGCCCACCCTTCGCTGCTCGTGCGCGGCTACGACACGCCGCCGGTCGCTTTCAACGTCGGCTACCTCGCGATGCTCGCCGCCTGGGAGACGGAGGACGCGGCGACGACCGAGCACGCGCTCCGCCTCGCCGTCTCGGTGAGCGGATCGGACATCCTCGGCGCCGGGGTCGAGAAGCCGGACGATCCCGATCTCGCGTGCGCGCGCGGCCCGATCGCGGCGGCCGGCATCCGATCGGGCAAGAGCTGGCTCGTGGTCGCGGGCGCGGGTTCGGAGCTCCAGTCGTGCGACACGGGCTCGTCGGGTCCGCCGTCGACGCTCGTCGTCGATCGACTCGCGTGGGGACCGCCCGACGCCGTCGACTGGACGCTCGAGCGCACGGACGCGAAGAAGGGCGCCACGCCGATCGACGCCGTCCGCATGGCGGAGGTCTTCGACGGAGGCTTCGCGCTGGTGCACCGAAAAGGTCAGTCCGCGCCGGACCTCTTCCGCGTCACGCGCGACGGCAAGCTCGAGCCGCCCATCGCGACGGCGATCGCCGACGGAGCGCACGTGATCGACATGGCGATGACGTCGCTCTCGAGCGGGATCCTCCTCGCGTACGTCGACGACCTGCGCCCCGAGCACGTGCGCGTCGAGGTCCGCGATCGGGATGGCGAGATCCGCGCGACGGGAGGCGTCGACGCATCGGGCCCCGTCGATGGGCTGCAGGCGCTGTCGTCGAAGAGCGGCTCGTCCGTGCTCCTCGCGTGGAGGACCGCGAGCACCGAGATCGAGCTCTCACGGATCGATTGCGGAGGGGGCTCGTGACGCGCGGGCGCGCGATCGCGTGTCGTGGGCTCGCCCTCGGCGCGCTCGCCGCGACGGGGGCCATCGCCCTCTTCGCCTGCGGCGAGGTGACCGTCGTCCCCGACGCGAGCAGCACGACGAGCTCCGGCCAAGGCGCCGCGTGCCCGACGGGACAAGCCGACTGCGGCGGGGACGGCCATTGCGACGAGCTCGACACGCTCGACGCGTGCGGCGCGTGCGGCGCGGTCTGTTCGACGAACAACGCCACGGCGAGCTGCACGAGCGGGCGCTGCGTCCTCGCCTGCGACGCGGGCTTCGCCGATTGCAATGGCGATCCCTCGGACGGCTGCGAGGTCGAGCTCGGCGCCGATCCCGAGCATTGCGCCTCGTGCGACGCGTCGTGCGGCGCGGAGAGCGACTGCTTTCAGGGCACGTGCGTGAGCATCCTCGCCTCGGCGCCCGCCGCGCTCGTCGGCGCCGACTCGTTCGTCACGTTCGGCGCCGATCTCTATTGGGGGAGCCCGGGCGTGAACGCGGTGGGCGAGATCGCGAGCGTGCCGATGGCGGGCGGCCCCGTCACCCCGAGGACCACGGCCGTGGGGTGGCCCGAGCGCCTCCACTCGAATGGGCAATGGCTCGTCTTCAGCGACGTGACGAAGCCGGGCCTCTATCGAATGGCGCTCCCGAGCGGCCCCGTCGAGACCGTCCTCACCGCGAGCGGCGCCGCGCCCAAGCTGCTCGAGGTCGTGGGCACGCAGGTCTACTTCACGACGGGGAGCGACATCGAGCGCGTGGGCCTGATGGGGGGCGCCCCGGTGGTGCTCGCGAGCGGCTTCGTCGACGTGTCGGCCGCGCGCGCGTGGGGCGCCTACCTCTACGTCGCGGATCTCGGTCCCGAGATCGATCAACCCTTCGGCGACGTCGTCGTCGCGGGCCACCCCGAAGGCACGCTGAGCCGTCTGACGTTCGCTTCGGGGCTGGTCGAGCCGCTGCTCGACCACCTCGACTCGCCCGTGGCCCTCGCCCCCACCGACGACGCGCTCTACTGGGCCGAGTCGGGCAGCATGGCGACGTTCGCCGTGGGGAGCGCGAACGAGAACGCCGGATCGCTCGGCCGCATCGGGCGGTCGAGCCTCGACGGCTCCGCGCGGAGCGTCCTCGCCGATCAGCTCATCCAGCCCGTCGATCTCGCGGTCGACGGCGCGACCGTGTACTTCGCGTCCGCGGGCACCGTGGGCGGGCTCGATCCGCAGAGCTTCGGCTACGAGCCCGACGGCAAGCTCGCGCGGGTGCCCACGACGGGCGGCGCGATCGAGACCGTGATGCCGTCGATCGACGCGCGAAACCTGCTCGTCACGAAGGACGCGATCTTCTTCGCCTCGTGGAACCTCGGCCTCGTGTTCCGCAAGGCGAAGCCCTGACGAGGTCCGCGAGCACCGAGCCATCGCCCGACGGAGCTCGAGGTGACCGGGCCCGTCGGAGCGGCGGCCGAACGGTGCTACGACGCGTCGTATGAAGAAGCTGACCCTCGGGCTCGTCGCGTTCTCCCTCGTCGCTCTGTCGGCGTGCAAGATCGACAAGGGCAGCGGCACACCGAAGACCGAGAAGCGCGAGCCGGGCACCTTCACCGAGATCGCCGTCTCCGCCGGCATCGAGACCGACGTCGAGGTGGGGCCGACCCCGCTCGTGGAGGTGCGCGCCGACGACAACCTTCTCTCCCACGTGAAGACGGTGGTGACCGGCGACCGGCTCGCGATCTCGATCGAGGGCGTCGTGAGCACGAAGACGCCGATCCACGTCAACGTCGTGACGGCGCGCGTCACCGCGCTCGACGCCGCGAGCGGAGCGCACCTCTCCGCGAAGGGCGTCGCGGGAGACGCGCTCGCCATCGCCGTCGGGAGCGGCGCGCACCTGACGGTGTCCGGCTCGGCCAAGAGCGAGAAGGTCACGGTCTCGAGCGGCGGCCACCTCGACGCAGGGGGGCTCTCGGCCGAGAGCGTCGACGTGACCGCGTCCTCCGGCGCCGACGTCACGGTGAACGCGACTCAGGCCGTGAGCGGCGCGCTCTCGAGCGGGGCGCACGCCCACGTCCACGGCCACCCGACGACGAAGAAGCTCACGCAGTCGTCCGGCGCCGAGCTCGACTACCCCTGAGCGCGTCACTCGCACTGGAGCGCGAGCTCGCGCAGGCGCCCCGGAGGTCCTCCGTCGGGGTCCTCGCGCGTGGCCTCGGCGAAGCGCTCGACGATGCGCGCGAGCGCGGGCGCCGGGATCGACCCGACGACCCTGCGCTTTATCGGGCAGGCCTCCTCGCGGCCGCGATCGTCGGTGCACAGCCCGTCGGGTGACACGTTCTCCGTGACGAGGAGCGCGCCGTCGTCGCCGCGATCGACGGTGTACCAGAGGTTGCCGCCGCCATTCATGTAGAGCTCCGCGACGGTGGATTTGCGGTCATATTGGATATGATTGCATCGCGGCTGCATCAACATCGCAAAGAAGATGCTGATCTTCGCGTCGATGGGCACCGCGCGACGGACGTCACCACCGCGCGCGACGAGATCGATGTGCCGCCCGTAGTAAGGCGCACCTCGGACCTCCGTCGCCGGGTGCACGACCCACGTGAGGACGATCTCCTTCGTGCCGTCCGGCCACGGCGACGCGGCCTTCGGGGGCGCGTCCACTCGCGCCGCGCTCGAGGACGGTGGGGACGCGGGCTCGTCGCCGGAGGACGCGCTCGCCGCGACGAGGGCCGAGCCGTCGACGCGAGCGAGGCTCGACGCGACGCCGAGCGGCGCGGGCTCCGACGCCGTTCCGCACGACAGGAGCGGCAACACGAGCGCGAGGCGGACGAGGGCGCGCGGTGGCATCGACGGACAACGCCCGCGCCGAGCGGGCCCTTCCCGCGTGACGCGGGGCGCGCGCGGCGGGCCGAACCGAGGGCTCCCCGGCCCGGCCGACGCCGCCGCACGACGTCCGCGCCGCT
>CAYYKK010000114.1:0-20377 GCA_964467935.1 uncultured Polyangiaceae bacterium
GCAAGCGACGGCGGCGGAGCAGCGCGTGCGCTTCCGCGTGAGCGACGACGCCGTCACGGACGACGGCCCGCGCCTGCGAAGCGCGTGGATCGAGGTCGGAGGAACGAAGCTCGTCGCGACCTTCGTCGGCGGCGACGTCTTCCGCGCCGTCGTCCCCGCGGGCGCGGCGGCCGCGGGCGCCACGATCACGGCTTGCGCGGAGGATCTCCGGGGCAACGTGACCGCCGGTTGCTCCGTGCCGGCGACGAGCAGCGCGACGACCTCCTCCTCGCTGTCGGCGACCTCGGCGACGAGCACCGGCGCGAGCGCGGCGTCCACGAGCGGCTCGACCTCGGGCGGCGGCGGAGCCGGCGGCGGAGGGGGCGGGAGCGGATGCGGCTGCCGCGTCGGCGACGAAGAGGGCTCGCTCGGCGGAGCGCTCGCGCTCGCCGCGGTCGGCGTCCTCGCCCTCGGCGGGCGCGCGCGCCGCCGAGGCCCGCGAGCGCGCTCGCGCCCGTTCTGATAACGTCTCGCCATGACGACCGGTCAGAAGGTGGCGGTGCTCGGGGCGGGCGCGTGGGGAACGGCCCTCGCGAAGGTGCTGGCGGACAAGGGCGATCCGGTCTCGATGTATTGTCGGCGCCCCGACCTCGTCGAGCAGATCAACGGCGAGCAGGTGAACGGTCGCTATCTGCCGAGCGCGAAGCTCCCGACGACGCTCACGGCCACGGTCGATCCCGAGGAGGCGCTCCACGAGGCGACGATGGTCGTGTTCGTCGCGCCGAGCCACGCGACGCGCGAGGTGGCGAAGCTCGTCGCGCGCAAGGTGCCCGCGCGCGTGCCCATCGTGAGCGCCACGAAGGGCATCGAGAACGAGTCGCTCACGTTCGTCGACGAGATCCTCGCCGCCGAGCTGCCGGGCGAAGCGCATCACCACTTCGCCTTCCTCTCGGGACCCTCGTTCGCGAAGGAGCTCGCCGCGCAGCTGCCGACGGGCGTCGTCATCGCCGCGAAGGACGAGGGGGTGCGCCACCACGTGATGCGTCGCTTCCACGCTCCTTACATGCGCACCTACGCGAGCGTGGACATCCCGGGCGTCGAGTGCGGCGGCGCGATCAAGAACGTCATCGCGATCGCGGCGGGCGCGGCCGACGGCCTCGGCTTCGGGCACAACACGCGCGCGATGCTCATCACCCGCGGGCTCTCGGAGATGGTGAAGCTCTCGCTCGCTCGCGGCGGGCAGGCGATCACGCTCGCCGGGCTCGCGGGGATGGGCGATCTCGTCCTCACCTGCACGGGCGATCTCTCGCGCAACCGCACGGTCGGCCTCGAGCTCGGCAAGGGACGGAAGCTCGGCGAGATCGTGGCGGGCCTCGGCCACGTCGCCGAGGGCGTGAAGACGACGAAGAGCGCCTTCGATCTCTCGGCGAAGCTCGGGATCGAGCTGCCCATCATCAGCGAGGTCTATCGCGTGCTCTACGAGGACAAGCCGGTCCTCCGGGCCGTCGAGGATCTCATGGGTCGCGAGCTCACGGCGGAGTTCGAGAGCCTGGGCGCTCCTTGACCATGTGAACGGTGGCGTACGGGCGCTGGGGGAGCGCGCTCGACGGTCGGAACCCGAACCGCTCGTAGAAGCCCTCCGCGTCCCTCGTCCCCAGCTCGACGAGGCGGGCCGCTCGGACGCGAGGGTGATCCAAGAGCACGCGCATCACCGCGGCGCCGAGACCTCGACCGCGGAGGTCGGGCGCGGTCACGACGTCGTAGATCCACGCTCGCTTCGACCCGTCGCTCAGCGCCCTGGCGCTCGCGACGACGCGCCCGCCGAGCTTCGCGCAGACCCACGCGGTCGAGGCGACGTGGGCCGCCGCGATCTCGGCCACCTCGAAGCGATCGTTCCAATACGTGGAGGCGAGCAGCTCGGCGCACTCGCGCGCCTCCTCTTCGCCCGGCTCGAGCCGAATCGATGCGCCGAGGGGCGCGGCGAGGAACGGGGGCGTCGGTGTGTCGGGGCACGCCTCGCGTACGAGCTCGATCGCCCTCAGGTCCCCGCGCTCCCCGCGCCGAAAGAGGCCCTCGAGGATCCGCACGCGCTCGGCTGGCGACCGGTTCTGCCCGAGCTTGGACTTGCCGTCGACGCGCTCGGGGACGAGCTTGAAGACGAGGAGCGACGCGAGGGCCTTCCGATAGAGCGGGTGCGTCGACGAGAGCGGGACGTGTCCGCCCTCGGGTTGGCGCGACGCGAGGAGCGCGGTGAGGGCCCTCGCCTTCTCGTCGCCGTCCTCAATCGGCGAGAGCGCGCCGCGCACCATGACCGAACGGTAGAGCGTCGTCGCTGGGCACGCGCGCTCGGGATCGACGAAGTAGCTCGGCAGGAACGCCACGCGGTCGACCGCGGCCGCGACGGCCTCGCGCCCCATCGCCTCGACCTTCTCGCCTACCGGTGAGCCGTGGAACACGAGCGCGTCGTCGACCCACGCCGTGTCGAGCGCGCGGAGGATCGGGGCGCCGTCCGCGCGGGTCGTCGCCACCTCGACGTAGGGCAGGGCGCGGAGGAGGGCGATCGACTCGGCGCGCGTCATCCCGAAGAGAGCTTCTCGTCGCATGCCCGCCACCATGCGCCGAGACTGGACTAGTCAAAAGGACCAGAATGCAAATATAGGATAGACCAGTGTCCATGGCCGATCGCTCGCTCGAGCTCGAGCTCTCGCCGGTGCGCGGGGAGCCGATCTTCCTCACGATCGCGCGGGCCGTCGGCCTCGCGATCCGGGTGGGACGCCTGCGGCCGGGCGCGCCGCTGCCCGGCAGCCGTCCGCTGGCGGCGCAGCTCGGCGTGCATCGAAACACCGTGCTCGCCGCGCTCCGCGAGCTCGAGAAGGAGGGCTGGGTGGAGACCTCGCCGGCGCGTGGGACCTTCGTGAGCGCGCGCCTCCCCGAGCCGTCGCCGCGCGCGCTCCGCGGCATGAAGGTGGTCGAGCGCGACCCTTCGGTGGTCGGCTTCGATCTGCGGGGCGAGGAGCCCTCGCGCGAGGCGCTCCGGGCGCACTTCGACGCGCACGTGCGTCCCTCGCCTCCGCGGCTCCTGCAGCTCGTCGGCGGGCTGCCCGATCTGAGGCTCCTGCCGCGGACGGCGATGGCTCGCGCCTATCGACGTGCCGTGCTGCGCTCGACCTCGCGCGCGCTCGGCTACGGCGATCCGCGGGGGGACTCACGCTTGCGGGGCGCCCTCGGCGATCTCCTCTCGCGGACGCGCGGCATCGCGCGCGCCGAGCGCGGGCTCGTCGTCACGCGCGGCAGTCAGATGGCGCTGCACCTCGCGGCGCGCGCGCTCCTCGCGCCCGGCGAGATCGTCGCGGTCGAAGCGCTCGGGTACCGGCCCGGGTGGGAGGCCTTGCGCCTCGCAGGGGCGCGCGTCGTGCCCGTCGCGATGGATGGCGAGGGGCTCCGCGTCGACGCGCTCGCCTCGCTCTGCGCGCGCGAACGCGTGCGCGCGGTCTACGTCACGCCGCATCACCAATATCCGACCACCGTTCTCCTCGGGTCCGCGAGGCGGATGGCGCTCCTCGCGTTGGCAGATCGACACCGGCTCGCGATCCTCGAGGACGACTACGATCACGAGTTCCAATACGAGGGACGGCCGACCCTGCCCATCGCCAGCGCCGACGATCGAGGCCGGGTCGTCTACCTGGGGACGCTCTCCAAGATCGTCGCGCCGGGGCTGCGCGTCGGCTTCGCCGTCGCCCCCGAGCCGGTCGCCGAGAGGATGGCGGCGCTCCGCACGTTCATCGACCGGCAGGGTGACCTGGCGGTGGAGCGCGCGGTCGCCGAGATGCTCGAGGACGGCGAGATCGAGCGCCACGCGCGCGCGATGCGGCGCGTCTACGAGGCGCGTCGGGACGCGCTGCTCTCCTCGATCGCGCGCCACCTCGGCGACTCGCTCGAGCTCCGCGTCCCCGACGGTGGGCTCGCGGTGTGGGCGCGTGTCGATCCGCGGCTCGACGTCGAGGCGTGGGCGGCGCGCGCGCTCGAGGCGCACGTCGTGGTGCACACGGGACGGCGGTTCACCTTCGACGGGCGGCCGCTCGGCGCGCTCAGGCTCGGCTTCGCCCCCGTCGATCCCCGCGAGATCGAGCTCGCGGTGAAGCGGCTCGCCGAAGCGCGACCACGGCGCGCGGCGGCGCCCCTCCCGCGGCGGCGCCGGGCCGCGGGGTGACGCATTCGGTCCTTCGCGCGAGGCACGCGTTGTAGACTCGGGCCCTCGATGGACCCAGCCAAGCTCGCTCGCATTCGCGCTCGTGTGCTCGCATCGCTCGCGCTCGCCGGCGCGGGTTGCTCGTCGAGCTCGGTCTACGATCGACCCACGATCAACGAGCCACCGCAGGAGATTCCGACGACCACGCCGAGCGACGTGGCGCCGCCGTCGACGTCATCGTCGGCAGAGCCTCCGCCCACGCCGCCGAGCGCGCCGGTGAAGGCGAGTGAGCGCGCCGGCCGGCGGCCCGTCCGCGGTTGACCGCGTGACGTGGACGACGTCGCGGATCGTCCTCGAGAGCGAGGAGAAGCTCTTCGACACCCTGCATCGTAGGCTGTGCGATCGCGGCTACGCGCGGCCTCCGTGGGATCGCCTCGACGCGAGCGCGCTCGGTGAAGCGGAGCTCGTCCGTGTGCGCGAGGCTTGGGCCGATCGCGCGGTCGGCGAGTACCGCTCGATGATCGTCTTCGGAGAGATCCTCGCGCGACTCCCGGAAATCGGGATGCCGCTCTCGGTGTCGACGGCGGCCTCGCGCCTCATCTCCGACGAAGCGCGCCACACCGAGCTCTGCGAAGAGCTCGCGGAGCGACTCGGCGCGTCGCCGGAGGGGCGCATCCGACCCTCGGATCTGCGCCTCGACACGGCCATGCCCGCGCACCTCTTCGTAGCGCGGTGGACCGCCTCGATGTTCTCGGTGGGGGAGTCGGCGTCGGTGGGCGTCCTCGCCGCGATGCGAACGCGGGCGACCGATCCCTGTGTCTCCGCTATCGTCCGCACGCTCCTCCGAGACGAGCGGCTCCACGACGAGCTCGGCTGGGCGCTCGCGCGGCTCGTGTTGCCGCGGCTCTCGGACGACGAGGTCGAGTGGCTCGCCGCGGATCTGGTGCACACCTTCCGGCACTACGAGCGCATGCACGCCGGCGACGTCAGCGCCTCGCCTCCGCGAGAGGGGCCGGGCGAGGGAGCGCTCGGGCTCGTGTCGCGCGAGGTCTCGGGGCGAGCCTTCATCGAACGCGCGGAGCGCGTCATCGTCCCGAACCTCGCGAGCCTCGGGATCCCCGCGTGGGAGGCGTGGGAGGTGCGCCGCGAGCTCGGCCGTGGAGCCCCGTGAGCGATGTGCGGCGATCGAGCGTCGCTCAGGCCGGATCGGGCGCGTCGCCGGCGTGCGGGAAGAGCTGCTTCAGCGTCCACGCTTGGAGAAAGATGCGATCCTCCGCGACGCTGAGCGTGTCCTTCAGACGCGTCAGGAAGATCGCGGGCAGGAGCACGTAGCCGACGTTGGTGTAGAGTAGGCCGATCGTCGTGAGCGTCGGGGGGAGTCCGAGCGCGCGAGGGTGGAGCATCACGCCGCCGTCGACGAACGAGTAGCCCTTGGGCACGCCGGGGACGAGCTCGGCGACGAACGGCAGCAAGATCATCGACGCGCCCGCGACCAGCGTCGCCCAGCGCTGGCGTCGATCGCCGTACAGGGCGAAGACGCTCGTCGTGATGGTCGCCGCCATCGGCATGAGCACGAAGGGACCGAGCCACGTGCCTTGGATGACGACGAGGATGGCGGCGAGGCTCAGGATGACGACGAACTCGCGCGTGCCGACCTTCCGCTCCTTGTACATCCACCGCGAGAAGAGCGCGGCCATCACGATGACGGCGCCGCCGCCGCCGACGAGCGGCCAGCTCTTCACGCCCGCCGCGAACATCAGCGGGAACGCGAGGAGGAACGAGACGAACGCGCGGTGGCCGAGCTTCGCGCCCTCGGCGCGCTCGTCGATTCGCATGGCCGCGCGCTCCGCCTCGGCGGCGGGCGGCATCTCGCGCGGCGGCTCGAGCAGGAGCTTGCCGAGCGTCCGCTGTGCGCGCGCGTGATCGGGATCGAGCGCGAGCGCCTTGAGCACCGTTCGGAAGGCCTCGTTGCGCTCCGTTTGTGCCTCGGACGGGGGCGCACCTTCGCGCGTCGCCTGCGTGAGGAGCCCGTCGGCCGCGTCCGCGTACCCCGTCGCGAGCTCGCGGCGGCGCTCGAGATCGCGATCTCCGTCGAGGTAGCGCTCGATCGCGTCGGAGAGCGATCTCGCCGAGTCGAAGCGGTCCGCCATCGCGCGCGCCGTCGCGCGCACGCACATCGCCTCGAGCTCGGGCGGAACGTCGGCGCCGCGACGTCGTCGGCTCGGCCTCGCGTCGACGCCGCCGGTGATCAACTTGAGCGCCTTGATGGGCTGCGTCTCGGAGAGCAGGCTCTCGAGGGTGAGCATCTCGAAGAGGATGACGCCGAGCGCGTAGACGTCGGTGCGCGGGTCGAGGGCCTCGCCCGTCGCCTGCTCGGGAGGCATGTAGCCGAGCGTGCCGATGATGCGCCCGGAGCCGGTGGACTCGTGATCCTCGAGGAGCGCGTCGCCATCCTCGACACCCACGATCTTCGCGATGCCCCAGTCGAGGACGTACACCTCGCCGAAGTCGCCCAGCATGATGTTGCCGGGCTTCAAGTCGCGGTGGATGACGCCTCGTGTGTGGGCGTAGTGGATGACCATGCAGATCTGCGAGAACGCCGTGAGCAGCTTGCGGCGCGAGAAGCGGCGCTCGAGCTCCGCGTCGCCGCGCGCGAGGCCCTCGAGCACGGCGGCGAGGGTCATCCCGCGGATCCGCCGCATTGTGAAGAAGAGCTCGCCGCCCGGGCCTTCGCCGAGATCGTAGACGGGCACGATCGACGGGTGCTCGAGCTGTCCTTGCACGCGGATCTCGCGGAGGAACCGGCTCTTCGCGTCGCCGCGCGCCGCGACGTCGGCGTGGAGCGTCTTCATCGCGACGTCGCGCCCGATCCACTGATCTTTGAAGAGGCGGACCTCGCCCATCCCCCCGGCGCCGATGACGTCGCCGACACGATATCGCTCGCCGAGCGGTGACGGGCCGCGAGACGGTGCGCGGAGCGACGCGGGCGCGGCGATCGTCTCGGCTTCGTGCGAGACGCGGTTCAGCGCGTGCGCGAGCTCTCCGGAGAGCGGCGTCGTCGGCGCGAAGGCCGTCGGGCGGTTCCCCGACGAGCGCTCGGTGGGAGGGTGGGGGTCGGCGTCCTTCCTCGGGCCCGGCTCTTTCATCGCGAGGCCAAGGTACCAAGCTTTCGAGGAGCGGCGGACGCGACCTTCGGAGGTCGAGCCCGCCGTCTCGCCGTGCGCGATCAGGCGACCTGGACGCTGAGCTCGGTCCTGCCGCCGTAGATCTGCCAGAACTTGTCGGCGATGCTCGACGCCTCGAGCGTCGCGTGGCCCGAGTCGAAGGCCGTGCCTTTGACCATGCCCATGACGACGACCTCTCCCACGTAGACGCCGTCGCCGGCGAGCTTCGCGGAGAGCAGGCCGACGGCCTTGTGCTGCGCCGCCTTGCTGATCGCGATCCCCATCGCGCCCCATTGCGCCGCCATCGCGTCGACCTGCTTGTCGTAGAAGCAGAAGCCCCCGCCGGTCACGAGCACCGCGGCCCCCTGCTGCGTCTTGAGATCGGGCAGCGCGGCCTGCACGGTGGCGACGAGCCCGGTGACCGCGACGTCGAACGGCGCGCGGACCTCCGCCGGATCCGCCGTGGTGAGGTCGCCGGCGCCGCCGCCGTAGGCGTTGTAATGGACGACGGTGACGGGACCGAGGCTCGCGCGGACTTCGCCGACGAGCGCCTTCACGGCGGCCGGATCGCCGAGGTTGCAGGGGAAGGCCTTCGCCTCGACGCCGGAAGCGACGAGCGCTTCGGCAGCGCGCGCGAGCTTCTCTCCGCTCCGCGCGACGAGCGCCACCTTGAACCCCTCCGCGCCGAACTTGCGCGCGACGGCGTCCGAAATGCCAGGACCGTGGCCACAGATCAGGATCGTCTTCATCTCGTGCCTCCTCCGACGAACGTCGAGGCAGCGACGATACCACCCGGCGCCACCGCGAAAACGCCTGGAAGGGCGCCGCCCGCTCAGCGCGCGCCGACGAGCGCGGAGGCGAGGGGGAGGAAGGCGGCGAGCGTGACGACCCCCACCACGACGAGCCACGCGAGGGTGCGCAAGGCGAGCGACGCCGCCGACGCGCGCCCGCCGACGGCTCCCTTCGGAGGGACGGCGTAGGCGAGGTGTCGCGGGCGGTGGGACGAATAAGACACGAAGCGATCGGCGACGAGCTCGGTGTGCGTCTCGGTCGAGCGGTACGACGTGTCGTCGACGACCACCTCCGCGCGGAGGTGCACCGAGGCGCGGTCGTCTCCGCGCGCGACCGCCGCGACGAGCTCGCCCGCGATCGCGCTGGTGTCGATGCGGGCGTTCCCCTCCGCGGTGACGACGGGCGCCCCATCACGGCCCTTCGAGAGCCTGGCCTCGACCCAACCGTCGGCCAGCGCGCGGCTCGCGACGTCGGCGATCGGCACGACGCTCGGCAGCGCCGGGAGCGGCTCGGTGACGAGCCGCGGCAGCAAGTGGAGCGCGAGGCCGTAGCCGCTGTTGCCTGCGAGCGCAAGCATCCCGGTGCCGTGCACGAGGCCGATGGATCCTTGCCCGACGCAGAACACGCCGATCGCGCCTTGCCCGAGGCAGAACACGCCGCGCGCGATCTGCCCGATCGCGATGACGCCGAGCGCGGCCTGCCCGAGCGCGATGAAGCCCACGGCTTCCTGGCCGACGGCGAAGAAGCCGGGGTGACGCGGATCGGTCGAGAAGAGCTGCACGTCGGGGTCTCCGCGGATCAGTTGGCCAGTCGATCGACCAGCGCGACGTACTTCTTCATCGCGTCTTCTTTGCCGGTGCCCTTCTTCGAGGACCACGCGTCGAACTTCGCGCGCCCCTTGAAGTCCATCATCCCCGGGCGTGACCCGGAGACGTCGCCGCTCGTCGCTTGCTTGTAGAGCGCGTAGAGCTCGAGCAGGTCTTCGTTCGAAGGCGCCCTCCCGAGGGCCTTCACGCGCTTCTGCGCGTCGTCGAATTTCGCGGCCAGTTCGTCCATGCGACCGAGCCTACCAAAACTCCTCCGCGAGGACCCTCCTCTGCGTCGGAGCCCGTCGGCGATGACGCCTCGCGAGCCCATTCGGCGCGGCCCGACGTTTCGTGGAAACCGAGGAAGGAGCGGGGCAGTATAGTCCCCGTATGTCGAGCTCCGAGCTGTCGCCGGGGGCGATCTTCGCCAAAGACTTTCGGATCGTCAGCCCGCTGCGCGTCGGGGGTATGGGTGCGGTCTACATCGTCGACCAGCTGAGCACCGGCAAGCAGCGCGCGCTCAAGGTGATGATCCCCGAGCTCGCGCAGAACCCCGAGATCCGCGATCGCTTCGTGCTCGAGGCCAAGGCCGCGTCGAAGATCGAGAGCGACCACGTCGTCGAGATCGTGACCGCCGGCGTCGACGAGGAGTCGGGCCGCCTCTACCTCGTGATGGAGCTGCTGCGCGGGGAAGATCTCGGCGAGGCGCTCGAGCGCACGGGCGCGCTGCCCATCGCGGACGTCGCGGACGTGCTCTCGCAGGTCGGACACGCGCTCGCGCAGGCGCACGTCCAGGGGCTGGTGCATCGCGATCTCAAGCCCGAGAACGTCTTCCTCGCGATGTCGAAGCGTCAGAACGCCGCCTTCACCGCGAAGCTCCTCGACTTCGGCATCGCGAAGCTCGTCGAGGACGGCCGTCAGAAGACGGGCACGCAGCCGCTCGGCTCGCCGCTGTTCATGGCGCCCGAGCAGACCGATCGAAAGGGCCGCATCTGCCCGGCGACCGACGTTTGGGCGCTCGGTCTCATCGCGTTCCAGCTCCTCGCGGGGAAGAGCTATTGGCGTGAGGCGGAGGAAGGATCGCTCGCGAGCCTGCTGCGCGAGATCTGTGTCGATCCGCTCGCGCCCGCGTCCGAGCGCGCCGCCGAGATCGGCGCGCGCCTGCCCGACGGCTTCGACGCGTGGTTCTCGCGCTGCGTGAATCGCGACATCGACGCGAGGTTCGTCGACGCGGGCAGCGCGGTGGAGGCGTTCGCCGCGCTCGTGCCGGTGGGCGCGACGGAGCGCAAGCTCGTCGCACAGGCCGCGCTCGGTCGAACCGGGCCGGTCGCCGGATCGACCACCGGCGGTGTCGTGTCGAGCCGGAGCAAGTCGTCGGCCGAGGCCTTCGAGGCCACCGCCGTCGCGCCGTCGACGACGGGCGCCGCGACGGGCGCCACGACTTCGGCCGGGGCCGCCCCCGCCTCCGCCCCGTCGGGCTCGAGCCCTCGCACGGTGGCGATCGCGCTCGTGGTCGTCGCGGCTGCCGCCGCGGCGATCGGGCTCGTGGTGTTTCGCTCGCCCTCCGGGCCGGACGCGGCGTCGTCGAGCGCTTCGCGCGCCGCGGCGTCCTCCTCGAGCGCGACGACGTCGGCCTCTGCCTCGAGGTCCGCGTCGCCCTCCGTCTCGGGCGCCGCGTCGTCCGGCGCGAGCGACGCCTCGGGTCGCTGCCAAGCCGGCATGATCTATCACCCTGGCGCCGGCATGATCATGGGCGCCAAAGACGGCAGCCCCGACGCGCAGCCGACGCACAAGGTCACGGTGTCCTCGTTCTGCCTCGACAAGACCGAGGTCACCGCCGCCGCGTATCAGGCCTGCGTGACCGCGGGCGAGTGCGAGAAGCCGCCGATGGACGTCAATTACAAGGGAATCACGGAGGAGGCGCGCGCCAAGTACCGCGAGCTCTGCACCTCGCGCATGAAGGACGCCGGCGATCACCCGATCAACTGCGTCGATTGGAAGGAAGCGAGCACGTACTGCGCGTGGAAGAAGGGACGATTGCCCACCGAGGCGGAGTGGGAGTATGCGGCACGCGGCACGAGCCAGCGCGACTTCCCGTGGGGCGATGACCCTCCCTCCGAGAAGCTCCTGAACGCGTGCGGCTCCGAGTGCGCCAAATGGGCCGTCGAGCACGGGGTCGATCTCAAGACGATGTACGACGGCGACGACGGCTACGCGACCACGGCGCCCGTCGGCTCGTTCCCGCGAGGAGCGTCGTCCCTCGGCGTGCTCGACCTCGCCGGCAACGTCTGGGAGTGGACGAGCGATTGGTACGGGCCCTATTCGGCCGACGCGGCGACCGATCCGAAGGGGCCGAAAGAGGGCACCGAGCGGGTGGTCCGCGGCGGCGCGTTCAACGGCGCCATGGTCGACTGGGCGAAGCCTTCCTATCGGTGGAAGAGCACCCCCGACACGTACAACCACGCCATCGGGTTTCGATGCGCCGCCGATCCGAAGGGCTAGCGGAGCGGCGCGCGGCTCACTCGAGCTGCATGTGGAAGTGCGCGGGCGTGGCCTCGAACATCACGCTGAGGCCGCCCACCGCTTGCACCGAGTCGACGAACTGCCGCTTCTCCGTCGCGTTCATGTCGCTCGATCGCACGTCGGCGGCGCCAGCGCGCAGGTGGGCGGAGATGTACACGCCCTTCTTCATCTGACCTCGAATCGCGTCGGCGAGCACGGCGAGGGTCGCCGAGCGATCGCGCTTCTGACCCTTGGATTGCTGGTAGAGGTGCACGAGCTCGAGGCTCGCCTGCTTGTTCTTGTAGAGCTTGACGATGTCGTCGCCGTGCTCGAGCTTGTCGAAGATCACCTCGGCCTGGCTGCCAGCGTCGCGCGTGCCGCTCGTGACGACGAGGTTCTTGCCCGTCCGCTTGTGGTAGCGATCGGCGAGCGCCTTGATCTTGTCCTCGACGCGCGTCGGGAGGTTCACCTCGGGCAGCACCTCGTACGCGGTGCCGTGTCGGCTGCCCCGCTCGACGTGGAGGGAGTCGCCGTCGGCGGTCGTGCCGTCGCACGTCTCGTCGCTGCCGCGCGCGGCGAACGAGGAGCTCTGCGTCACGCCGAGCGCGAGGGTCGTGAGCGCGAGCCCTGCGGCGCGCGAGAACCGGGCTCTCGTCGGGGCGGTTCGCACGGCTACTCCGTGACCTCGAAGGTGCGCCGACCGAGCTCGGCGCCCTTGTCGTCGCTCACGACCACGGTCCACGTGCCGACCGCGCGGGGCTTCGAGCGCTTCGCCCACGTACGCCAGCGCGGCTGCTTGCCCACGTCGAGCTCCACCTTGGAGGGCGCGCCCATCGGCGGGATGAAGGCGACGGTGACGTGCCCCTTCTCCTTGGTCGCGTTGCCGAGCTCCACGAACGCGTAGATCTTGTCGGTCTCCTTGGCCGAGAACGTCTCCTCGGGCGCGACCGGCTCGCGCTTCGTGATCTCCTCGGAGAAGAGGATGCGCTTCAGCGAGAGCGGGCCGGCCTTGGCGTCGGTCGTGCGCGAAGCGGCGGGGCCGCTCGACGCGCGCCGGCGTCCCTCGTGCTTGCGTCCCTCTTCTTCGCCGTCGTCGTCCGTGTCCTCTTTGCGCACCGGCTCCTTGCCGTGCGGATCGGCGTCGGCCTCGGTCTTGGCCTCGGGCTTCGCCTCGGACGAGGGCTCCTTCGCGTCCTTGCCGTCGCCCTGCGTCTCCGCGGGCTTCGAGAGCGCCGGTACGCTCTTCTGCGCGTCGTCGGGGCGCGCTTCGGCGTCGCGCTTCGAGCAGCCGGTGAGGAGCGACGTCGTCGCGAGGAGGAGACCTATCGTGGTGCGGAGCTTCGCGTTCACGCGATCTCCTTGCCACGACGCGCGCCGCTTGGAAAAAAACGCGCGATCGCTTGGAGAACCGCTTATCGAAGCGGGCTCGCGCCTGCGTCCGCGCGCGACGCGAGCTCGCCGCTCTTCGCGAGGGACGAGACCGCCTCGAACCCGCCGACGAACGCGCCGCGCACGAACACGTAGGGGATCTCGTACGCCTTCGTCTCGCGCACGAGCTTCTGCTCGAGGTGCTGATGGTCGGCGTCGTCGAGGTTCGTGAACTTCGCGTCGATGCCGTGCTCGCGGAAGAGCTGTACGACGAGCGCGCTGGGCGTGTCGGTGCGCTTGCCGAAGATCTGCGCGGGGAGCGCGGGGTCGCCGAGGGGAGGCTCGACCTCCTGCGCCGCGGCGCGCGCCGGCGTGGAGAAGGGGTCGGGCGGCGCGTTCGGCTCGGGGACGCTGCCGAGGCGCTTGCGGGGCGTCTTGCGGACCTTGTCGAGCACGTCGTCGGCCCGGTCCACGACCTTCACGAGCACGTCGAACCACGTCATGCGGCGGACCCTAGGCGCGCGTCATCGGCCCCGCAAGGCCGCTCGAGTCGTGCTCCGAAGAACGAGGCCGCTTCGCCGCGGCTCGGCCTGCTAGAGTCCGGTCGTGGAGCTCGTCTTCGTCAGGCACGGGGAGCCCGCGTGGGTCATGGGCGGCAAGCCGCAGATGGACCCGCCGCTGACCGAGCGGGGCAGGGCGCAGGCGGAGCGGGCCGCCGCGCGTCTCGCCGCGGGACGACGCAAGCCGACGGAGATCCTCGTGTCGTGCGCGACGCGGGCGAGGGAGACGGCGGCCCCCATCGCTGCGGCCACCGGCCTCGAGCCGACGGTCATCGACGAGCTCGTCGAGCTGCAGCTCCCCGACTGGTCCGATCTCGCCCCCGAAGAGGTGGCCGGGCATTTCCGCGCCGCCCGCGCGCGCGCGCTGCACGAGTGGTGGGATGGCATCCCGGGCGGCGAGACCTTCCACGCGTTCCACGAGCGCATCTCGCGCGCGCTCGCGCGCATCCTCCGCGACCGGGGCGTCGTGCCTCGCGAGGGCGGGCCGAAGCACCTCTACGATCAGGCGCGCGATCCGGGGCGCATCGTCGTCGTGGGTCACGGCGGGACCAACTCGGTCGCGATGAGCCTCCTGCTCGGCGTCGAGGTCGTCCCGTGGGAGTGGGAGCGCATCGCGCTGCACCACGCGAGCTTCGTCCGCCTCCGCACGATCCCGCTCGGCGGAGGCGCCGTCTTCAGCCTCCGCGCGCACAACGACGTCGAGCACCTGCCGCGGGAGATGAGGACGCGATGACGCGCGCGCCGCGAAAGGCGTGCCTCCGGGGCGCGCTCCTCGCGGGGGGCGCGATCGCCCTCGCGGGCTGTCAGTTCTTCTTCCCCACGCCGATCGAAGGTCACCTCGAGCAGGCGAAGCCGGCGAGCGTGGTGCGGGCGGTGGGCGCGCCGTTTCGCCCGGGCGAAGTCATCAAGGCGGACGTCTACCTCGACTCGGTCGTGGCGGGCCGAGGCGAGCTCCGCACCGGGAGCCCGTGCAAGCTCCGAGGGCAGACGGTCATCCCGGTCACGACGAGCGCGGAGTCGACCGGCCTCGCGCGCTTCCTCCAGACCGCCAAGAGCGAGACCGCCGGCCTGGTCGATCTCGACACCAGCTTCCCGCTCGAGGCGCGGAGCGACGCCACCATCGGCGGCGAGCGCGGCCTCGCCGAGGTCGCGTTCGACAAGGCGCAGTTCGACTTCCGCCACCAGCGCTTCCACGAGGACGGGCCGAAGACCACGGTGGACGAGATCAAGCTCCCGATCGAGCAGGGGCCGCACGACGGTCACTCGGCGCTCGGGTATCTGCGCAACTGGCGGCCCGAGCCGGGGACCCGCGGCTATCTCTACGCCGTCTACGGGCGCTACCCGTGGCGGGCCGACCTCGTGTTCGTCGGGCCCGAGACGCTCCACACCGAGCGCGGAGACGAGAAGACGGTCCGCATCGACGGCTCCGCGACCAAGCTCATCGGCCGGAGCCTGATGCCGTCGGAGAACACGCCGAGCCGTCCCTTCACGATTTGGATTTCGGACGACGATCGGCGCACCCCGGTGCGGATCTTGATCGAGACGTCGCTCGCGAAGATCACGGTCGAGCTCACGAGCTACGCGCGCGTCGATCCGCCCGCCGGCGGGCCGTCGTCCGAATCCGCGAAGGGCGAGCTCCCTTCGTGCACGCCGCTCTTCGACGAGAAGCCGTTGCGCGCGGCCGTCGCCGACCGGATCCGCGAGGAGAAGCAGCGACAAGCGGCTGCCGCCGAGCTCGCCTCGCGATACCCTCCCGGCTCGGACGCCGCGCCCCACGCGAAGAGCCATGACGACGACCAAGAGGAGAAGGACGCGCTCGAGCGCGTCCTCCGCAGCATCCCTCACTGAGCGACGAGTCGCCGCTCCTCCGGGGCGTCGCCCTCCTTCGCTCGATCCGCTCGCGACGTTCCACGAGCCGGTGAGGCGATGGTTCGCCGGCGCCTTCGACGCGCCGACCGAGGTCCAGGCGCGCGCCTTTCCGGTCATCGCTTCGCGCAAGAGCGCGCTCGTCCTCGCGCCGACCGGATCCGGCAAGACGCTGGCGGCGTTCCTCGCGGCGCTCGACCGCATCATGAACGAGCCCGCCGCGCTCGAGGCGCCCTCGGCGGTCGAGGGCGGGAGAGACGCGAAGAAGGGGCGGCGCGCGTCCTCCGCGCGGGAGAGGCCCGTGCGCGTGCTCTACGTCTCGCCGCTGAAGGCGCTCGCGACCGACATCGAGAGGAACCTCCGCGCACCGATCCAGGGCATCCTCGCCACGGCTGCGCGGCTCGGCCTTCCTTGCCGCGAGCCGATCGTCGCGGTCCGCTCCGGCGACACGCCCCAGCGCGAGCGGAACGAGCTGCTCCGGCACGGCGCCGACATCCTCATCACGACGCCCGAGTCGCTCTACCTGCTGCTCACCTCCGAGGCGCGAAGGCACCTCTCGGCCGTGGAGACCGTGATCGTCGACGAGATCCACGCGGTCGCGGCGACGAAGCGCGGCAGCCACTTGTTCCTCTCGCTCGAGCGACTGGAGGCGCTCCGCGCGCCCGGTGCGCAGCGCCTGCAGCGCGTCGGGCTCTCGGCGACCCAGCGGCCGCTCGACGTCATCGCGCGCGCGCTCGCGGGCGTCGAAGAGGACGGTCGAGGTCGGCCGGTCGAGATCGTCGATGCCGGCCAGCGCCGGGCGTTGTCGCTGACGATCGAGGTGCCGGTCGAGGACATGAGCAAGCTCGGGCGCGACATGAGCGATCTCGGCGAGACGTTCGCGTCGCCCGTTGGCGACGCCGACACGTTCGGGGACGCCGTCCCGCCGGTGCGCAGCATCTGGCCTTCGATCCACCCCCGGCTCGTCGAGCTCATCCGCGCGCACCGATCGACGATGCTGTTCGTCAACAACCGCCGACTCGCGGAGCGGCTCGCGGCGGCGATCAACGAGACCGCCGGCGAGGAGCTCGCGCTCGCCCACCACGGCTCGATCGCGCACGCGACGCGGCAGGTGATCGAGGATCGGCTGAAGAGCGGCAAGCTCCCCGCGATCGTCGCGACGAGCTCGCTCGAGCTCGGCATCGACATGGGGGCGGTCGATCTGGTCGTTCAGATCGAGGCGCCGCCCAGCGTCGCGTCGGGGCTGCAGCGCATCGGGCGCGCGGGGCATCAGGCGGGCGCGATCTCGAAGGGGATCGTGTTCCCCAAGTACCGCGGGGATCTCCTCGCCTGCGCCGCCGCCGCCCGCGCGATGGTCGAGGGCTCGGTGGAGCTCACGAAGATCCCCGACAACCCCCTCGACGTCCTCGCGCAGCAGATCGTCGCGATGGTCGCGATGGAGCCGTGGGACGAGGCGCGCCTCTACACGGTCGTGCGGCACGCCGCGCCGTTCGCGACGCTGCCGCGCGCGGCGTTCGAGGGCGTCCTCGACATGCTCTCCGGGCTCTATCCGTCGGACGAGTTCGCGGAGCTGCGTCCACGCATCCACTGGGATCGGATCGACAAGACGCTCACGGCGCGGACGGGCGCGCGACGGGTCGCGATCCTCAGCGGCGGGACCATCGCCGACCGTGGCCTCTACGGCGTGTATTTCCTGGCCGAGGAGGGGCGCTCCGTGCGCGTCGGCGAGCTCGACGAGGAGATGGTCTTCGAGTCGCGCGCCGGCGACATCTTCCTCCTCGGGGCCTCTTCGTGGCGCATCGCCGAGATCACCCACGATCGCGTCCTCGTCACGCCCGCGCCGGGCGAGCCGGGGCGCATGCCGTTCTGGCGCGGCGATCGACCGGGGCGGCCGGCCGAGCTCGGCAAGCGGATCGGCGAGCTCGCGCGGACGCTCGCGCACGCACCCGAGAAGAAGGCGACGGCGATGCTCGAGCGGGAGCACTTCCTCGATCGTCGCGCGGCGAAGAACCTCGTCGAGTTCGTCCGCGAGCAGCACGCGGCCACCGGCGAGGTCCCGAGCGATCAGGCGATCGTGCTGGAGCGCTTCCACGACGAGATCGGCGACCTCCGCGTCTGCGTCCTTTCTCCGTACGGCGCGCGCGTGCACGCGCCGTGGGCGATGGCCGTGTGCGCGGCCGCGCGCGATCGACTCGCGGTCGAGATGGATGTCCTGTGGTCCGACGATGGCATCGTCTTCCGTCTCCCGGACGTCGACGCCGCGCCGCCCGACGATCTCTTCCTCCCGGACGCCGCCGAGGTCGAGCAGCTCGTCACGCGGGGGCTCGATCAGACGGCGCTCTTCGCAGGGCGCTTCCGCGAGAACGCGGCGCGCGCGCTCCTCCTCCCGCGACGCTTCCCCGGCAAGCGCACGCCTCTCTGGGCGCAGCGCAAGCGCGCGGCGGATCTGCTCGGCGTCGCTTCCAGGTTCGGATCGTTCCCCATCGTGCTCGAGACCTACCGCGAGTGCCTGCGGGACGTGCTCGACATCCCCGCGCTCGTCGATCTGCTCGCGCGCGTCCGGGCGCGTCACGTGCGCGTCGTGACCGTGGACACGAAGGTGCCCTCTCCCTTCGCGAGCGCGCTCCTGTTCTCGTACGTCGCCAACTTCATCTACGACGGCGACGCGCCGCTCGCGGAGCGCAGGGCGCAGGCGTTGAGCCTCGACCACGAGCGCCTGCGCGAGCTGCTCGGCGAGGTCGAGCTCCGCGAGCTGCTCGACGACGAGGCGATCGCCGAGGTCGAGGCGCAGCTCCAGCGCGTGACGGGCCGTCGCGTCGGGCACGCGGACGCGCTGCACGATCTGCTGCTCGTGATCGGAGATCTGTCCGCCGCCGAGGTGCGAGCGCGCGTCGCCGAGGGCGTCGACGCGCGCGCCCTGACGAGGGAGCTCGTCGCGGCGCGTCGCGCGATCTTGGTGCCCATCGGCGGAGAAGAGCGGCTCGTCGCGGCGGAGGACACGGGGCGCCTCCGCGACGCGCTCGGGATCGTCCCTCCCCGCGGGCTGCCCTCTGCGTTCCTCGCGCCCGTTCGCGACGCCCTCGGCGACGTCGTGTCGCGGTATGCGCGCACCCACGGCCCGTTCGCGGCGGGAGCCCTCGCCGCGCGCTACGGCCTCGGCGTCGCGCCCGTCACCTCGGTGCTCGAGCGGCTCGCGGAGGCGGGGCGCCTCGTCCTCGGAGGGTTCCTGCCGGGCGGCGAAGGCGGTGAGTGGTGCGACGCCGAGGTGCTCCGCGCCATCAAGCGCAAGAGCCTCGCGCGCCTACGCAAGGAGGTGGAGGCGACGACGCCGTCCACGTTCGCACGCTTCCTCGTCGCTTGGCACGAGGTCGATCGGCCTCGGGGCGGCCTCGACGCGCTGCTCGGCGTGGTGGAGCAGCTCGAGGGCGCGCCCCTACCGGCCTCCGCGCTCTTCGAGGACGTCCTGCCCGCGCGCGTGAAGGGCTTCCGTCCCTCGGATCTCGACCATCTCTGTTCGACGGGTGAGATCGTCTGGCGCGGGGTGGAGCCGATCGGCGCGAGCGACGGCCGCGTCGCGCTCCACCTCCGCGGGCGGGTCTCGCTGCTCGCGCCGAAGCCGCTCGTGCCCGAGTCGGGCCTCGCGCGCGCCGTGGTGGATCTCCTCGCGCAGCGCGGCGCGGTGTTCTTCGCGGATCTCTCGGCTCACGTCGGCGGCTTCGCGGGCGAGCTGCTCGACGTCCTCTGGGATCTCGTGTGGGCGGGGCTCGTCACGAACGACACGACGTCGGCGCTCCGCTCGCGCCTCGCCGGCGCGGAGCCCGCGCGGCATCCCCGCGGGCGCTTCGATCGCCGTAGGGTCGGTCCCCCCGGGAGCGAGGGGCGGTGGTCGCTCCTCGCGCGCGAGGCGGAGGTCTCCGAGACCGATCGCGTCGCGGCCCTCGCGAGCGTGCTGCTCGATCGCTACGGTATCCTCACGCGTGAGGCGGTGCACGCGGAGGGCATCGCGGGCGGCTGGGCCGCGCTCTATCCCGTGCTCAAGGCGATGGAGGAGGCCGGTCGCGCGCGGCGCGGCTACTTCGTCGCTGGGCTCGGCGCGATGCAGTTCGCTCGTCTCGGCGCGGACGATCGTCTCCGCTCGCAGCGCGCGACGGCGGACGAGCAGGAGCCGAGCGCCGTCGTCTTGGCCGCGACCGATCCGGCGAACCCCTACGGCGCCACGCTCCCCTGGCCCGAGGCGTCGACCGAGGCCGAAGGCCGCTCCGAGGCGCGACCGCAGCGAGCCGCGGGCGCGCACGTCGTGCTCCTCTCGGGGGAGCTCGTCGCCTACCTCGGCCGCGGTCAGAAGGCGCTCACGACGTACCTCTCCCGCGCCGAGCCCGCGCGCTCGGTCGCGTCGCGTGCGCTGGCCGCGGCGCTCTCGCGCGCCGTCGACGAGGGCGGCCGCAAGGCGCTCGTCCTCGCGCGGATCGACGGGGACGAGGCGAAGCGCTCTCCCCTCGCGCCCTTCCTCGTCGAGCGCGGGTTCACGCCGTCGGGGTCGGGGCTCCTGCGGCGCCGAGCCGGATCGTTCGCGCGGTAGAAACCGGCGCCGGCGACGCTGCGTTTGACCTCGCGGGCGCCGCCGTGTAGCCAGCCCGCACCATGTTCGCTCGAAGCTCGCTCCGCTCCACCTCGCTCGGCTGGCTCTCCGCCCTCGTCCTCCTCGCGCCGACGTCGCTCGTCGGCTGTGGCAACGGGGCCTCGCCGAGCGCGGCCTCGACCGCCACCGCTGCGTCGAGCGCGAGCCCGGCGAAGAGCGCGTCGAGCGCGGCGTCCACCGCCACGCCGGCGCCTTCGGCCGCCCCCGTCGCGACCGCGTCCGCCGCCGCGAGCGCCGAGGCCGGCGCGTTCACCGCGAGCGCCGAGCCCGAGCTCGAAGAGTGGGGCAAGGCCCGCGAGATCAAGGTCCCGGGCTCCGGCAAGAACTCGTGCGAGACGAAGCTCGTGCGCGAGTGGCTCCGCGTGATGTGCGTCAATCGCGCGCCCGATCTCGGCGTGCCCAGCGCGATCGAGGTCACCAAGGGGCGCGGCCCGAAGGAGCGCTCGAAGGGTGAGAACCTCCACGCGGTGAACGACATCACGACGCTCGTCGTGCCGGTCCGACCCGGCTCG
>CAYYKK010000115.1:0-20339 GCA_964467935.1 uncultured Polyangiaceae bacterium
TTCACGAACGTGTGCCGTCCGGGCGGCGAGCGGCGACGCCACAAGGCCGAGCACGACGCCGCCGAGGCGTGTCGACCGCGGGCAGCCATGTGGATCCGCATCGACGCGGCGCCGTCGAAGCCAGCCTCGAAGCCCGCCCCGAAGAGCGCATCGAACCAGCACGCGAACGACGACGCCGCGGCGGCGAAGGGCGGCGACGAGCCGACGCTGCGCGCGACGTTCGTGCAAGGCGGCGCACGCGATCTCGGAGCGAACGCCTTTTCGCCGGTGGTCGGCGCCGAGGGCAAGCTCTACTTCCTCGGTCGACGCAAGAAGGACGATCGCCCGGCGATCTTCCTCTCCACCGACGGCGGCCGCTCGTACGAGTCGCGCGCGCTCGAAGCGCCCGCTGCGGAGCCGAGCCCGATCGACGACGGCACCGGCGAGCAGCCCGAGGTCTCCTACGGCAACCTGGACTTCTCGGGCGACGGCACGCGCCTCACCATCGACGACAGCGGAACGCTCGGTCTCGCGTGCGATTCGTCGGGCGGCTACGTGTGGGTGAACGCGGACGCCGACGGGCGCGTCACGACGGTGAGCCCGGGCCCCGAGCAGGGCGCGTCGGTCGGTGGTTGGGGGCGCAGGGTCGTGTCGATCGGCTACGGCGCGACCGACGGCGTCGTTCGCGCGTGGGAGTCGAACGACGGCGGGCAGAGCTTCAACGAGATCACGACGACGGCCGCGGTGGGGAACTTCTTCAACGGCGACACGCTCATGGCCTGCGACGCCGGCGGATGCCTCCTCGGCGAGACGCTCGCGCGCGTCGGCTGGGAAGGGCAGGTCGAGACGTCGATCAACATGGCCGAGGACTTCCCGCCGCCCATGGAACCGCGCCTGCGTCCGACGCTCGCGTGCGAGCTGTCGCCGAAGAGCAAGTGGACGGCCGTGAAGAACCTCACGGTGGGCCCGTCGATCTACCCGAAGCTCTCCGACCTCATGCGCGGGGCGAGCGCGTGGTCGCTCATGACGCGCGATCCCGCGTCGCTCGAGATCGACGTGACCAGCGCGACGCTGCCGGAGCACGCGAGCGACGCGGCGGAGGTCCGCACGCGGGTCCTCTTGACGGGCTCGACCGGCACGCGCGGCCGCGTCGCCACCCTCGCGAAGCCGCAAGCCGAGGGCTTCGTGGCCGCGAAGGTCGTGGTTCCCGAGAGCAAGGGCCGCCTCGACGCGGGCAAGCCCGTCGATCAGCTCGAGGTCGGCTGGGTCAACTTCTACACGGGCACGTTCGGCCGACGCACGCTGAACGACGCGGGGACGTGGACGCCGAGCCTCGCCTCGGGCACGTCGTTGACGCCCGCGCTGCTCACGGTGACGGGGCCGGGGGTCGTCTTCCGCGCCGGCCCCGCACCGAAGAGCGTGTTCTTCGACGGCGGCTCGAAGTCGACGACGTTCGACTACCCCGACTGGAGCGCCCTCGGCCTGACCGGGCCGGTCTCGTCGGATGCGGCGCTGGTCGGAGGTCAGATCTTCGCCGCCGGCTTCATCGATCGCTCCCCGACCGCGAACATCTTCGCCATCGCCCACAAGCCCCCCGGCGCGAGCGCGTTCGAGGCCGAGGCCGTCACGTACGCGCTCGGCAGCGCCGACGTCGACTGGGTCTACCTGGGCTCACGCAACGGCGTCAGCGCCCTGAGCACGAACCTCGATCAGGACACCGGCGAAGCCTGGGCGAGCATCGTCGAGCCCGACGGCTCGCTCGGCGAGCGCATCCCCGTCCCGACCCTCCGCGACGTCGGAGATCGTCCCCGCCCCTGCTCGGCGGACGACAAGAAGACGACGCCGCGCACCGTCGCCGCGGCGTTCTCCCGGCGGGGGTACATGCTGTTCCGATCCGGCCGACAACCGATCCAGGTCACCGAGGGCGCCGCGAGCCCCAAGTCGCTCGTCGCTGCGGAGCCGACCTGGTACCTCAGCGACGGCGCGATCCTGTACGGCACGCCGAAGGATCCCTGTCTCGCCGGGGTTCGAGGCTCGGCGGTGAAGCACGGGAGCGTCGTCGTGATCGCCGGAGATCTCGAGCACGCGTGGATGTTCCGCCCGGCGACGATGGCCGCCGTGACCGTCCCGTCCTGCTACTGCAACCCCGACGATCCACTCTGTCAGTGCGCCGACCCGGATCTCGTCGTCGACCCGCAGACGAGCAAGCCCACGCACGGCAAGGTCCCCGTCGCGAGCGTGGAGTACCGCGCGATGACCTGCAAGCTGAAGCCCGAGCTCGTCCCGCCCTACGAGGTCACCTCGAACGCGCTCGTGCGGAGCCCCGAAGACGCGCAATGACGCGCGCGCCCGAGCACGTGACAAATGTTTCTTCATCGCCCCTCCTTTCCTTGCGAGGGTGCGGTGTCGCTGGGTAAGCTGCCTACTTTGCGGAGGGGCAGATGCTCAAGAGACCGACAGGATTGCCGGGCCGTCGCCTGAACCTCCGAAAGACCCTCTTCATCCTGCCGAACCTGATCACGCTGTCCGCGATCTTCTGCGGCTTCGACTCGATCAGGCTCTCGGCTCAAGCCGACGGCGCGACCGGCGCGGGCGAGGATGATTTCCACCGCGCGGCGCTCCTCATCGTCTTCTCCATGTTCTTCGACATGATGGACGGCCGCGTCGCGCGCATGACGAAGACGCAGAGCGCGTTCGGCCTCCAGATCGACTCGCTCGCCGACATCGTGTCCTTCGGCGTCGCGCCGGCGATGCTCGTGTACGAGTGGTCGCTGAAGCGCCTCGGGGTGCTCGGCCTCGTCATGTCCTTCCTCTTCACGGCGACCGCCGCGATCCGCCTGGCGCGCTTCAACGTGCTCACCATGGGGAGCGAGGGCAAACCGTCGAAGCCTTCGAAGTACTTCCTCGGCCTCCCGACGCCGGGCGCGGCGGGCATCCTCGTGTCGATCATCGTCGCGAACCACGCGATGGCCGGCGCCATCGGTCGGCCCGAGTACGTGTGGGCGATCCTGGCGGTCACCGTCCTGCTCAGCTTCTTGATGGTCTCGAACGTCGAGTTCCGCTCCTTCAAGGACGTGAAGCTGAACCTCCGCACGGCGCTCTTCGTCGCGTTCGCCGTCGGCTCGAGCGCGGTCATCTCGACGCAGATGAAGCCGGCGTTCGTGCTCGTGTGGCTGCTCGGCTTCTACGTGCTGATGGGCATCTTCGAGACGCTCTGGCGGCTGCCGGGTCGCATCCGCGAGCGACGGGTCACCGCGACGACCGGCGCGCAGGGCTCGAGCCGCGTCTCCTCCCCGCCGACGCCCCCGGGTGACCCGGGCTGAGCGCCCCACCGACCGCGCAACCGGAACGGAGCCACATGCGAAACCGAGTGTTCTTCCCCCAGAGCGCCCTCGACGAGTGGGTCGCCGAAGATCGCGTCGACATGGCGTCCGACGAGCTGACGATCCGCGCCGAGGGCCGCAAGTACCGGATCGTGGAGGCGGTGCGCATCCTCCGCGAGGTCACCGAGACGGGTGACCCGAACGAGCTCATCGGCAAGGTGAAGTCGAAGGCCTTCCTCGCCGAGCTCGGCGCGGAGATCCTCGAGGGCTCGATGATCATCGGCGAGAACGCGTACGACGTCGTCCCGGGGTTCGCGGGCGCGCCGATCGGCTCGTTCCTCGAGCACCGACAGAGCCGTCCAGACATCGCTCACCAGCAGGCCATGACGAGCGACGAAGAGCTCCTCGCGGCGTTCCTGTCGCAACCGATGTAGCCCGCCGCGCCTCGTCCGAGCCGCCTCCGGGGACGCCTCCGCGCCGGCGTGGGCCGATTGGAGGCCCGCCGACGAAAGCTGGGCTAAGCTCCCGTCGTCCTCCGCGCGCCGTGGGCGCACCTCATGACTCGCTTCGATCCGCCTCACCCCTTCCTGCTCGCCGACGTGGTCGAACCGCGCGTGGGCGCGACCGCCCTCTCCACCGCGGCGCTCGTGGTCGGTCTGGCCCTCTACGCGGCCGCCTCGCTGCTGTTCTTCCTCGAGGTCGCCAAGGCCGGCGTCTCGCAGCGGGCCTCGCTCGCCGGCAAGGAGCCGCGGGTAGGCCGCACCCCGAGCCTACCGAGCCCCTCGAGCATCCCGGCGAGCGCGAGCGCTCCCCGCGCGCCCCTCCTCCTCGCGGCGGGGGCCCTCGCGCACTTCGGCTACATCACCAACGCGAGCTTCGTCGCGCACGTGTGCCCGATCGACTCCGTGCACTTCATGCTTTCGATCACGGCGATCCTCGCGAGCTTCGGTTACCTCGCCGCGCGCGCGATCCTCGGGCGAAAGCGCGGCACGACCAAGCGCTCCAACCTGGACGCGCTCGGGCTCCTCATCGCGCCCCTCGGGCTGGCCTTCCTCCTCGGCACGTACTTCCTCGGCCGTCCGGTGGGCGATCACGATCAAGGTCGCGCGTTCGGCCCGGTGTTCATGGTGCTCCACGTGCTCGTGAACCTCGTCGGCGTCGCGCTCTTCGTGTTGGCAGGTGCAGCTGCAACTCTGTATCTGGTACAAGAAAAACGACTGAAGCAGAAGCGCCTCGCGAAGCTCGGCAACCTCCCCCCGCTCGACACGCTCGACAGGGCCGTGCACCGCTTCCTCATCGCCGGCTTCCCGTTCCTCACCGTCGGCATCGTCTCGGGGACCTTCTGGGCGCACCAGCTCGAGTTCGGCAGCCCGAGCGAGGTGATGCGCATCGTCTTCGGCTACGCCACCTGGCTCGCGTTCGCGCTCGTGCTGCTCCTGCGAGCGGCGGCGGGGTGGCGCGGTCGGCGCTCGGCGTACGGCACGATCGTCGGCCTCTGCTGCACGATGGTCGTGCTGACGATCTACCTCACCCGACCGGATCCTCCCCCCGCGAGACAAGGCGCGGCGCCGCGCGCTTTGCACGTCACGACGACGGAGGCGAGCTGAGCATGCTGGTCTGCGTCGGGATCTCGCACAAGAACACGCCCATCGAGGTGCGCGAGCAGCTCGCCATCGGCGACGCGGAGGTGCCGCAGGTGATCGGCGAGCTCCTGTCGCACGACCTCATCGCGGAGACCGCCGTCCTCTCCACCTGCAACCGCGTCGAGGTGTACGCCGCGCTGCCCCGCGGGATCACGCCCGACGAGACCCACTTCGAGCGAGTCGCCGACGCGGTCGTCGCGGTGCTCGCCGCGCGCGGCGGTCCCACCGTGAAGAAGAGCCTTCAGCGCGCGACGGGCCGCGACGCCGTGACCCACCTCTTCCGCGTCGCGAGCTCCCTCGACTCGCTCGTCGTCGGCGAGCCGCAGATCCTCGGCCAGCTGAAGGGCGCCATCGCGCTCGCGACGGAGCATCGCGCGGTCGGCCCCGTCCTCAACAAGGCGCTTCGCCGAGCGTTGCACGTGGGCAAGCGTGTGCGCACCGAGACGCAGATCGGCGCGGGCCAGGTCAGCGTGTCGAGCGTCGCGGTCGAGCTCGCGTGCCAGATCTTCGGCGACCTCACGGACCGCAGCGCGCTCCTGGTCGGCGCCGGCGAGATGGCCGAGAGCGCCGCCAAGCTCCTCGTGAAGGAGGGCGCGCGACTCTCGATCATCAACCGCAGCCGCGAGCGCGCGCAGCGGCTCGCGGAGGAGGTCGGCGGAGAGCCGCGTGACTGGGCTTCGCTCGGCAGGTGCCTCGTCGACGCGGACATCGTCGTGACCTCGACGTCGAGCCCGACGCACGTGATCACCGAGGAGGCGATGCGCGCAGCGCGCAAGGCGCGCCGGGGACGGAACATCTTCTTCATCGACATCGCCGTCCCGCGCGACGTCGACCCGAAGGTGAACGACCTCGACGGCGTGTACCTCTACGACATCGACGACCTCTCGCAGATCGTCAGCGAGTCGCTCGCGGGCAGAGCCGCCGAGGCCGAGCGCGCGGAGCGCATCGTCGCGACCGAGGTCGTCGCCTTCGAGGGCTGGCGGGCCGAGCAGACGATGACACCGGCCATCGTGGGGCTCCGCGCGCGGACGCGGGCCGTGCTCTCGGCCGAGGTGGAGCGCAGCCTCTCGGGCAAGCTCAAGCACCTCTCCCCCGCCGACCGCGAGGCCCTCGCCATCATGGTCGACGCCGCGACGAACAAGCTGTGTCACCGCGCGAGCACGCGCCTGAAGGAGCTCGCGACGGAGCCGCGAGGCGCCGAGTACGTGGAGGCGCTCACGGATCTGTTCGATCTGCCGGCCGTGAACGCGGGGATCGAGGACGGCTTCCGTGGCGCGGGGGACGGCGCGGAGGGCGCGCCGGCTGTGGCGCGAGGCGCGCGCCCGGGCGGCGGGACGCGTCGAGCGGAGGACGACGGAGAATGATCGAGAGGATGCACGGAGCACGATGAAGCTGACCTACGCCACGCGCCGATCGGCGCTCGCCCTCGCGCAGTCGCGCGCCTTCGTCGCGCGCGTGCGCGAGCGATCCCCCGGCCTCGAGATCGTCGAGGAGCAGATCGTCACGTCCGGCGACAAGAACCAGGAGGCGCGGCTCCAGGACATCGGCGGCAAGGGCCTCTTCATCAAGGAGCTCGAGGAGGCCCTCTACGATCGCCGCGCCGACTTCGCGGTCCACTCGATCAAGGACGTCCCCGCCGAGCTCGCCCCGGGGCTCGTGGTGAGCTGCGTCCCCGAGCGCGAGGATCCGCGCGACGCCCTCGTCACCCGTGCGGGCGGACCGCTCGCCAGCTTGAAGCCCGGCGCCGTCGTCGGGACATCGAGCCTCCGCCGCGCCGTCTGCCTCCTCGCGGCGCGGCCCGACCTCAAGATCGAGCCCCTGCGAGGCAACGTGGACACGCGCCTGCGCAAGGTGAAGGAGGGCGCCTACGACGCGATCGTCCTCGCGCTGGCGGGGCTCAAGCGCCTCGGCCTCGCCGGCGAGGCGACCGAGGTGCTGGAGCCCGAGGTGAGCCTCCCGGCGATCGGTCAAGGCGCGCTCGGGATCGAGAGCCGCGAGGGGGACGCGGAGATCGCGTCGATCCTCTCGTCCCTCCACCACGCTGAGACGGCGACCGCCGTCGCCGCCGAGCGAGCGCTCATGGCCGCCGTCGGCGGCAACTGTCGCATGCCCGTCGCAGCGCACGCGGTGAGGCGCGGCGGGGATCTGTGGCTCCGCGCCCTGCTCGCCGAGGCCGACGGGTCGAACGTGAGGCGCGGAGAGCGCCGCGCACCGTGGCCCGCCAGCGAGGACGAGGCCGCTCGGCTCGGCGCAGACCTGGGCGCCGAGCTCAAAGGGTAGCGCTGATACGATAGCCTACCAGTTACGTTTACAAATCGAGGCCTCGAACGACCCGCTGACGCGTCCGTCCGGGCCTTCGACGTGGACCACGCCCGCCACGCCCGACGTCGCCGGCGGCGGCGTCGGCGTGGGGCCGCCGTTCGGCGGGGGGTTCTCCGTGAGATCGGCGTACGTGAGCTTGACGTAACCGCGCATCGGCGCGCGGGTGAGGTAGCGGACCTGGAAGAACTTCTCCCCCGTGATGAGATCCCACCCCTCGAAGAGCGTCGGAGCGAACACGCTCGCGGGTTTGCGCGACGTGCCGAGCGGCAGCGGTCCGACCTGCACCTGGCGCCCGGGGATGCCGCCTCCTTTGTCCGAGAGCCAGCGCGACGCGGCGTCGCAGCTCACGTGCTCCGCCTCGTAGAGGTTCATCGCGTTCACCGTCGCCCCGTTCTTGCCGTCGTCGAAGACGAACACGAGCGCGCTGCGGATGGGGAACGTCTCGTCGCCGAAGGTCGCGGTCGCGGGGCCCTGATCGGGGACGCTCGGGTGCGACTTGGCGAGGAGCTCGAGCGCGCTCGGGCACACCGTCACGTCGACCGTTCCGGCGCCCGTCACGACCGTCGGGACCTTCGGATCCGGGTTCAAGAGGGCGCGCTTGAACTCGACGCGGAGCGTGGGGTTCTCCGACGTGAGTGACGAGAGGTGCGCGCGCGCGGCCGACGGATGCGCCTCACGCCAGTCGGCGTTGTCTCCCGGCAACGAGAAGTCGTACGTCACGGGCGTCGTCGTGTCGGCGTAGAAGTCGCCGGTCGGCCCCGCGTCGAGGCGCACCTCGAGCCAGGCGGCCTTCTTCGGATAGAGGTCCTCGCAGGTCTGCGCTTCGCTCGCCGAGGCGACCACGTGGAGCCAGCCGTGCTCCTCCACCGCGACGGCGTGCTTGAGGACGGGATGGTTCGCGTTGTAGGCGAGCGTCAGCGGTCCCGAGGGCGGCAGCTCCGGGAACGTCGTGGAGAGCTTCGACGCGGGGCCGAAGCGAGGCGGCTCGGTCGTGCGATCGAGCGACGGGTCCTCGTTCGGCTTCGAGACGCACGCGGCGGACGACACGACGACCGACCCGACGACGGCGAAGCCGAGCGCGAGCCTGCTCCCCGCGGCGGCGCGCGAGAGGAGGTGGCGGCGCGCGCGCGGCGACGCCGAACGCGGCGGGGTCAGGGCGGAGCTGAGTGCTTCTTCCATGCTCGCTTTCGACTCGGGTTGCGTATTATCAGACCCGCACCCGCGGAGGAAACGATGTCGATGCGCCTGTGTGCAGCTCTCTTGTTCGGCTCGATCGTGGCGGTGCTCGCTGCGGCGGGCTGCAGCAACGACACCTCGAAGGCGGGCTGCAATCCGGACGACTGCACCGCGGTGAAATGCCCCGATGGCGACCGGCGCGCGTGCCTCGACGGCGCGTGCGTCACCGATCCCGCTCAGGTCTGCGCCTCGCCGACCTGAGCGCCGCGCGACGGCGCATCCGGTGACCCGCGCGCGCGGCGCGGGTCGGGGCTCGACCGCGGCGCTCCACCTGCGTAAGAGGGCCACGTGCACGTCGCCTTCGTCCTCCACGCCCACCTGCCCTACGTGCGCCACCCGGAGCACGAACGCTCCATCGAAGAGCGCTGGCTCTTCGAGGCGACGTGGGAGTGCTACCTCCGCATCGTCGACGTGATCGAGCGACTGCCGGAGCCGGAAGGGCCGGTGCTCACGCTGAGCTTGTCGCCGACGCTGCTCGAGATGTTCGCCGATCCGATGCTGCGACGACGGCGCGACGACCACCTGGCGCGGACCTCCGCCCTCGCCGAGCGCGCTCGCGCGTCCGGCGCCTTCGGGGGATGCGAGAAGGCGCTCGACCACCACCTCGCGTCGCTCGCGCGCGCGCGGAGCACGCTCGATCGCTTCGGCGGAGATCTGACGCGCGCCTTCGTGTCGCTGGCGGAGCGCGGGCGCGTCGAGCTCACGACGACGACGGCGACGCACGCGTACCTCCCCGGCCTGAAGACCGGCGCCGCGGTCCGCGCGCAGCTGCGGCTCGGTCGTCGCGCGTTCGAGCACCACACGCGCTGCCCCCCGTCGGGGCTCTGGCTGCCGGAGTGCGCGTACGAGCCGCGGCTCGGTCCCGATCTCGCGCTCGCGGGCGCCCGCTTCGCGGTGCTCGACGCGCACGGCCTCGAGCTCGCTCGGCCGCGCCCTCCCTTCGACGTGTACGCGCCGATCCTCTCGTCGACGGGCGTCGCGTTCTTCGGTCGAGAGCCGGAGGCGTCGAGCGCGATCTGGTCGCGGCGAGAGGGATACCCGGGCGACCCCGCCTATCGCGAGTTCTATCGCGACGTGGGCTTCGACGCGCCGCGCGAGGTCCTGGGCGACGAGATCGGCCCGAACGAGCGGCGCCTCATGACCGGGCTGAAGCTCCACGCGATCACGCGTGAGGAGCCGAAGGCGCCGTACGATCCCGAGCGCGCCGAGGCGCGCGCGCGCGCTCACGCGCAGGCGTTCGTCGCCGAGGTCGGCGAGCGGCTCACGCGGGCGCGAGACGCCGGCGCTCGAGAGCCGATCGTCGTCGCGCCCTTCGACGCCGAGCTCTTCGGCCACTGGTGGTACGAGGGACCGACGTTCCTCGCCGAGGTGCTGTCTCTCTGCTCCGGCGCGCCCGGAGCGCCGCGCGCGACGTCGCTCGGCCGCTACCTCGAGCGCTTCCCGGAGCTCGCCGTCGCCGAGCCCGCGACGTCCTCTTGGGGGGAAGGCGGCTTCGGCGCGGTGTGGACGCACCCCGCGACGGCGCGCCTCTGGCGACACGCCCATCACGCCGAGGTGCGCGTGCTGGAGGTGGACGCGGTCGTCCGCGACACGCTCGCGAGCGAGAAGCGGCGGCGCGCGCGGATCCAGGCGATCCGCGAGCTGCTCCTGCTCGAGTCGAGCGACTGGGCCTTCATGCTCCGGCAGGGCGACACGGCCGAGTACGCAGACATGCGCGTTCGGCTGCACGCTTCACGCATCGATCGGCTCACCAAGCTCGCGCTCACCGAGGCGTGGAGCGACGAGGACCACGCGTGGCTCGCGAGCGTCGAGGCGCACACGCCGCTCTTCGCCGAGCTCGACGACGACGCGTACGCCCACGTCTTCGATCCTTGGTGACGCGCTCGACCTGGCTCACTCGACGCGGACGCGCTGGATGACGTCGCCCTCGCTGACGAGGTCCCACGGTCCGCTCGCCTTGCCGACGATCGCGTAGCCGCCGTCGAGGTGCGGGTGACGAGCGCGCATCACGAAGAGCTGGCTCGACCCCGTGTCACGGCCGGCGAGCGCGACACCGACCGAGAGGGTCTCGAACGGCAAGGGCGACGTCTCGCAGCGGAGGGGCAGGCGATCGGGCGGCCCGCCGAACCCGTCTCCGTGCGGCGAGCCGAACTGCACCACGAACGACGGATCGACCCGGTGGATGACGTTGCCGTCGTAGTAGCCGGCCTTGGCCAGATCGACGAAGCGCGCGACCGCGACGGGCGCGAGCGACAAGTCGAGGGCGATGCGCAGCTCCCCCTCGTCGGTGTCGAGGACGAGCGTCGTCTGTCGGATGAGCGGCGGTGAAGCGGAGACGAGCGCCAGCTCGGGAGGTTCGGGGCCGGCCGTCGCCGGCGCGGGGCAGGCGCGCTTGCTCCCCGTCAAGAGGCCGAGCGCTCCCGCCGCGTGCTCACGGACGACGGGATAGGTGGACGCGCAGAGCTCCTCGAGCTTGGGGGAGACGTCCTTGATCGCGAGCGCACCCAGCGCGTCGACGACGGATCCGAGCAGCTCTGGATCGTGCTCTCGATCGGCACGGTCGAGGGCGGCCTTCAGCGCCTTCACGACCTCGACCGACGGCGGACCCGAGGTCTCCTCGGGGTTGCTCACGGCGTCGTCCTTCGCGCCCGGATCGCGCGCGGACGCCTTCTTCTTCTTCTTCTTCTTGGGCTCGTCCTTCTGGCTCGCGAGCCTCGGGGCCTTCGCGATCTGGTCGGCGGCGGTGGCGACCACGCCGGACTCCTTCGCGCCGAGCGCCGCGAGGACGATCTTCGCCGGGTCGGGCACCTCCGCGTGACCCGAGAGCAGCTCCAGCGCGGCCTCGCGCGTCTTGACGTCGGGATCCGAAACGAGCTTCCCGAACGCGTCGAGGCGGGCTCCTTGGAGGCTCCCTTTGCCGACCACCTCGACGAGCGCACGCGAGCCGATGGGTCCTTTGTCCAGATCGCATGCGACGAGGAGCGGATCCTTGAAGTTCGCGTCGGCCAAGAGCTTGGCAGCCCCGCAGCGCAGCGTGACCACGCGTCGGCGACCCGCCGCCGACGCACCGTCGGGTGGGGTGAGCGCCGCGAGGGCGGTCAGCGTGTCCTTCGCGTCGTTCACGCTCTTCAGCGAGCCGAGGATGGTGAGCGCGACGTCGAACGGATCGCCGCCCGCGGCCGCGACCTTGGCCTCGGGCGAGAGCTTCCGCAGCGCGTTGACCAGCGACTGTTGACCGTCCAAACCGAGACGCGCGATCGCCCTCACCGCCTCGACGCGCTCGGGCCCGGTGAAGGACTTGTCGCCGAGCAAGACGCGCTCGAGGTGCGGGAGGGCACCGCCCTTGGCGTGCGCGAGCGCGCGAATCGCGAAGAGCCGGAAGTCGGACTTGTCGGCGAGCCGGGCGGAGGCGACGTCCAAGAGGCGCGTGACCACGCTGGGCGGCACGTTCTCCGCGCGCGCGATGGGGAAGAGCGCCTCCGGCACCGCGGGCGACGACGCGCTGCCGGCGGCGAGGGTGAGCAAGGTCGCGATCGTCTCCTCTCGCAGGCGCTTCTTCACCCCCACGAGATCGCCGAGCGCGAGCGCCGCGATCGCGGCGCGCGGCTTGGAGCTGCCGAGCCACGCGGCGAGCGTCGGCTCGCTCGTCGCGGCGCCGCAGCGCCCGACCGCGCGCGCGATGGCGGTGAACGGATCGAGCGACGCGCCCTTCGGCGCCGCCGCCTCCGCGTCAGGGAGATCGAGCGCTCGCGCGACGAGGGCCGACACCGTCTCCTCGCGGGCCGCGTCGCACGTCGCGCCGAGCCCGTACGCGGCCCACGCGATCACGTCCGGATCCTCGTCGGAGAGCGCGCGGAGCAGGCTCGCGCGCGCCGCCGGCGTGGCGATGCGGGCGAGGGCCCGGGCTGCGGCGCGCCGCACGTTCGGATCGCGACAGGTCCAGTCGTCGGCCGAGATATCGCCCGGAGCGCGTCGCTGCTCGGCGCCCTCGATGCGACGGAGCCGCTCTTCGGAGCTCGACGCGGCCGGTGCGCCGCTGCCGACGGCCTTCGCGCTCGGCAGTCCCGCGTCGGCCTGCTCCGAGCGCGAGGAGCAGCCCATCGCGGACGCGGCGAAGAGGAGGATGGCGAACGAAGATCTCATCGCGCCCTCGAGGCAGAGGTCGCGTCATCCAGCGCTGGCAGGAACGCCCCGCCGAAAGGGCCCGCGCGGTCGAGCGTCTCGAGGTCGAGGCGGAGGCTCAGCATCTCGTGCACCGCGCGCCGGGCGCGCGTGGCGAGGGACGGCCGGGGCTCGTCGATCGACAGCGCCTCCGCGTGCACCCCCACGCGCTGGAAGTTCGCGGCGGCGCGCGCCTGATGCCAGCTGCAAGTCGCGATCGCGACGCGGATCGCGCTCCCACCCCGGCGAGCGCGGAGCAGCGCTGCGGTGTAGATGGCGTTCTCCGCGGTCGTGAGGGAGCAGAGCTCGACGAGGATCGCCTGCGCTGGCACGCCGAGCGTGATGAGGTGCTCGCGGAGCCGCAGCGCCTCGACGTGCCCGCTCCAGCGTCGTCCCCCGGACGCGACGACGACGCCGGCGATCCCCTGCGCGAACGCGTCACGCGCAGCGGCGCAGCGCCTCGCCGCCGCGCTCGACAGCGATCCGCCCGGCTCGACGCGACAGCCGAGCACGACGATGGCGTCCACCTCGGGCTCGATCGACGCAGGCATGCGCCGCTTATATACCGGCTTTGGGCCGGGACGGCGACGAGCGTCAGGCCGCTCGGGGCTGGTCGGCGACCAGCGCCTCGATCCGCTCGCGCATCCGCCGCTTCGCGCGCTCCTCGATCTGTCGCACGCGCTCCTTGCTGATGCCGAACTGCTTGCCGATCTCCTCCAGGGTGAGCGGGCTCTCCGTCAACCAGCGGCTCTCCATGATCTGGCGCTCGCGCGGTGGCAGCTCCTCGACCGCGCTCGCGAGCGCTCGGCTGAGCCGCGTGCGCTCCTCGGCTCCGACGGCCTCCTCTTCCGGCGAGGGACCATCGGCGGCGATGCGATCGAGCGGAGCGAGGCCCCCCGGCTCTCGGCCCTCGAGGTTCACGTCCCGGGCCGCGAGCAAGGGGATGAGCATCTCGGCGCGCTCCACGGGGAGGCCGCTCGCCTCCGCGAGCGCCTTCGGATCGCGCTCACGCGTCTTGCGATAGAGGCGGAGCGCCCGGCGTTCGTGCTTCGACGCGCCGAGACGCACGATGCGGTAAGCGCGCACGACATAGTCGCGGATCTCCGCGCGGATCCAGTACGCGGCGTAGGTGACGAGGCGACAACCGCGATCCGGATCGAAGCGGTCCGCCGCCTTCAGCAGCCCGATGTTGCCCTCCTGGATGATGTCCTCCGCCGGGATGCCCCAACGGCGATACTCGAGCGCGATCGTCATCACGAACGGCAAGCACGCCTCGATGAGCCGTTGCCCCGCCGCGTTGTCCCCAGCGCGCCACCGCGTCACGAGGTCGCGCTCGATCTCCGCGCTGAGGGCCTTTCGGCTCCCGAGCTCAGCCCTATAGGTCGTCAGTGCGCTGCGTTCCCAGGCTGCGGTCATGAGGCCTCCTGTCGAGCCTTCCCCCGATCCCATTGCGCCTTCTGCATGCGGGATGCCGCGCGCGCAGCCCGCGGGTGGAGCGCCGTTGGCGCGCCGCGCCGATCCAGGAAGCTCCGCCTGACCCGTCCTTCGCCGCGCATTTCGGAGGGACGCGCCCGCACCGACCCGCGCGCGCCGTTTCGCGCAAACGTTGCCGGAGCGCTCCCCAGCCGGAAAACCTTTCGCGAGTTCGCCGCTCTCTCAACCTCGAGACAGCGGCATGCTAGAAGTCATTCTCGTTGTCTCGCCCACACCGCGCCCTGCTCCTCGGCGTCGCCGGATCGGTGACGGTCGCCGTGGTCTGTCTCGGCGTCCTGCGAGCGCCGGGGCTCGCGCCGCGCGCGGCCGCGGTCCCATCGGCGCGCCACGGCCTCGCCGCCGTCGTCGTGAAGACGGCCCCCCGCCCGCCTGCGCCGCACGCCGACGAGGACGCCGACGACGGGCAAGAGGACCGCGCCCTGGTCCTGCCGACGGGCGATGCGCCCGCCCTCGAATGCGATCAGGCGCGCCGCATCGTCGCGCAAGCGCGCGAGACGATGGCCGCCCCTGCCGATCCGATCGACCCCGCGAAGTTTGCGTCCATGACCGCCGACTGGCTCGACCCACACGGGCTGTGGTCCGTGGCCCCGGACGCGCCCCTCGGCGCGCTCCTTCAGAAGCGCGCCCCCGAGCTGCTCTCCGAGCTCGAGGCCTCGCCAGGGTCCGGGCCCTGCAAGGTCGCGGGCGCGCTCGGCGAAGCGCTGGCGCCCTGGGTCGACGAGCTGCGCAGCGAGATCTCCGACGCCCGCGTCGCCGCGCGAGCCGCACAGGCGGCTTACGGCAGCCGCTCGAGCTCGCCGCGTGCCCGCTGGGACCTGGCCTCCGGCACGCCGTTCGAGGACGGCCAGGTGCAGCGCAAAGCCCACGACCTCGCGCGCCTCCTCGGTCACGGCGCCGGCGCGCTCGAGGAGGCGTACGGCGACGTGATGACCCCGTACGCGGCCGCCCTGCTCGATCGCGCGGCGCCCGAGAAGACACGCGACGAGTGGTCGCGGGTGATCCTCGCTGCGGCCGTGCGTGCCTACGTCCCCCAGGTCGATCCGCACGGCGCGTGGGCGCCGCTCGACGAAGAGACGTCGATCTACGACATGAGCCTCGAGGTCGATCCGCCCGAGCACCTCTGGAGCGACATGACGCGGACCACGCTGGGCGTTCGCGTCGACCACGGCGCGAAGACGCCGCTGCGCGACGGCGACGTGCTGCTGGAAATCGGCGGCGTGAAGCTCGCGGGCCTCTCGGTCGAGCAAGACAACCAGCTCGGCGTGCTCTCGACCGACGCCGACACGAAGGTGGTGCTCCTGCGCTCGGGCGGCCAGGCGCCCTCCGAGGTCGTGGTCTCCGCGACCAAGGCCCCCGCGAAGGCCGCGCCCACGACCGATCCGGGTCACCTCGTCGCGAAGCGCGTCAAGTACGGAGACGGCTTCGTCGCCGTGGTGGGCATCCCCGACGTGCCCGACGACCTCGGCGACCGCCTGGGTTGCGCCATCTCGGAGGCCCGAGAGAAGGGCGACATGCTGGGCGTCGTGCTCGACATCCGCGGCAACGGCGGCGGCTCGACCGACGGCGCGATGTCGGCGCTCGGGCTCTTCCTCCCAGGTGCATCTTTGTTTCCGATGCGACGCAGAGACGGGGGTATCGAAGTAGACCGTGCCCCCAAGCCGTCGCCGGATTACGAGTGGCGCGGCCCCCTCGCCGTGCTCGTCGACGGCGAGTCCGCGAGCGCGGCCGAGATGATCGCCGGGGGGATCGCCAGCTACCGACGCGGCGTCCTCATCGGCTCACGCACGTACGGCAAGGGCTGCGCGCAAGAGTACCTCGACGACGACACGCGCGCCGGCGTGCTGCGGCTGACGACGCTCGTCTTCTCGCTGCCCGACGGCTCGCCGCTCCAGCGCGTCGGCGTGCTGCCGCAGATCGCGCTCGGCGTCTCGGCGGGCCCCGAGCGGGAGATGTTCCTGCCGCACGCGCTCGACTCGTGGCGGGGCCCCGACGTGCGCGATCGGTCCCTCATCCACGAGGTGCCGTGGCCGTCGAGCGGCGGACGCATCGGCCCGACGGACGACGAGACGCTGCACCGCGCCCTGCGCGCCCTCGGCACGTCGGCTCGCGCCGCGGTTCACTGATCGACCAGGCGCGCCTCGGCGCGCTCACTTCTTGAAGAGCTTGCCGAGGATCCCTGCCTCGTCCTTGGCCTTCTTCTCGCGTCGCATGATGAAGAGACGCATCTCGCGCTGCGCGTCGATGTTCTTCGGGTTCAGCTGCGACACCATGCGAAAATCGCGGATGGCCTTGTCCTCGAAGCCGGAGCGCTTCAAGAGCGTGCCTCGGTAGAAGAGCGCGCGCTCGAGGTTCGGCTCCTTCTTCAGGATCACGTCGAGCTGGTCGATGATGTCCTTGTAGAACGCGCTCGTCTTGCCCTCTTGCAGGGCCGGCGGATCACCGCGCTTGAGCGACTGGATCCAGAGCGACAGCGCGACGTATTCGCCTTGCTCGGGGTCGGCCTCCGCCGCTCGATTCGCGAGCTCGGCCGCCTGATTCACGTCGTTCTTCTTGAGGAGGATCTCGGCCTTCTGGAACTCGAGCGCGGCGTCGACGACGCGGCGCACGGCCTCTTGCTCGGCGTCGGGCGTGCCCCTGCCCTGCTCGACGGCTTGCAGGTACTCGGCGCGCTTCGTCGCGTCGTTCAGCGTCTGGTAGGCCTCGTTGAACTTCGCGAAGCACTTCGACACGAGGGGCTTCACCTCGGCGAGCTCCGGGGGGAGTCGGTCCGGGTGCCAGAGCTTCGCGACCTTGAAGTACGCGGCCTGGATGTCCGCGGCCGTGCAGTCGGTCTTCAGCTCGAGCATCTCGAAGTAGTTCTCGTTGTCGATCTTGGCCGCCTTCGCCTCGATCTCTTGCTTGCGAGCCTGGTTGGCCGGCGACATCGGCGGGCCGCTCGCGCTCGGCGCCGCAGGCGGCGCCTGAACGGCCGCCGGGCGCTGCGGCGAGGAAGGCCGCGCGGGTGGGGCCGACGGAATCTGCGGCGCCGGCATGCTCGGGGTGGTCGGCAGCTGATTGCCGACCGGCGGCCTCGCGCCCGCAAACCCGGGTGAGCTGGGCGCGGCGGGTGGCGCGAACGGCGCTTGCTGCTGCTGCTGCTGCTGCTGCTGCTGCTGCCGCAAGAGCCCCTGCTGCTGCTCCCACTGTTGTTGCTGTTGTTGCTGCCGAAGGAGCACCTGCTGCTGCTGCTCCCACTGCTGCTGGAGCTGCTGCTGTTGGAGCTGCTGCTGTTGGAGCTCGCGCTGCTGCTGCTCCCACTGCTGCTGTTGGAGCTGCTGCTGTTGGAGCTGCTGCTGTTGGAGCTGCTGCTGTTGGAGCTGTTGCTGCTGGAGCTGCTGCTGTTGGAGCTGCTGCTGTTGGAGCTGCTGCTCTCGCTGCTGCTGCTCCCACTGCTGCTGTTGGAGCTGCTGCTGTTGGAGCTGTTGCTGCTGGAGCTGTTGCTGCTGGAGCTGCTGCTGGAGCTGTTGCTGTTCCCACTGCTGCTGGGCTTGCTGCTGCTGGGCTTGCTGCTGCTGGGCTTCCCACGCTTGCGGCGCGCTGGGCTCCGCCGCCGGCGTGGCCGCGCCTCGCGTGAAATCGATCCCGAGCCCGCGATCGGATGGCCGCGGCTCCGGCGCGCGCGCCGGCGACTCCGGGGCTGGCGTCATCCGCCCAGGAGGCGTGCCCGCGGGCTGCTCCCGGATCGCCACCGCGCCCGGCTCGGACACGCCGGAGACCTTCGCCCGCTCCTTCGACACCACGCCGATCGGGGGTCGCCCCGCACCGCCGATGTCGAGGTGCCGCGTGATCGCGAGCGCGTAGAGCGTGAGCTTGACCACGCGCTCGTGACCGACGCCCGCGTTGAGGACATCCTCGAGCGTCATCTTGCGGATGCGGAGCAGGTCGACGACCTGCTGTTCGTCCTTGCGGAAGTCGAAGCGCGCGATCGCCGAGTCACGATGGAGCGCGAGCGGCCGCTTCTGCAGGCGATTGAGCGTCTGGTCGACGAGCGGATCGTCGCCGCGCAGACGCACGCCGACCATCAGGATCGACAGCGGCTCGCAGGGGATGAGCTCCGGACCGCCGTAGTTGTCGAGCAAGTTGACGTCCGCATAGAACGAATAGCGCGTCTCGGGCGGGAGCTCGAAGAGGTGCACGAGCTTGCGCACGAGCTGCAGCTTGAGCGCCTTCATGATCGTGGCGCCGTCGACGAGGCCCTTCGATACGAGGTAGCGCCCGTGCAGCGTGTTCTTCTTCGAGATCTCCATCAGGCTGTCTCGGAGCGTCACCTCGTCGAGCAGCCCCATCTCGAGCAGCACCCGATCGAGCGGGTACACCATCGCTCCCGTTCGAACCTTCGAGGGCACGCCCTTGTCGAAGTAGATCCCGTGATTCACCCCGTCGGGCGTCTGGAAGAGCGTCGTGCCCGTGAGCCTCTGATCGAGCATGTAGACCAAGAGGTGCACGAGCGGCGTCTTGGTCAGGTTGCCCTCGGCCGTCGGCGAGAGGTCCTTCTCGCTGACCGCCTGCGCGGGCGGCGGCTCGGGCGAGGCCTGCGCCGCCGGGTGCTCGCCCGTGGTGGCGCGCTTCAGCTCCGCCGTCGGCGGGCGCTTCAGCTCCGCCGTCGGCGGGCGCTTCAGCTCCGCCGTCGGCGGGCGCTTCAGCTCGCCGGTCGGCGCGCGCAACGCACCCGGACGCGGCGACGGCGTGCCGACTTGCACCCCAGGAGGCACCGGCGACGGCGCGGGACCGCCGGGCTGCGGACCGAGCGCGATCGGCTGCGGACCGAGCGCGATCGGCTGCGGTGACGGCGCGGCGCCAGCGGTCATCGACGCGAGGACGCTCGCCTGCTGATCGCCCCAAGCGACCGCGCGCGTCGCGCCGTCGTCGTCGCCCTCGCTGCTCGGCGGCGACGCATCCCCGGCGTCCGCGTACGTCTGCTCGACCGGAGGAGGCTCGTACCCGCCCGGCGCGCCTTGTTGCTGCGCTTGGTAGGCGGCCAGCTGCTGGTTGTAGACCTCGAGCTGCTTCTGGTACTCGACGAGCCGCTGCTGGTAGGCGCGCTGCTCGGCCTCGTACGCCGCCTGCTCCTCGGAGACGATCTCGGGCGCGGGCGTCGGCGCGCGCATCCCGGGCGCGGGCGTGTGCTGCACGGGCGCGCGTCCCGGCGCGGGCGTCATCTGCGGCGCGAACGCGCCCGGTTGCGGCGTCGTGTGCGGATTGAGCGGCTGCGGCTGTTGGGAAAACGGCTGCGGCGTGAACTGCGGCCCCGACGGGCCGAACGCGCCCGGCTGCGGGGTCGTCTGCGGATTGAACGGCTGCGGGGTCGTCTGCGGATTGAAGGCGCGAGGTTGGGCCTGCGGCGCGCTCATCTGCCCAGGCGGCGGCGTCGCGGCGGGCCCCGCCGCGGGGCGCGGCCCCATCGACGAGGGCGTGAACGGGCTCGACGTCCCCGACGGATAGGATTGGTTCGACGCGGGCGTGTAGTCGAGGTTGGTCGGCGTGTGGTTCGGCCGCGGCCGGCCGGGCGCCGCGACGCCGAGACCGCCCTGCGAAGGCGTCGCCGCCGGAGCGGGAGCGGCCGCCGCCGCGCTCCTCGCGGCCTTGGCCTGAGCGCGCGAGTTGTCGTCCGCGGGCGAGACGATGCGCTGGATCTGCTTTCGGGGATCCCCCGCCGGGAGCGCCGCGAGATCGACGTCCACGGGCTGCGGGAGCTGGCCGCCGTTGGCGTCGAACCACAGACGCACCTTCGGCATCGAGTACTTCGAGGGGTGCGGGTGCGTCTCGTAGACGAGGCCCATCTCGCCCGAGCCCACCTGCACCAAGGTGCCGGTCGGAAAGATGCCGAGCGCGCCGACGAGCAGGCGGATCACCGTGAGGTCGGTGGGATCGACCGCGTCCGACTCGAGCTGCGCGAGGGCATCGTCCGCGGGGAGCGCGTCGGCGCCAGGAGCGGGCGTGAGCAAATCGTTGAAGCGCCGCGCGATCGAGATGACGCGCGCCTGCAAGGTCACCTGTCGGAGGCCGCGATAGAGCGCTCCGAGCTGCTTGCTCCGCGAGTACCAGTGCGCCTCGTACGCCATGACCGTGCGCATGACGCTCGGCTCGCTGCCGCGGCCGAGCGCGGTGAGGACGGCCGCGGGCGCCGCGGGGACCGCGAGCT
>CAYYKK010000116.1:0-20338 GCA_964467935.1 uncultured Polyangiaceae bacterium
CGGCGGGCTACGGGCCTCCGATCACCGCGCCTCCGCTGGTGGCGGCGCCCCGCTCTTCGAGCGCGGGCGTCGTCCTCGCGGTGGTGGCGCTCGCGCTGCTCGCCATCATCGGCGCGGGCGGGCTCGCGGCGGCGTTCGTGTTCCGCTCGGCGCCGGCAGCGCTCGATGGCGACGAGAGCGCGAGCGAGGAGGACGTGCTGCCCGCGCCGAAGAAGAAGCCCGCGTCGAGCGTGCGCGTCTCGCCCGATCCGACGCCGCCGCCACGACCCCAGCCGCAGGTGCCCACGCCCCCAGGGACCATCCACGAGCGCCCCTGCCCGCAGGTCGACGCGCTCTCGCCGACCGCGATCGGTCCACACGCGACCGCGATCGGCCTCTCGGTGACGGGCGTGCTGACGGTGTGCGAGGGCAACCTGGTCAACTTCGACTGCGACGGCCCGGCCGGCACCGGCGTCACGGCGAAGGGCCCCGATGGCGACGGGCGCGCGTTCTTGCTCGAGGGGCCGCGGGCCGACCTCGACCGGTTCCTCGACGCGGAGCGGAGAGAGCACGGCAGCGAAGAGACGCTCCTCGAGGGCCGCACGAAGATCCTCGTGGTCGACTTCGCCGAGCCGTTCGGGTCGAGGATGGCCGCGCGCGTCTGCCGCTGACGTCGGCGCGCGCGGCCGCGCGTCATCCCCGCGCGGCCGAGAGACGAAGAGCCCCTCGCCCGATAGCTCGGTGAGGGGCTCCTCGACGCTCCCGAGAGCGGGAGCGTCACGACGTCGGCGAGCTAGCCTCGCGTGCCGCGCTGCGACTCCCGCTCGACTTCCTGCGCGAACTCACCCGCGCTCATCGCGCCGTGCTTCTTCGCGACCGACGCGCCCTTGTCCGACTTGATCTGCCGCTCGAGCTTGTCGATGACGAGATCGATGGAGGCCATCATGTCCTCCTTGCGCTCGTGCGCGTGGTAGTTGCCACCGCCCGCTTGGATCCTCACGTCGGCTACGTGATCGAGGCCTTCCTCGGAGAGCGTCACCTGCGCGGTCATCGCCTGCCGCAGGAACTTCTGGAGCTTGGAGACCTTCTCGTAAGCGTAGCTCTTCACTGCCTCCGTCCCATCGATGTGCCGGAACGTGATCGTGATGTTCATGGATCCTTCCTTCCTGCTCACGGGAGACCGAGGGGGCTCGCCGGCGCCTGCCGTCCGAACGCTTCCCTCGAGCTGTCTCGCGGCGGGGTCGCCCTTCGTGCCGCGGCGTGCGGCTCGTCGAGCGGCACCCTTCGCGTCACCTCTGGCGAGAGGCCTCCGCTCGCCGCGCGCGATCTGCGCCGCAGCGGCCGGTGTGGCTCGTCGCCGACTTCGCGGTGGGTCGAGCCGGCGTGGGCATCGCAGCCCTCGTGCTCGAACGAGTCGTCCCAACGCGTGACCCCATCATCTGGCTTTTCTGTTCCTCCGCTTCACCCGGTCGCCATCGTGGCGACACGATCCGATTCTACGCAAAGACGGCTCGAAGCCATCGAACCTTGCGGAAAAAAGACGCGTGGGGCCGCTCGTGCCCTGGGGGGTCGGAATTCGATCGACCCCGCGCGGCTTGTCCGCCATCGACGCGCGCGAAGCTGCTAGCCTTCGCTCGCGCCGCCGGAGGAGGGCTCGGGGCGATCAGGCCGGCTCGTCCGGGTCGCTCTGGCGAGGCTTCGGCGCGGGGTCGCCGCTCGCGTCGAGCCGCAGGTTGAGGCGCGTGAAGACGCCCGCTGCTGCGGTATCCATGCGCTTCGCTTCGGCTTGCGCGGCGGGATCGCTCGCGTACTCGGTCTCCGTCGAGAGGAACTTCGCGAACGCCTTGAAGGTCCGGGCGAGCTCGATCTCGTTGCCGGTCTGCTCGAAGATCGACGCGCTGCGCGCGAAGTACTCCCGGGCGCTCTTCGTGTGAGTGGGGCCCCAGCCGCCGGCCGCGGTGATCTCGCCGAGCGTGCGGAGCGCGACGCCGAGGTGCACCTTGCTGCGGACCTGCGCGAAGAGATCGACGGCGCGCCCGATCGCGTCGCGCGCCTTGATGAGATCGCCTTGCAGCAGATACGCTTTGCCGAGAGCGCGCTGCACCTCGGCGAGGCCGAGCTTGTCGCCGAGCTCGTCGAACTGATCTTCGGCCTGCGTGAGGACCTCGATCGCCTTGGCCGGGTTGCCGCTCCGATACTGCGTCTCGCCGATGTTGGTGAGGACGAGGGCGATGCGGTTGCGATCGCCGATCTGCTTGGCGACCTCGAAGGCGTCCTCGAACAAACCGAGCGCGCGCGGAAAATCGCGGCTGTCCTGCGCGATCGTGCCGAGGTTGTTGAGGGTCGCGACGACGCCGACGAGATCGCCGATCTCGCGGCGGATGGTGAGCGCCTGCTCGAAGGCCTCGAGCGCCTGCCGAAACTCGCCCGAGTCCTGGAGCACGATGCCGAGGTTGTTGAAGCTGAGCGCGATGCTGCGACGATCGCCGAGGCGGCGACGGCGCGCGAGCCCGTCTCGCAGGTGCACGAGCGCGACGGGGTACTCCCCCTTCAGCCAAGACAGCTTGCCGATGTCGTCGGTCGTGGAGGCGACGCCGCGCTCGTCGCCGGCGGCGCGGAAGAGCGCCATCGCGGCCTCGAGGTGCTTCTGCGCGTCTTCGAGCGCGCCGGTGTCGCGGTAGAGGCGGCCGATGCGGTTGTGCGCGGCGCCGCCCTTGTGGAGCAGGTTCAGCCGATAGGCGAGCGTGAGCATCTCGCGAAACGCGGAGAGCGCGTCGTCGATGCGGCCCGAGAGCAGGAGCACGTCGCCGTAGTCGTGGAGCGCGTCGATGCGGCGCCCGACGTACGCGTCGCCGCAGAGCTCGAGGCCCCGCTCGTAGTACTCGCACGCCTTCGAGCTCGCGTAGCGCGCGCGCGCCGCCTGCCCCGCGTCGAGGTAGTCGAGGCCGGCCCGCACGGTGTCGCCCGCCTTCTCGCGGTGCTCGGCGAGCATGGCGATGTACTCCTCGTTCGAGCGGATCGTCTCCTGGTGATCCATCCAGTCGGCGAGCACGGTGTGGTAGCGCTTGAGCGCGGCCGGCGCGGTTCGCTTCTGGATCGTCTCGCGCTCCTTGTTGTGCTTGAAGATGTACTCGTCCGAGTTCGGGAACGTCGAGTCGGGCAGCTTCAGGATGTAGTCGCGGTCGACGAGCTCCGCGAGCGTGCCCTGGATCTTCGCGAGCTCGACCTCGGAGATCTTCGGGATCACGGCGGAGCCCTCGCGCGGCGCGTCGCCGCCGAGGCGCCAGACGTCGGGCGCCTCCTTGCCCATGCGCAAGAGCGGGAGGAACCCGGCGCTCCAGAAGACGCTGCCCATCGCCGCGCCGAGCTCGAGCAGACGACGCTCCTCCGGCTCGAGCGCGGCGAGGCGCGCGTTCACCGCGTCCTCGATGGTGAGCGGGAGGCGCGCCGTGTCGAGCTTGTCGAGGTGGACCTTCCACTTCGGTTGCTCGCTGAGGACCGTCTCCTCTTCGAGCACGCCCTTGTCGTGGTAGATGCGGACCATCTGCTCGAGCAACAAGGGATTCCCGCCCGCGAAGCCGACGGCGAGATCGACGAGCTGAGCGGGGACGGCGTCGTCCTGGCGGCACGGCTCGAGGAGCGCCTCCATCACGCGCGCGGCGGTCGAGTCGGAGAGCGGACCGAGCTCGACGATGGTGTGCCGCGACTCGCCCGAGCGGTGGAAAGGCTCGCTGTGGACGAGGAGCTCCGGTCGCGCGGTGCAGATCACGAGGAGCGGCCCCGTGAGGTACTCGAGCAGGTAGCGGAGGAGATCGAGCGAGTCCTCGTGTGCGTTCTCGACGCCCTCGAAGACGAGACAGATGGGGCTGTGCTGCGCGTCGGCCTCGAGGAAGGCCTTCACGATCGCGCGGCGCATGAGCCTGCCCTCGACCGCGTCTCCTTGGATCGAGCGCGTGAGCGGGCTCTCCTCGAAGGGCAGGTCGAGGAACTGACCGAGGAAGTAGCAGACGTCGCCGACCTTGCGATCGTCGAGCACCGTGGCGACCTGCGAGCGCACGGCCGTCTTCGCCTCCTCCTTGTCCATGCCCTCGACGAGGCCGAAGCGCATGCGGAGCAGCCGCGCGAACATGCCGTAGGCGGCGTCGGCGTCGCGCGCCGGCCCACGGTAGACGCGCGGGAGGAGCGAGCTGCCGGCGCGATGCTTGACGACGAACTCCTGAACGAGGCGGCTCTTGCCGATGCCCTGCGGGCCGACCAACGTGACGATGCGCGTCTCTTTGCGGACCTCGACCGCCTCGAGCGCCTCGTCGAGGACGGCCATCTCCGCGTCGCGGCCGAGCAGGGGCGCGCGTGCGCCGCTGACGAGCCCGAAGTTCTGATCTCTGTTCATGGATCGTGCAGTCGAAGGACGGCCCCGGCCGAGTCGGCCCGGAGCACCGAGATTATCAGTCGCGCGAGGCGTAGGCCAAAAGCGGCCCCGCGGCGAGGCCTGGCGTGTCGTCTCGCCCGCCCCGTCGCCCCGCCCTATTAGCGCACCTCACGCCGTTCCGATAAGCTCGCTTTTCGATGGCGAGCGCACTGGACATCGGGGAGCTGCGGCTTCGGGTGGAGGGCAGCTTCACCGGGACCGAGCTGCGCCAGCTCGCGAGCAAATGGGGCCTGGTCGCCGAGCCCGCGTGGGACAGGAGCCCGTCGGACCTGGTGCGGGGGCTGCTCAAGCAGGCCGACCGGATGTTCGGCACCGCCGAGCTCGTGCGGAGGCTCCGGGTCGAGAAGCCGCTCGTGGAGTGGCCGGACGTCGACACCGCCGACGCGGAGAAGTGGGGTCCCAAGTCGGTGACCCAGCTCGGGATCGGCCCGGGCGGCGACGACGAGGCGACCGTGGTGACGAGCGGGCCTCCGTCGACCGGGCTCGGCGGCGGAGAAGCGCCCGACCTCGGCGCGCTCGAGCTCCCGGAGAGCGCGGGCGACGGGTCGGCGCCGCCTTCGGACGGCTCCGCCGCGGCCGCCGCGATCGCGGGCGATCCGGGCGGCGCACCGCAGCCGACGCTCGACGGCGCGCCTGCTCCCTCGGAGCCTGCACCGGGCTCGGCGAGCGCACAGGGCCCCGCGAGCGCGCGACGCCCTGCGACCGCCGCGCCCTTTCCGGGGACGGCGTCGCCTGCGCCGGAGAAGGCGCGCGAGGGGGTCGACCCGAAGATCCTCGTCGCCGTCGCGGGCCTCATGTTCGGCCTGGCGGTGGTCGCGTTCGGCGCGGGGCTCTTGTGGTCGCGTCGGGCGAGCGCTCCAGAAGGGCCGAAGGCGGCGGCCGCGGCGCGCCCGAACGCGGTCGCCGTGCGCGCCGTCGGCGTCTTCGAGTCGGCGCTGCTCAGCGTCGCCACGCGCTGCGAGGTCGACGTCGACGGTCCGCCCACGAGCGAGATCCTCGCGGCCGCGCAGGAGGGCTGCGGGCGCGCGACGCGTGACGCCCGTCGGCGCGCCTTGAACGACGCCTCGGCGCCGCTGCCGCTCGATCCCGCGAGGCCGCGCCCCCGCGAGCCGAAGGACGCCGACGATCCGAGGCCCGTGCGCGCGCCGACGGCGGGCGCGCCGCAGAGGCCGAGCTGCCTCTCGGGTTGCGCCGGGATCAAGTCGAGCTGCATGGACAACTGCGGGCCCGAGCCTGGTGATGCATCGAAGTTCGATGTGTGGCAGGCATGCAGTGGTCGCTGCCTTGCATCTGAATCTCGGTGTCGTTTGTCCTGTCGCTGAGCCGCGCGCGCGGGTCGTTACGCATCGCATCAGGCGCCGTTTCGCGCACCGAGGGCGCGTGGGTGATGGTGTCCTCCGCCGGATTGGGCTACGAAGCGGCCCATGGACAAGGTGCAGAAGAGCGCGCTCGATGCCGTGCGCGACATCACCGACGGCGCGACGATCCTGGCCGGCGGATTCGGCCTCTGTGGCATCCCCGAGGGCTCGATCCGGGCGCTCCGCGAGCTCGGCACGAAGAACCTCACGTTCGTGTCGAACAACTGCGGGGTCGACGACTTCGGACTCGGGATCCTGCTCGGCAACCGGCAGATCAAGAAGATGATCTCGTCGTACGTCGGCGAGAACAAGGAGTTCGAGCGCCAGTACCTCTCGGGTGAGCTCGAGGTGGAGCTCACGCCGCAAGGGACCCTCGCCGAGCGCATCCGCGCCGGCGGCGCGGGCATCCCCGCGTTCTACACGCCGACGGGCGTCCACACCGCCGTGAGCGATGGAGGCATGCCGGTCCTCTACGGCGAGGGTGGCGTCGTGAAGAAGTACTCCGAGAAGAAGGAGATCCGATCCTTCGACGGCAAGGACTACGTCCTCGAGCCCGCCATCACCGGCGACTTCGCGCTCGTCAAGGCGTGGAAGGGCGATCGGTACGGCAACCTCGTCTACCGACACACGGCGATGAACTTCAACCCGATGATGGCGATGGCAGCGAGGGTGACGATCGCCGAGGTCGAGGAGCTCGTGCCCGTCGGCACGCTCGATCCCAACACCGTGCACACCCCCGGGATCTACGTGCAGCGCATCTATCAGGGCACCGGATACGAGAAGCGCATCGAGCGCCGGACCGTGAGGAACTGAGGAGGACGACATGGCCCTCGGACGTGAGCAGATCGCACAGCGCGCGGCCCTCGAGCTTCGCGACGGCTTCTACGTGAACCTCGGCATCGGGATGCCGACGCTCGTCGCCAACTACATCCCCGAAGGCGTGGAGGTCGTCTTGCAGAGCGAGAACGGCCTGCTCGGCATCGGCCCCTACCCCGTCGCGGGCAAGGAGGACGCCGATCTCATCAACGCAGGCAAGGAGACCGTCACGATGCTCGCCGGCTCGGCGATCTTCTCGAGCGCGGAGAGCTTCGAGATGATCCGCGGCGGCCACATCGACCTCGCGATCCTCGGGGCGATGGAGGTGAGCGAGCGCGGCGACCTCGCGAACTGGATGATCCCGGGCAAGATGGTGAAGGGCATGGGCGGGGCGATGGATCTCGTCGCGCGCGCCCGACGGGTGGTCGTGATCATGGACCACGCGGCGAAGAACGGCGCGCCGAAGATCCTGAAGGAGTGCGGCCTGCCGCTCACCGGTCGCGGCGTCGTCCACCGGATCATCACCGATCTCGCGGTGCTGGACGTCACCGCGGAGGGGCTCGTGCTGCGCGAGCTCGCCCCCGGCGTGAGCGCGCGCGAGGTGCAGGACAAGACCGAGCCGACGCTGAAGGTCCCGCACGACGTCGTCGAGATGCGCGTGGTCGACGGGCGCATCCAGAAGCCGGGTGCGCCCTCGTGAGCTGGCCGGAGAAGACCGCCCCGACGACCGACGCGAGCGAGAAGCGCACGCTCGGCAAAGGGGTCTTCAAGAAATGCGACGGCTGCGGCGCGACGATGCTCGCGGCCGAGCTCTCGGCGACGTTCGAGGTCTGCCCGAGCTGCCAGCATCACCACCTCCTCTCGGCCGACGGATGGCGGAGGCTGCTGCTCGACGACGGTGAGCTCGCCGTGTGGGACGCGGCGCTCGAGCCCACCGATCCCCTGCGCTTCAGCGACGGGAAGTCGTACAAGGACCGCATCGTCGGCGCGCAGAAGCGCGCGAGCGCGCGCGAATCGGTCGACATCGGCCGCGCGCGGATGAACGGCATCCCGGTCGCGTACGGCGCGTTCGTCTTCGCCTTCATGGGCGGCAGCATGGGGTCGGTCGCGGGCGAGAAGGTCACGCGCCTCTTCGAGCACGCCCTCCGGGACGAGCTCCCGGTCGTGCTCCTCTCGGCGTCGGGCGGGGCGCGCATGCAGGAGGGCATCCTCAGCCTGATGCAGATGGCGAAATCGGTCGCGGCGCTCGAGCGCTTCCGCGCCGCGAAGCTCCCGTTCATCTCGGTGCTCCTGCACCCCACCACAGGCGGCGTCGCGGCGAGCTTCGCGTTCCTCGGAGACGTCAACGTCGCGGAGCCGAAGGCGCTCATCGGCTTCGCCGGGCCGCGCGTCATCGAGAACACCCTCCGCCAGACGCTCCCGCGGGGCTTCCAGCGCTCGGAGTTCCTGCTCGACCACGGCATGGTCGATCTCATCGCGTCGCGCCTCGAGATGAAGGCGACGATCACCACGCTGCTCGAGCACTTCGGCTGCGGCGGGCCCGCTCGACCGCGCGAGGCGGGATGAGCGCGCAGGCGGAGGCGATCGACCCCATCGCGCTCTTCGGCGTGCTCTTCGAAGAGGCCTGCGCGCGCGAGCCCTTCGAGGCGAACGCGATGACGCTCGCGACCGTGGACGAGGAGGGGAACCCGAGCGCGCGCGTCGTTCTCCTGAAGTCGTTCGACGAGCGCGGCTTCGTCTTCCACACGAACAGGACGAGCCGCAAGGGGCGCGAGCTCGAGGGCCGCCCCGTCGCGGCCCTCTGCTTTCACTGGCCGAAGGGCGAGCAGCAGGTGCGCATCGAAGGCCCGACCACGCGCCTCGGCGACGAGGAGAGCGACGACTACTTCGCGTCGCGACCTCGCGGCAGCCAGATCGGCGCGTGGGCGTCGCTCCAGAGCCAGGATCTCCCCTCCCGCGAGCACTTGCTCGAGCGAATCGGCGAGATCGAGGCGCGCTTCCGAGACCAGCCGGTCCCGCGCCCGCCGCATTGGGGAGGCTTCCGCCTGCTGCCGCACACGATCGAGCTCTGGCAAGGTCGACCGAGCCGGTTGCACGAGCGGCGGCTCTTCACCCGGAGCCTCGATCCCGCGCCCGGGCCTTGGTCGATGCGCTGGCTCTATCCCTGAAGACCGACCTCGCCGGAAGCGGGCGGCGGCCTCGCGCCGCGAGACGCGAGACCTCCCGCGCGCGCGGCGTCACTCCGCGGCTTCGGCCGTCGACGCGGAGGACCGGGCGAGATCGGCGAGCACCCGCGTGCCCGTGTGCGTGATCTCGTCGTGGAGCGCGCGCGCGCGGAGCTCGGCCCGCTCGATCCATCGCTCGCAGACCTCCCGACGCGCGGGGTGCTTCTTCGCCTGCTCGAACAAGAGCTCGGCGATGGCCTCGTCGGCCAAGAGGCGCGTGAGCCGCTCGGCGTGGAGCATCGCGAGGGCGAAGTCACGCTTCGGATCCCAGTCCTTCGTCATCGCGTCGCGCCACTTCGCGAGCGGCAGATCGGCGAGGCTCTTCGCCTTCGTCGCGGCCGTGCGCGTGAGGAGGAACTGCTGCGCGCCGAGCGACAGCGCCTGGATCTTGCCGAGGCGCCTCTCGAGCGGATCGCGCGCCGTCGCGGCCCGGAAGCGCGCCTCCGCGAGCCGCGAGACGAAGGCTTGCGGGCGCTTCAAGATGCCGACCAGCGTGTCCTTCATCGCCATGAGCGACTGGATCTGGCTCGTGCCCTCGTAGATGGGCATGACCATCGCGTCGCGCAGGAGCCGCTCCGCGCCGTAGTCCTTCGTGTAGCCGACGCCGCCGTGGATCTGCAGGTTGCGCCGCGCGATCTCGACGGCCTTCTCCGCCGCGAGGTACTTGAGGAGCGGCGTGAGGCGGCGCGCGCGTCGGCGATGTCGCGCGATATCGCGCTCGATCTCGGCGCGCTCGCTCGCGCCGCGGGATCGGGCGAGGAGCTCGAGCTTGCGGCTCATCTCCTCGTGGAAGCCGGAGGCGACGGCCATCGCGCGGAGCCCTTGGAGGTCGGTGCGCATCTCGTCGAGGTAGTCCGCGATCATCTCGTGACGGGCGATCGGCTTGCCCATGCTGCGGCGCTCCTCCGCGTACGCGAGCGCCATTCGATACGCCGCCTCGGCGAGGCCGATGCTCTCGAAACCGACGCCGACGCGGGCGTTGTTCATGAGGACGAGCATGTACGAGAAGCCCTCGCCTCGCTTGCCGATGAGCCGCGCGGGCGCGCGATCGAACGAGAGCGCCGCGGTCACCGATCCGTGGTGGCCGAGCTTCTCTTCGACGCGATCGATCGTCGCGAAGCGGCGACGCGTCCCGTCCGGGAGATCCTCGTACGCCTGAACGAGGAACATCGAGAGACCGGCGAGCCCCGCGAGGGGGTTCGACGAGCCCTGCGTCTCCTCGGTGCGCGCGATGACGAAGTGGTACTTGCCGTGCCCCGACGTGATGAAGATCTTCTGGCCCGTGACGGACCAGTCGCCGGCGTCGTCGACCTCGCCGCGCGCGCGCAGCGCCGCCATGTCGCTGCCGGCGTTCGGCTCGGTGATGTCCATCGAGCCCCACGCGGCGCCGCGCACGATCTCGGCGATCTCCTCCGGGAACCGGGTGGACGCGATGCGTCCGCCCGGTCCGAAGGTCGTCGAGCCCTCGTGGATCGAGAAGGCGAGCATCGCCATGGCCATGCCGCCGTGGAACGAGAAGTGCGCCATGGTCGAGACGTCGGCGCGCGCGATCATCTCCCCGCCGAGGAAGTAGAGGAGCAAGGGGGCGTTGAGCCCGCCGAGCTCGCGCGGCAGGCACAACCCGTAGAGCTCCGCGTCGCGGAACGCGTCGAAGATCCCCGCCATCGCTGGGCCGAGGACCGCTTCACCCCGATCGAGGTGCGCGCCCTCGCGATCGATCTGCGCCGCGAGCGGCGCGACGCGCGAGCCGGCGAGCTCACCGATGCTCTCGGCGACCTCTCGGTAGAAGGTGCACGCTTCGCCGCTCGACTTGAAGCCGTCCACCGAGCGAAAGCCGTGCTCGGTCACGTCGGCGAGCGCAGCCCAGTCGACCCCTTCGTCGAAGTAGAAGCGGAGATCGTCGTTGTCCGTGAAGTAGCTCGCCATGACTCACCTCTTCTCGTTGCGGCGCGTGCGCGCGGGCGGATTCGTCGGGTCCCGTCGCGCCGGCGTGGAGCGCGCGCGCGCGGTGGCGGGTTTGGCCTTTCGGCGCGCAGCGGCCCGCCGGGCGCTGCCGTCGTCGGGGGCGAAGAGGCTCGCCTTGGCGATGCGGGTGAGCTCCCTCGCGTAGCGCGCGTGGGCGTCGGGGCCGACCAGCGTGCGCGTCACGGGGCCCGTCGCGAACGCCATCACGACGAGCTGCGCGACGTGGACCACGTACGCCTCCGCGTCGACGTCGGCGAAGTGACGCCCGGACTTCTGCCCCGCGCGGATGTAGCCGGCGATGGCGTCGAACCAGGGCTTGATGGTGGCTTCGAGCACCCGGCGCGCGTCGGAGCCGCGATCGATCGTCTCGCGCAGCAGGACGAGCGCGCGGTCGGGGTCGGCGGCGAAGAAGCGGTGCAGCTCGTTGAAGACCGAGTCGAAGCGGTCCTCGCTCGCGGTGGCCGCGAGCAAGAGCCGCGGCATCGCCTCCCCCCAGTGCGCGAGGATGTGACCGAGCACCGCGTTGCGGAGCAGCTCCTTCGAAGGGAAGTGGTGGAGCACCGCCGGCTTCGAGACGCCGACGACGTCGGCCACGTCCTGGATCGCGGTCCCGTCGAAGCCGTGCGCCGCGAAGAGGCGCGTCGCGGCCCGCAGGATGGCTCCGCGGACGTCCTGGTTGTCGGCTCGGGCGCTGACCATACAGTCAACGCTTCCTTACCAATCGGTAAACGCGCGCGCAAGCCTGAACCGTGCGCCTCGGGGGTGGCGGCCCGGCGAGATCAGGGACAGTTGCGCAGAGGCAGGACGAGGGGATCGAGCGGCGTCTGCGTCCAGTCGAACGCGTTCATCAGGTCGTTCGCCTGCCCGTCTTGCGCGGCGGGATCCATCGTCGAGAGCGCGGGCAGGCCGAAGACGCGCTCGATGAAGCGCGGGATGCTCGCCTGCTCGGAGGTCTCCTTGAAGACGTAGTGAGGCTTCGCGTACGGCGACATGATGATGAGCGGGAGCCGGAACCCGAGGCCGTAGGGCGTGTTGCCGTCGCACCCGTACTGCCGCGGGGGCGGGACGTGGTCGTACCAGCCGCCGAAGTCGTCCATCGTGAAGAAGATGACCGACTTGCTCCAGTAATCGCTTTGCATCAGCGTGTTGAGGTAGTCGACGGTCCAGTTCTCGCCCTTGCAGACCCCGCCGATGTTCGGGTGCTCGTCGTTGAGATCCTGGTTCACGAGCCACACCACGTTGGGGAGCGTGTGGTTCATGATGTCCTTCTTGAAGTTGTCGGCCGTCACGACGTTCGCCCAACCCGGGCCGTTGCGGATCGCGTCGATGCCGTTGAACATCGACCACACCTCGTTGAGGACGTAGAAGTTCGATCCGTAGAACTTCCACGTGAGGCCGGCGGGCTCGATGACGTCCGGGAGCGACGGGATCTGGAAGCACGGGAAGACGTCCTTCACGGTGCACGATCCGTGATCGAGGACCTGGAGCGTGTCGAACGAGTACTGGTCGCAGCCCCAGTAGGGATGCGTGGGATCGATGGGGGGGTTGCCGATCGCCCAGCCCGCCTGCGCGGCGAGGAACATCATGTGACCCGGGTAGCTCGGCCCCATCATCTCGGAGAAGTAGTGATCGGCGAGCGTGTACGTCTTCGCGTAGGCCCAGTAGTTGGGGATGTCGCTCTCGTGGTACTGGGCCCACGCGAGGTGGTCGCCGTTCTGGTTCGAGGCGGCGTTGTCCTCCCAGCCGTTCATCTGCCCGTGGTTCCAGTCGGTGAGCGCGCAGTCGTGGTGATGGCACATGTCGCGCGGCGTGGAGTCCGGCGCGTGGGGGCACGGGATCGTGGAGCCGTCCTTGAGCTTGCACTGCGTCGTGCCCTCGGCGCCGGGGAACGTGCCGAAGTAGTTGTCGAAGGTGTGGTTCTCCTTCACCACGACGATGACGTGCTCGATGGGGATCGGCACCGGGGGTCCCCCACCCTGCCCCGTCGTCACGCTCGAGGTGCCGTTGCCTCCCGCGCCGGTCTGGCCGGTGGGAGAGCTCGACGAGGATCCGCCCTGCCCCGCGGCAGCGCCGCCGTGCCCTCCGGTGCCGACCTGCTCGCCGCCGCTGCAGCCGCCGATCGAAGCGAAGAGAACGCCACAGAGCCCGAAGGTGAAGCAACGACGCATGGACTCGAGTCTACACGCGAAGCGGGGCGCGACGGCGCGCGAATCGACCGGCGAGGGTCAGCCTTCGACGCCGTCGAGGTTCGCGCCGGCGAAGCGGGCCGACTCGCGATCGCAGCCGGAGAGGTCGGCCCGCGCGAGGTGGGCGTCGCGGAAGTCGGCGCGGTCGAGGGTCGCGCCGGCGAGCTTCGCTTCGGTGAGCTTCGCGTTGCGGAAGCTCGCCTGCGAGAGATCGGCCTTCGAGAGATCGGCCTTCGAGAGATCCGCGCGGCCAGCCTGCACCTGCGTGAGGCTCGCTCCGACGAGCTTCGCGTCGGAGACCTTCGAGAGGCGGAGGTCGCCTTCGTCGAGCTTCGCGCCGTCGAGCCGGGCGCCGACGGCGGTGAGCCCCTTCGCGACGACCTTCAGCAGCGACGCGCCGGTGAGGTCGGCGCCGTCGAAGCTCGCGTGCTCGAGGTTGGCGCGGTCGAGGACGCAGCGCGCCGCGCGCGCCGTGGAGAGGTCCGCGTTCTCGAAGGTCGCGTCGGCGGCGGTGGTGCCGAGGAAGTACGACCGCCGCAAGATGGCGCGATCGAGCTTGCCCCGCGAGAGATCGGCCCGATCGAAGTTCGACCCCTCCGCGGAGAGGTCCTGGAACGTGCCGTCCTGGAGGCGCGCGCCCTCGAAGCGCGCGCGCGCGGCTTGGGCCATCGAGAAGTCGGCTTCCACGAGATCCGCGCGAGAGAAGTCGGCCGCGTCGAGCTTCGCCTCGACGAGGCGCACGCCGCGTCCTCGCGCGCCTTCGAAGGACGCCTTCGACGCGACGACGAGCGTGAGGTCCGCGCCCGAGAGCTTCGCTCCTGACAGGCGCGCCCCCTCGAGCACGGCGCGCCGCAGATCGGCGCCTTCGAGATCGGCCTCTTCCAGCGACGCGAACGACAGCGTGGCCCCTTCGAGCTTCGCCCGCGACAAGCGCGCTCCCTTCAGCACCGCGCGGGTGAGGTTCGCGCCCGACAGATCGAGGCCCGAGAGGTTCTTGTGGCTGAGGTCGAGGCCCGTGAGGTTCACGCCGACGAGCGACAGATCCGCGAGCGGCTCGTCCTTCGCGAGACGCGCCTGCACCTCGCGACGAAGCCTCGCGGCGGCGTCGGGAGGCCCGATGAGCGAGTCGCGGGCGGCGCTCGGAGGCGCCTCCGCCTCGGGCGCCGAAGGGGGCTCGTCCGCCGGTCCGGCGTGTGACGGCTCCTCGGAGGTGTCTGCCTCGACCAGGAGGACGGGCGAGGCGGCTTCGCTCGCCGTCGTGACGGGGGCAGCGCTCGGCGCGGGGGGCGTCGCCTCTTCTGCCGCCGCAAGCGAAGGCGCGGGCGCAGTCGCGGCCAGGGCCGCCGCGTCCCCGAGCGCGGCCTGCGCGGCCTTCGCGGCGTCGCGCAGCTGCCCGCTCGTGAGGGTGATCGCCTTCGACCGAGGTGCCCGTGGTGGGAGCTCGCCACCGTCTGCGTCGCGGCCCGAGAGGGTGACGCTGGCCAGCGTCGGGGCGGTGACGAGGGGCGGCGCGCCGACGAGCGCGGGGACGCTGGCGACGGGAGTGGCGCCGACCCGCGCGGGAGGGCTCACGAGGGTCGGCGCGCTCGTGGCAGGCAGGCTCGGGAGGGGCGTGCTCGTGAGCGGCGTGCTCGTGAGCGGCGCGCTCGTGGGCGGCGTGCGCGTGAGCGGCATGCTCGCGGGACGCGAAGCGGGCTCGGGGTCGGCGCGATCCTCGAACGGGAGCACCTTGGGCAGACCGAGCGGCGGCGGTCGCGCGGGCTCCGCGTCGCTCGCGGGTTGGAACGGGAGGGCCTGCGCGTCGTAGAGCTCGTCGCCGCCGACCACCGTCCCCATGTCCTCGAAGCTCGTCGAGAGCGCGCGACGCACGGCGGTCGGATCCATCGTCTCGTCCGTGTCGAGCGGCGGCAGGAGGATCTTCGGCGCGCCCGGCGCGGCGCCGCGATCCCAAGGCGTCGCCGGGATCGTGTTCGCGGCAGGATCGATCGACGACGGCTCTCGCCGCGAGCCGGGGGCGGCGGCCTCGAAGGGAAGGGCCGGCATCGACGCGAGGATCTCGTCGATGGTGCCGACGACGGTGCCGAAGAGCCCGCCGTCATCGTCCTCGATCGGTGGCCGCGAGGCGGGCGCCGGCGTCGCCGGATCGGCCGTGGCCGTCGCGGCGACCGCGGCCTTCATCGGCGGCGCGCCGAAGCGCGGCGGCTCGACCACCCCGGCGCGCGACGCGTTCCCCGAAGCCCCCGAGGGCCAGGAGAGCGGCGCCTCCGGAAGATCGATCCCGGCGAGGACGTGCACGGCCGACGCGCGCTCGTCGACGCCCAAGTGACCACGGAAGAGGAGCGAAATCGTCTCGTCCTCCGCGTCGATGACGACCGTGTCGAGCGGCAACGGGAGCTCGGTCGGCTCGCTCCAGCTCTTGCCCACGAGCGAGCGAAAGAGGGCGCGCGCCTTCGCGCCGGGCAACCGCGTCTGGAGCCGCGGAGCCCGCGCGCTCATCCCGTCGAGGACGATCCATTCGTCGCCGGTGAGCGAGCCGAGCCGCTGGTCGGCCGGAGCCGGATTGAAGAAGGAGAAGTCGAAGCCGTCCGGAATTTCGATCGGCGAGGTCTTCATCGTCTGTGGATCGAGGCCGCGCCCCCCGAGCGCGCGCCAAGCCAGCGGAACGGGCGCGAAGCACGCGGGCTTCGCCAGGTCGCCGGGCGACACGAGGTTGTAGAGAGCGGAGCCCGCGAGGTTGGTGCGCCCGCCCACCGCGCGCTCGTAAACGAGCGGCATCGGACCGAGCGGGCGCGAGACCTGCGGATCCTCGGCCGTGCGCTCGCCGAAGACGTGGATCGTCTTCTCGAGCACCGGCGTCTCCTCGTCGTAGATGCCGAGGCGCACCGACATGCTCGGCGTGACGTGATCCTCGGGCGGGTGGGCCATGCCGACGAGCGTCACCCCGACCCCGGGGATGTAGGGCGCGACCTCGAAGCTCTCGTACACGCTCCGCCGCGGGTTGCCCTCGTAGTGCCGATCGCGCAGCCCGATCGCGACCGGCTCGATCGGGCGCGCGACGTCCTCGACGACGAACGCGAAGGTCGCCTTCACGATCGCGGTGAGGCGCACGACCCCCGCGTTCCGCCAGAGCGCGGTCTGGCAGCGGACACGACCGATCGGTTCGATCTGCAGGTTCGGCGCCAACGGGCCCGAGGCTACCACGACGCTAGCCGGCGGAAGCCATGTCCTCGCGAGCGGCGTCGAGGATGGCCCGCGCGAGCGCACGGATCGACCCCTCGTCCTCGCCTTCGACCATCACGCGGAGCTTCGGCTCGGTGCCGCTCCAGCGAACGAGGATGCGCCCGCGGTCGGCGAGATCGCGCTCTCCCTCACGGACGCGCGCCTGCATCTTGGTCATGCCTTCGAGGGGCTTGCGCGACGGGAAGGTCGCGTTCTCGAGGACCTGCGGCACGCGCTGCATCGCCTTCGCGGCGAGCTCGCTGAGCGGCTTCTGCTCCTCGATGAGGATCGCCGCGACCTGGAGCGCCGCGACGATGCCGTCGCCGGTGGTCGCGTGATCGAGGAAGATGAGGTGCCCGGACTGCTCGCCGCCGAACGTGAAGCCTCCGGCGCGCATCGCCTCGACGACGTAGCGATCGCCGACCGCCGTGCGAACGACGCGCCCGCCCGCCGCGTTCACCGCCCGCTCGAGGCCGAGGTTCGACATCACCGTCGCGACGATCGTCGCGTGCGGCAGTCGCCCCTGCTTGATGAGGCGCGCGGCGCACATCGCCATCACCGTGTCGCCGTCGACGATGTTGCCCTTCTCGTCGCAGATGATCACGCGGTCCGCGTCGCCGTCGAGCGCGATGCCGAGCGCGGCGCCGCGCTTCGTGACCTCCCGCGCCATGTTCTCGGGGTGCAGCGCGCCCGCGTCGAGGTGGATGTTCACGCCGTTCGGCTTCACGCCGAGCGCGTGCACTTCGGCGCCGAGCTCGCTGAACACCGAGGGCGCGACGCGGTAGGCGGCGCCGTGCGCGGCGTCGACCACGATGTCGAGCCCGTCGAGCGTGAGGTGGTTCGGGAACGTGCTCTTGCAGAACACGACGTACCGGCCGCGCGCGTCGTCGACGCGGATCGCGTCGCCGATGTTCTCGCCGGTGACCGAGACGCGATCGAGCTCGTCGCCCTGCAAGAGCGCCTCGATCGCCTCCTCCGCCTCGTCCGGCAGCTTGAAGCCATCGGGGCCGAAGAGCTTGATGCCGTTGTCCTCGAACGGGTTGTGGCTCGCGCTGATGACCACGCCCGCGTCGGCGCGCATGCTCGGCGTGAGCTGCGCCACCGCCGGCGTCGGGATGGGGCCGGTGAGCATGACGTGGCCGCCCATCGCGCAGATGCCCGACGCGAGCGCGGTCTCGATCATGTAGCCGGAGAGGCGCGTGTCCTTGCCGATGAGCACGCGGACGGCGCGCTCGCGGCCGGTCTTCTTCAGCACCGTCCGACCGGCGACGTAGGCGATCGCGCGCCCCAGCCTGAGCGCGAACTCCGGCGTCATGGGGTGGACGTTCGCGGTGCCGCGCACGCCGTCCGTACCGAAGATCCGTCGCTTCTCGCTCACGATGCTTCTTCCTCTTCCCTGCCGCGCGCCGCGCGTGGCTCAGTCACGAAAGTTCTGGAACTGGAGCTCGATGTCGAGCTCCTTGCCCCGAACCGCCTTCATGCACGTCTGGAGATCGTCCTTCTTCTTGCCCGACACGCGCACCGTGTCCTCGACGATGCTCGCCTGCACCTTGAGCTTCTCGCCCTTGATCCATTGGACGAGCGTGCGCGCGTGATCGGCGTCGATGCCCTCTTTGATCTTGAGGGTGATGCGCGAGCCGCCCTTGCCGGTGGGCTCGATCTTGAGCGCGCCGTCCTTGCCGCCGAGGTCGAGGTGCTTGAGGCTCACCTTGCGCTTGACGAGCTTCTCCTTCACGACGTCGAGGATCGCCTTGACGCGATCGTCGCTCGACGCGCGGAGCACGATGGTCTCCTTCGTCTTCTCGATCTCGGCGCCGGTGCCCTTGAAGTCGAACCGCGTGCCGATCTCTTTTTCGGCCTGCAGGAGGGCGTTGTCCACCTCGTGCCAGGCGACCTTGGAGACGATGTCGAACGACGGCATGCTCTCGCGGGTGGGGGTGAGGGGCGGCGACGTGCCGCCCGTCGTCCCTATCACTCGCCGGACGGGTAGTCGATGCGCGGCAGCCGAGGAGCGGCGAGGCCCGCGCCTCCCGGGGCCGCGCCCGCGGCGAGAGCGCGCCCCGCGGACGAGCCGAGCTCGGCGGCGTCGGTCGGCGCGTCGGCGCGCACCACGACCTGGCTGTGCGGCGGCAACGTGCTCTGCTGACCCGGCGATCGCAGGTGATGCTTGCGCAGGAGCCGCAAGAGGTGGGGACGATCCATCTGGGCGATGCGCGCCGCGTGCGAGGCGTTGCCGCCCGCGAGGCGAACCAGGTCGGTCAGGTAGCGCGCCTCGAACGCGAGGATCGCGTCGCGCCGCGCGTCGCCGTACGGACGCGGTGCGGGCGGCTCCGTGGGCGCGAGCGCCGCGCCGCCTTCCGACTGGATCTCGAGGACCGTGTCGCCGATGCGCAGGAGCGTCCCGCCGGGGAGCACGGCGTCCGAGATGCGGACGACGCCGACCGAGGTGCGCGGGATCGCGTGGAGGTCGGCCACGTGCACGCCGTCCTCTTCGAGCCGGAGCGACACGTGGTGCGGGCTCACCGCAGGATCCTTCAGAGTGAGCTGGTTGTCCGCAGCGACGCCGATCCGAACCTCACGTCCTGGCAGAAGCTCGAAGCGTCGGCCGGCGTCGGTCCCCTCGCGGACCAGCAGATGCCACTTCGTTGCAGCTCCATCCAAATCGCTCTTCGAGAGCATGGCGACTCCTCCTCGGGGCGAGGCCGGAAGGGCGAGACGAGCGCCTGCCCCACGGCGGCCGAACGCTGGCATTGCGACCGCGCGCTGTCGAGGCTCCCGTACGCGATATTTCGCGCGCGCAACGAGGAGAAATGGGACGGATGGCCGAGCCCAACCCGCCGCGGGTGAGACGCCCCGCCTCATCTTCGCGACGAGCCTGGCGACTTCGTCAGCCTCGCCTCGGCGGGACGCGTTCCGGACGGGATCGGCCGCCGTCGCGATCTCGGATCGACGCGAAGATCAGCCGTCGACCGTGTAGTAGAAGAGGCCGAGGCACATCTCGTCCGTCGTCCCCTCGCCCCACTCGACCATCTGCATGGTCGAGTTGTCCCACTCGCACGAGAGCGAGAGCTTGTCGCCGGGCTGGAACGTGACCGGCGTCTCGAGCCCGTACATGCCCTGCCAGTGGAAATTCCAGCTGGGGATGTCGAGGAGGCAGGTCTCGTCGCCGCCCTGGTGCTCGATGGCGAGCTTCGCCGTCTTGCCAAGCTGATGCATGTGTAGCGAGCCTGCGTAAATGGTCATCGGCTTGCCGCCCGAGAAGAACAGCGTCGGATCGTACGAGAAGGTGTGGGTGACGCCCTGGGTCGCCGCCGGGATCGGCATGCCGCCGGATTTGAGCCACGCCGGGTCGGCCCACGGCTGGATCTTGGCGACCTTCGCGACTTGCGTCGCGAGCTCGAAGTCGAGGGACGTCTGATCGGGCAGCGGCCCCGCGGTCAGCGTGTTGTAGTGGACCTGGATGATGACCTTGCTGCCGACGGGCACCTCCACGCCGGTGCCGGCGGGATAGTCGCTCCCCTGCGATCCGGGCGCCCAGGCGCCGAGCCAGCCGGCCGAGTTGAACCCGGGGCCGCCGTAGCAGGTGTAGCCGGGTCCTGGATCCTTGTCGTCGAGCGCCTGCGCCTTCGGGATGTCCGCGGGGGTCGCGAGGTAGGCGATCACGTGGTGGACGACCCTCGCCTCGCCGGGGTTCGCGCGGAAACCGGTGACGTACTCGGTCTGGGTGCCGGGCCAGTCGACGATGAAGCAGTGGTAGTCGTCGGGTTGGATCTGCGGCGTGTAGGCGACGGGGATCGGGAGCGTTCGGTCGACGCGGGAGAGCTTCTGCTCGTTCGACGTGTCGAGCGCGGGGCCCTCGAGCTTCGGATCCCCTTCGGGTGCGCCGTCGTCCACCCACCCGGTGATCGCGGCGATCTGGGCGTCGGTGAGCGAGCGGTCGCCGAGGTAGCTGTTGCAGGTGTCGTCGGCGGGCCACGGCGGCATCGTCTTCGACGCGACGGCCGCCTTGATCGCCGGGGCGTTCTTCTTCGCGTCGTCGTAGCTGCCGAGCGCGAACGGGGCGATGCCCCCCGAGACGTGACAGCCCGCGCACCGCGCGTCCAAGATCGGCTTCACGTCGCGGTCGAAGGCATCATCCGCGCGCAGGGGAGCGCCAACGAG
>CAYYKK010000117.1:0-15441 GCA_964467935.1 uncultured Polyangiaceae bacterium
ACGTTCTCCGTCCTCTTGTTGCCGGCGAGCGCGCTCGAGGTCGGGCGCAATCGACTGTGGTCGCTCCGACAGGAGCTCGCGAAGCGCCTGCCAGCGGACGTGCGCGCCCTCCTCACGCACGGACGAACGGGCGTGATCTGAGCGCGAGCCGACCCATGCCTTCACGTCGCGAAGCGATCGGCGAAGTCGACGAAGTCCGGGGCGCGAGGCGCGAGGTAGCGATAGAACGAGCGCGGCACGTCCCGCGCTCGCGCGATGGCCTCGTCTCGTCTGCGCTCCGCGTCGCCGCGCGCCTCGGCGGGCTTGGATCGCGCGACCCGCTCCCACGCGTAGGCGATCAAGAGCCAGCCGTACGCGCGCTGGATGGCGGGGTACGAGCCGCGAGGCGCGAGGAGAGGCAGCTGGAATTGCTCCTCGGCGACGGACGCCGCCGCGATGGCGCTCTCGAGTGAACCGGCGATCGCCTCGATGACGAGACCGACCTGCGTCCGCGGCAGCTGCAACCCGAACATGCGCGCCGCGCCGTTGCCCTCGGCGACGATCGCGCGCGCGGCCGAGGTCTCGCCGAGCGCGAAGAGGGTCAGCGCCGTCGTGTCGCGGAGCGGCCCACGCTGCAGACGCGTGACGGTCCCCGAGGCCTCGACCGCGCGCAGGAGGACGATCGCGCGCTCCGCGTGGCCCGCCATCAGCGCCGTCGCGCCGAGACTGATCGCGAAGACCGACCGCCACTCGGGCAGGACCCACCGCCGCTCGAGCAAGGCGAGCTGCGCCTCGGACGCGCGCTCGAACTGCCCGGCGAGCGCCCAGCGCGTCGCGCGTTGGTGGGCCCGGAGCTGGCCGAGCAGCTCGAGCGCGAAGGCGAGATCGGCGACGCCGAGCGAGATCAACGCGACCAATGCGAGCAGGTGTCCCTGCGTCGGCAGCTCCGGCAGATCCGTGAGGACGCGGAGCGCCCCGCCGACGAACACGACGACACCGACGATCCATGCGCGCGCCGCGTAGCGGGCGGCGCCGGGCTTCGGCACCATCGCGGCCGCGAGCCGGGTCCTCTCCTCGATGTTCATCGCTCCTCCTCGCTCCGCGCTCCGCTCAGGCGGAGATCGTGAATCCACCGTCGATGACGAGCGTCTGCCCCGTCAGGTAGCTCGACGCGTCGGACGCGAGGAAGAGCACCGCGCCAGCGATCTCGTCGGGCTGGCCGATGCGCCCGAGCGGCGTGCGGTCGAGGTAGCGCTTCATGATCTCGTCGTTCGAGACCAGCGCGCCGGCGAAGCGCGTCTCCACGAGCCCGGGAGCGATCGCGTTCGATCGGATTCGACTCGGTCCGAGCTCGACGGCGAGCGTCTTCGCGAGCGAGATGACCGCGGCCTTCGTCATGCCGTAGATGCCCATCAAAGGCGAGGCGAGCACGCCCTGGGTGCTCGAGACGAAGATGAGCGAGCCCGGCGCGCCGCGCGCGACGAGGTGCTTGGCCGTCTCGCGCGCGAGCGAGAAATAGGCGCGGGCGTTCGTCTCGAACGTCTTGTCGAAGATCTTGTCGTCCGCGGTCACCATCGGCCCGAAGTGCGGGTTGGTCGCGGCGTTGTTGACGAGGACGTCGAGCGCGCCGAAGCGATCGACGACCTCCTTCACGAGCGCCTCGGCGGCGCCCTCCTTGCCCACGTGCGCGGCGAAGGTCTCGACCGCGACCCCGGCGCGCGCGAGCTCGGCCTTCGCCTCGGCCAGGTTCTCGGGCTTGCGTGACACGATCGCGACCTTGGCGCCGGCGCCTCCGAGCGCCTTCGCGGCGGCGAGGCCGATGCCTCGACTGCCTCCCGTGACCAGCGCGACCTTCCCTTCGACGTGGATCTTCATGGGCCGTCGAGGCTACACGAAACGGAGCCATGCCGGGACGGGCCGCCGGGTGCTAGGGTGGCGCCCGTGAGGCTCCACGTCGCGCTCGCCGTGCTCGACCGCATCGACGCCGCAACGCTCGACGATCCGAGCGTGCTGCGCGCGGCGCTCGACGCGGCGGTCGTCGCCGGCGGCTTCTCGCTCCGGGAGATGGTCGTCGCGCGGTTCGAGCCGCGGGGCGTGACCGCGACCGCCGTCGTCGGGGAGTCGCACCTCTCGCTGCACAGCTGGCCGGAGGAGGGTCGGCTGTTCGTGGACATCGCGTCGTGCAGCACCCGCGCGAGCGTCGACGAGGCGCTCGCCGCGCTCGTCGCCGCGATCGACGGCGCGCACGTCGCGGTGCTCGATCGGCGCGAGCTCGACGGCGACGGCGCCCGACCGGCGCACGCCTCCGGGGAAGCGCCCGCGACCGGAGAGTGAGCGCGCTCAGTCGAGGGGGATCTCGCGACTGACGACGAGGGCGCTCCCCTCGCCGGTGGTCAATCGAAGCTCGGCGGTGAGGTGCTTCGGCGTCGCGCCCGCGCACACGTGATCCGAGACCACGAAGCGCGCGCGCACGATGCTGTCGGTCTTGTCGACGTCGTCGAGGAGCCGCAGCTCGAGGCCGGAGCCCTGCGTGTCGAGCGCCGCGAGCACCTCGCGGCAGGTGTGCTCCTTCACCTCGATGGTCTCCTTCGCGAGCGCGGCGTGGCTCAGCTTCACCTCGCGCAGGCCGCCGAGGCCCTCGATCTCCACGCCCTCGTCGTCGAGCCTCCCGAGCAGGCGCGAGGCCGCGACGGGCTCGTGCACGAGCGCCGGATCGGCGTGGCGGAACGGTCGCAGCCACACGCTGAACGGGCCGGGCCGCGCTTGCGCCTCGACGTCGACACGCGCCGTCGCGCCGGCGCCGCACGCGAAGAGCGTCGCCGCCCCGCCGCCCTCCCCCTCCGAGAGGAGCCCGCCGCGATCGTCCCAGAGCGACGCCTTCACGGGTCCGAGCGGAGCACCCGCGACCACGTCGAGGCGAGCGCATCCCTGTGGGATCTTCACGTCGAGCCCTGCACGGCTGCCGACCTTCGCCTGACCCTTGCCGACGGGCTTCGGGACCGTCCAGCCGGCCTTCGTGAGGCGCGCGTCGAGCGCCCTCTCGGCGTCGACCAACGGCAGGCTCTCCGAGGGTCGATCCACGCGGGCGGCGCGAGAGAGCTCGCCTTCGGCGCCCTCGAGCGATCGACCGACGATGACGGCGGCGACCCCCTGCGCGATGCGCGGTCGCATCGCGATCGTGAGGGACTCGCCGGTCTCCGAGCACAACAACAAGGTTCTGTCGCGCCCGGACGACTGCGCGCGAGCGGCGATGCGACCGTCGGGGGTCTCCGCGACGACCTCGAGCGAGGCGACCTCGTCGCTCGGCGTGACGAGCACGTCGACGCAGCGTTTGGGCTCGATCGTGACGCTGGTTCGCGTGGGCGCGCGAGGATCGAGGGGCGCAGCGAGGCGCCGCACGTCCTCCCAGCGAGCGCCGATCGCCGCCCGGTGATCGCGGAGCTTGGCCTCGAGCCCCGGCCACGAGTCGAGCCGGCCCGTGTCGTCGCCGCGACCTCGCGCGCCGACCGCCGCCGCGACCGCGCGCGCGCGATCGGGCGCGACCTCTTGGGCTCCGATGCTCATCACGCCCCCGCCGGAGACGATGCGTGCGGAGAGGTAGACGCGATCGGGGTGCGGCGGACAGAGGAGGATGGCCGCCGCGCTCGACGGCGACTCGTCCGCGCCGGCGGCCGTGCCGTCGTCGTCGAACGCGAAGAGGTCGATGTCGGCCACGCCGCTCGACCCAGCCGCCGTCACGAGGAGGCACGCGGTCTTCGGGAGATCGACGAAGGCGCCGACGCGCTCGCCTTCGCTGCCGATCGTCGTCGCCACGAGCGACAGCGGCGACGCCCCCGCGTCGCTCGCGCGGTGCGCGACGGCCTCGAGCACCGCGCGCCCGCTCGACGGGGCCGGCGCCGCCTTCTGCGCGAGCGGCGGAGACGGGGAGACCGGCCGAGCGCCGCAGCCGCCGAGCCACACCAAGAGGACGACGCCGAGCGCCCGCTTCACGAGCTCGCCTCGCCGAGCGGCCACACGAAGAGCGCCCACCAGATCGCCGCCCCGGGAGCGTCGACCGTCACGCGCGCCTCGTCGCGGTCCTCCGAGCAGAAGACCACCGAGGCACCGTCGCCCGACGGCGGCGCCTCCTCGAGCGAGGTGCGGGACGAGGCGGCCGCGACGAGCCTCACACCGCGTGAAGTGCCGCGCAGCAGCACGACGGCCGCGAGGTAGCAGCGACCGGGCTCGACGGCGACCGCGAGATCGGTCGAGCCCTGAACGCCGAGCGTGGTGTGGATCGGCCCCGTTCGGGGCGCGGGGACGTCGCGACGCCGCACGAGCTGCGCGAGCGCCGACGTGGCGCGCGTGCCCCATCCCTCCGGCAGGAACGTGGGCAACGGGAAGAGCGCGTCGGTGATGAACACGTGGCCGAACCTCGGCGCCCCGACGAACGTCAACGACACCTCGGTCGCCTTCGCGAGGCATGCCTCGACGCGCGCGTCGGGCGTCTCGCCGCGATCCTGCGCGAGCAGCGCCTTCGACTCGGTCTCGTGGAGCTCCGCGTCGACGTCCAAGCCATGGCCGCTCGGGACGTCGGCCATCACGTCGAAGCGATGACACCCCGCGCCGACCTTGAGCACGAACTCGCCCGTCCCCCCTTCGCCGGCCGTCATGTCGAGCTCGACGAAACCTGCCGCGCCATCGTCCTTGGCGCGGGCCGCCGATCCCTTGCGCCGCTGCTCGAGCGGCGCCGGTACGAGGGGGCGCCCCGGATCACCGCGCGGCGCTGCGGCGCCCTGGGCGCGCGCCTCGCGGACGGCGTCGAGCGCGCCGAGCGGCTTCGGCGACCGCGCGACCAGAATCTCGAGGGCGCCGCGCGGGGACCTCATCTTGACGACGAGTCGCTCGAGACCGCGCACGTCGTCTCGGCACGCGGCAGCGGAGACGAATCCCTCGACGCTCGCGATCTGCCGCGCGTCCTTCTCGGCCGCGGCGTGCGCGAGGGTCGCGTCCGGCGATTCGGCGTCGCTCGCCGCCACGATCGAGAACTGCGTCGTGCGCGCGGCGAGGAGGACGACGCTCACGCAGCCGTCGGCGCTCGAAGCCTCCGACAGCGCGAGCGGCGCGAGCGTGGAGGTGCGATCAGCTTCCAGGAACATCGGCCCGATCGGCGTGACGAGCGCGCCGTCGGCCTCGAGCGCGCGACGGATCGAGGCTGCCTCGGTCCGGAGATCGGCCCGGGCGGGCGAGGCCGAAGCGACGACGGCCAACGTGAAGGCGAGCCAACCGAGGAGAAACCGCACGCGCGTCACCATACATCACGCAGCATGCCGCGCGCCGCGGGTTCGCGCGGCAGCGGCGTCAGCGATCCCTCGTCTCGAGCACCCCCTCCACGAACGCCCCGTCGCGCCAGACGAAGACGCGACGATCGAGGATCCTCACCTCGCCCTCCACGCGCCCCACGCTCACGACGAGGAAGGCGAGGGGCCACTGAGGTCCGGGCCCGAGCACGGCCGCGCCGCCCTCGCGCTCGGGTGGCTGACCGAAGCTCATGACCGCGGCGTCGGTCGGGCTGAAGTAGGCGCCCGTATCGAGGTGCGAGTGATAGAGCACCTTGACGGGCCGGCCCTCGTCGCTCGAGCGTCGGACGGCGTCGTCGAACTTCTTCTCGTTGAACGCGAAGAACGTGCGCCCCGTTCGGAAGTACGTCTCCGGATCGAGGTGGTGCAGCTTGTTCGCGAGGTTCGGGAGCGCCACGGCCTCGTCGCAGAGCAGCGCGTTCGGCGCCGTGCTCGGCGAGGGGCCCCGCAGGTAGCCGCACGCCTCCTCGTCGGCGCCGTAGCGCGCGATCGCGTCCGCGTCGACGGCGTCACGCGCCGCGAGCGTGAGCGCGACGCCCTCTCGCGTCCACGGGTGGCGCTCGTGCGTCACGTCCTCGCCCTCGCGATCGCTCACCAAACGTACCTCCGCTCCCACTTCATCGGCTCGAAATAGCGGTCACCGCGATCGCAGACGATGGCGACGACGCAGCCGCCCTCGCCCTTCGCGTGGAGGGTCTTCGCGATCTCGAGCGCGGCGAACACGTTCGCGCCGGACGAGTGCCCGACGTGGATCGCCTCCTCGCGCAGCAGTCGATCCGCCATGTCCCAGCCATCCTCGGTCGTGACCCGGATCGTCTCGTCGTAGCCGCGCGCGTCGTGGATCGCGGGGACCAGCGACGTGGGCAGGTGCTTCAGCCCCTCGAGCCCGTGGAGCGCATCGGCGGGCTCGACGGCGACGCAGCGCACGGGCCGGGCGTGCTCGCGCAGTCGCCGCGACGTCCCCATGATCGTCCCGCTGGTGCCGATGCCTGCGACGAAGTGCGTGATGCGATCCCCCAGAGCGTCGAGGATCTCGGCCCCGGTCCCGTGGTAGTGCGCGTCGGGGTTGTCGGGGTTCGCGTACTGATCGGGATAGAAGTACCGCTCCGGATCCTTCGCCACGATCTCGCGCACCTTTCGGATCGCGCCATCGGAGCCCTCCATCGGATCGCTGAAGACGATCTCCGTCCCGAAGGCCTTCGCGATGTCCTTGCGCGCGCGCGACACGTTCGACGGCATCACGAGCGCGACGGGGACGCCGAGCGACGCGCCGAAGAGCGAGTAGGCGACCCCCGTGTTGCCGCTCGTCGAGTCGATGAGGGTCTTGCCGGGAGAGAGCCGACCGTCCGCGAGCGCGCGCAGCATCATCCGCGAGGCCGCCCGGTCCTTGACGCTGCCGCCGGGGTTCGCGAGCTCGAGCTTCGCGTACACCTCGACCGACGGCGCCTCGCGCCCCACGCGCTCGAGCCGGAGCAAGGGCGTGTCGCCGACGGCGTCGACGACCCGGTCGAGTCGCCTCGCCCTCACGAGCCCGAGGCCGCGTCTGCCGAGGTAGGCGCTCACCGCTCGCCCTCGAGCTCGAGCGCGCGCCGGATCTCGGCGAGCGCCGCCCTCGCCCCGGCGAGGACGTCGCGCGCGGCCTCGGATCGGACGAGGTCCGTGGGCGCGAGCGCGTCGACGTCGACGGCGCCGGGCTCCACCGCGGAGAAACCGGCGCCGCGCGCGTAGAGCGCCGCCACGTCGTTGGCGGACCGAGATCCGCCCACGCGCGCGACGGCGCGCGCGATCGCCGACTGACCGCGCTCTCCCACCTCCGCGAGCATGGTCTGCCGAACGAAGCGGCTCCGATCGAACGCCGGCGGATCGCTCACGCGCGGCCGCCGGCGATCGCCGGCACGATCGAGACCCGATCTCCGGACTTGAGCTCGGTCGCGAGCCCGTCGAGGAAGCGGATGTCCTCGTCGCCGACGAAGATGTTGATGAAGCGGCGGACGCCCTTCTCGTCGAGGAGCCGCTCGCGCATCCCCGGGTAGCTCTTCTCGAGATCGGTGATGAGCTCGGCGACGGTCGCGCCCTCGGCGGTCACCTCGTCGGTGCCTTGGGTGAGCGTGCGGAGCGGCGTCGGAATACGAACGGTCGTGGACATGGGTCTCCTCTTCGTGTGCGCCTCGTCGAGGCGGGCCTTCGGTCGGTGGAGGTGTTCGGCAGATCAGTCGAGGTCGCACCTCGGCGCGAGATAGCGCGCCTCGTCGAGCCGGGTGACGCTCGGCTCGGCGCCGCAGAGCGGACAGTCCTCGCGCGCGCGCACGTTCACCTTGCGGAGCCGGTCCGTGCGGCCGTCGAACGTGAAGATGAACCCGTAGGCCGAGGGCCCGGCGCCGCCCGACAGGATTCGCAGCGCGAGCTCGCCGCCGAGGGCCCCCGAGACGCCGCACACCGGGCCGAGCACCCCGGCCGTCGCGCAGTCCGGCGCGTCCCCCTCGGGCAGATCCTCGAAGAGGCACCGATAGCACGGGCCGCCGCGGGGCCCTGACGCCATGACGGTCGCGGTCCAGCGCACCGCGGCGGCGTGAACGACCGGCATTTGATGCAACTTACATGCATCTGCAATCAAGAACCTCGACGCGAAATTGTCGGTCGCGTCGACCACCACGTCGGCGCCGGCGAGCAGCTCGGGCGCGTTCGCCGGCAGGAACCGCGTGCGATGGAGCTCGACCTCGACGCCCTCGTGGAGCCGCCGGAGCCCCTTCGCGAACGCATCGAGCTTCGGCGTGCCCACGTCCTCGTCGCCGAAGAGGACCTGACGGTGCAGGTTCGATCGCTCGACCCGATCGTCGTCGCACACCGCGAACCGGCGGACCCCGCCCTTCGTGAGGGCGATGACGAGCGGAGCGGCGATGCCGCCCGCGCCGATCACCAGCACGCGCGCGGTCGAGGGGGCGCCGGGAGCGCGCGGCGAGGGCTCGTCGCTCATGGCGAGAAGTACTCCTCCATCGAGAAGTATCGCTCTCCCGTGTCGCACGACATCGTCACGACCAACTTGCCCGGTCCGAGCTCGCGCGCGACGTCGAGCGCCACGTGGACGATCGCCCCCGAGCTGAGGCCGACGAGCAGCCCCTCGGTCCTCGCGAGCGCGACCTTCGTCTCGTACGCCTCTCGATCGCCGACCCGGCGCACCTCGTCGACCACCGAGGCGTCGTAGTTGTCGGGGACGAAGCCCGCGCCGAGCCCTTGGATCCTCGTCGGGCCACGCTCGCCGCGCGAGATCGTGGCCGAGGTCGCCGGCTCCACCGCGACGATCCGCGCGCGCGAGCCTCGTCGTCGGAGCGCCTCACCGATGCCGCTGATGGCGCCTCCGGTGCCGACCCCGAGCACGAGCGCGTCGATCGCTTGGGCGCCGCCGCGATCCTCCAGCGCCGCGAAGATCTCCTCCGCCGTCGTGTCTCGGTGGACGCGCGGGTTCTCCCGTCGCTCGAACTGCGCGAGGAGGAACGCGCCGGGCGTGGCGGCCGCGATCTCTCTCGCGCGGGCCATCGCTCCTTCCATCTGCGCCTCGGGATCCGTCAAGACCACCTCGGCCCCGTAGCTCGCGAGGATCTGGCGGCGCTCGAGCGACATGCTCGCGGGCATCGTCACGATGCAGCGATATCCCTTGGAAGCGCAGACGATCGCGACGCCGATGCCCGTGTTGCCGCTCGACGCCTCCACGACCACGCCGCCCGGGCCGAGGCTCGAGGTGCGCTCGGCCTCTTCGATGATCGCCAGGCAGATCCGATCCTTCAGGCTGCCGCCGGGGTTCAGGTGCTCCCCCTTCGCCAAGACCTCCGCGCGGGGCGCGCCCCGACCGATGCGATCGAGCCGGAAGAGCGGCGTATCGCCCACCAGATCGACGACGTCGCGGACCACGAGCGGGTGCTCCGGCAGCGGGGGCAGCGACGTGTTGCGCGAGGGCTCTCTGGACATGACCGTGGGAGGGGGCCTCGGAGGGGGCGTCAAATGGCGTAGTCGGGATCGAGCAGCCGCGCGCGCAGGATGCCGAGCTCCTGCGCTCGCTGGCAGACGTGCGCGAGCGTGACCTCGTCGAAGCAGCGCTCGATGCGCCCCGCGATGTCGAAGAAGATGGAGGTGACCGGATCGCTGGAGGGCGGACCGCAGTCGGGCTCGTCGCCGCGATGGACGTTCGCGATCGTCCCCTCGAGGGCACGGATCACGTCGCCGATGCGGATCTCGGCGGGCAGCTTCGCGAGGTGGTAGCCGCCGCGCGGACCGCGCTTCGCTCCGACGATGCCCGCGCGCTTGAGGTCTTGGAAGATCTGCTCGAGGAACCGGGCGGGGATGCGCTCGGCGTCGGCGATCTCCTTCATCTGCGTCGGCCGGCCGTGGTTGTGGAAGGCGATGTGGAACAGCGCCCGAACGCCGTAGCGCCCCTTGCTCGAGAGCTTCACCGCCCCCTTTTTGATTCATACATCGGGATTGTCAAGTATGACTTCGCGCTTTCCGACGGGCGACGTCGGCGTCAGCATCCCCTGCGCCGCCGCACGCACGCCGTGCGACGCACCCAGCGACTGGAGACGAACGTGGCCTTCTTCCAGACCCCTCCCGAGCTCGCGAACCAATACGACGACGATCGCGTCCTCCGGTCGTACCTGAAGCGCAAGCTCGACCCGAAGTCCTTCTCCGAGATCGAGCCGTCGCTCCGGGAGATGGGCGAGCTCGCCGGCAGCTCGCTCTACCGGTTGCAGCTGGCCGACCGATTGAACGAGCCGCGGCTCGTGCAGTGGGATCCGTGGGGGCAGCGCGTCGACCAGATCGAGCTCACGCCGCTCTGGAAAGAGGCGGCGAAGATCGCGACCACGCACGGCGTCGTCGCGACGGCCTACGAGAAGAAGCACGGCGCGCTCTCGCGCCTGCACCAGTTCGCGCTCGTCTACCTGTTCGACGCCTCCAGCGACGTCTACACCTGCCCGCTCGCCATGACCGACGGCGCCGCCGCGACGCTGACGGCGCACGGAGGGCCCTCGGCGGAGCGCGCGCTGCCGCGCCTCCTGAGCCGCGATCCCGCCACTGCGTGGACGAGCGGCCAGTGGATGACCGAGCGGACGGGGGGCTCCGACGTCGGCCTCAGCGAGACCGTGGCGCGCCCCGCCGAGAACGGGATGTATCGTCTATACGGTACCAAGTGGTTCACTTCTGCAACCACATCTCAAATGGCTCTGACCCTCGGTCGCCCGGAGGGCAACCCCGCGGGCGGTCGCGGGCTCGCGCTCTTCTACGTCGAGGTCGAGGGCGCCGACGGGCGGCGGAACGGGATCCTCATCAACCGCCTGAAGGACAAGCTCGGAACACGCAAGGTGCCGACCGCCGAGCTCACGCTCGACGGCGCGCTCGCGACGCCCGTCTCCGGGACGACCGACGGCGTCCGCAACATCAGCCCCATGCTCAACGTCACGCGCACGTGGAACTCCGTCGGCGCGATCGCCGGCATGCGGCGGGGCCTCGCGCTCTCGCGGGACTACGCGAAGCGCAGGGTCCAGTTCGGCGCGGCGCTCTCGCACAAGCCGCTCCACGTCGACACGCTCGCCGGCATGCAGGCGGAGCTCGAGGGCGCGTTCCTGCTCACGTTCGAGGTCGCGGGTCTGCTCGGCCGGCACGAGACGGGCGAGCTCGACGAGCGCGGGACCTCGCTCTTGCGGCTCCTCACGCCGCTGATGAAGCTCACCACGGGCAAGCAAGCGGTCGCGACGGTGAGCGAAGCGCTCGAGTGCTTCGGCGGCGCCGGCTACGTGGAGGACACGGGCCTGCCGCGCCTCCTGCGCGACGGCCAGGTGCTGAGCATCTGGGAGGGCACGACGAACGTGCTCTCGCTCGACGCGCTGCGCGCGATCGCGAAGGAGGGCGCGCTGCCGGTCTTGCTCGAGGAGATCGGCAAGTGGACCAAGGGAGCGGCGACCGAGCTCGAGCCCGAGGCGCAGGCCGCACGCGCTGCGGCGGATCACGCGGCCCGTTGGCTCGAGACGACGTACGCGAAGGACGCCGTCTCGGTGGAGTCGGGCGCGCGACGCTTCGCGCAGACGCTCGGCCGCGCGACCGAGCTCGCCCTCCTCGTCGAGCACGCCACGTGGGCGCTTTCCCACGAGGGCGACAAGCGCCCGATGTTCGCGGCGAAGCGGCTCCGCGCCAACGGCGTCGACTTGATCTCCGAGCTCGACGTCGGGGGCCCGGACGCGTCGAGCGCCCTCGCGAACGACGCGCGTTGACCCGCGCCGAATCGCGCGCGGACTCGTGCCTCTCATTCGACGCCGCGCGCCGGAGGGGCTAGCGTTTGGCCATGCCCGCCGAGCCGCGCAAGGAGCCGCGGAAGGCGCCCTCGTTCGGTCCCCGAAGGCCGACGTGGGGCCGGCGGCTCGCGCTCGTCCTCTCGATCCTGTTCGCCCTCGTGGGAGCGATCCCTGTCGCGTTCGGCGCGCTCGTCAGGGCCCCCTTCGTGCAGGCGTGGGCGGCGAAGCAGACGAGCGCGCTCCTCGCGCAGAAGCTCGCCGTGAAGGCGCGCTACGCGGTCCACATCCGCCCATGGCCCCTCGCCATCGCCCTCGAGGACGTCGTCGTCGACGCGTCGGACGGCGGAACGCCCTTCGCCACGGTCGAGCAGATCGCGGTGCGCCCCGGGATCTTCTCGCTGCTCGCAGGCAAGCTCGACGTCGGCGAGGTCGAGGTCACCGGCGCGCGCGCGCGCGTCGTCTTGCGCGGCGGCGAGCTCGCGAACCTCCACGTCGAGATCCCGAAGAGCGAGGGGCCGAAGTCGACGACGAGCGAGCTCCCCCTGACCAGCGTCTCGGTCACCGACGCGAGCATCGACCTCGACATGGAAGGCGCCTTCGTGTCGCTGCGCGAGATCGACGCGGATCTCACGAAGGGCGAGGACAAGAGCTACGAGCTCGCCTTGCGCACGGGCGCCGGCGCGGTGACGCGCGTCCGCGCCTTCCCCGGTCGCCCCGCCGAGGACGCAGTCGACGAGGACGTGCTCTGTCACCTCGACGCGCGAGCGCACGTCGACGACCGCGGCGTCCTCGTGAGGCGGCTCGCGATCGCCGCCTCCGTCGACTACGATCCGGATCCCGGGACGCGGCCGCGCTGCGATCTGCGGGACGACGACTGGCGACGCCTCGAGCTACGCGCCTCGGGCGTCCAGATCGGCCTCACCGGGCTCCTTCCACGCGCCGGCGCGGAGGGCGCGTACCCCGGCCCCGAGGAGGCCCCCTCCCCGCTGAGGCTCACGGGCGTCGAGGGGCGGCTCGGCGCCCGACTCCCGATCGCGCTCGCGCACCGGTTCCTGCCCCTGGCGCACACGTCGGGCTCGATCGAGCTCGACGTCGACGCGCGGTACGCGCCCGGCGACGATCTCCCGGCGGTCCGCGGCACCTTCCGCGCCGACACACCGGGCATCGACGGCAAGGTCTTCTCGAAGCGGGCCGAGGGCACCCTCGACGTCGCCGGCAAGACGGTCCGCGTCACCGACCTCTCGGCGACCTGGGGCAACGGTGACTTCAGGATCCCGGAGGTCGAGCTCCGCCCGTTCGACAAGGGCATCACCCTCGAGGCGCGGAGCATCATCGCCGACGGCGTCGAGCTGCAAGGGCTCCTACGCGATCTCGGCGCCCACCCGCAGGCGTACGTGGGCTGGAGCATCGGGCACGTCGAGATCCCGCGCTTCGGCGGCACGCTCGCTCCGCTGGCCCTCGAAGGCCCGCTCACGGCTCGGACGCGGGACTTCGGCGTCTACGACAGACCCGCGCGCCTCCCCGACAAGCGGCGCATGATCAGCGTCGCGCAAGGAGACGTGAACGGCGTCCTCGCGATCACGCCCACCGCGGTCGTGCTCCGAGACATGCACCTCACGACGCCGCGCTCGAAGGCGATCGCGACGGTGAAGCTCGGCTTCGACGACCAGTTCGGTCTCGACGTGGGCGCAGGCACGCAGATCGACTTCGCCGAGATTTCACCGCTCATCACGGTCCCGATCGGAGGCGTCGTGTCCGTGGAGGCGCACGGCGTGGGGACCTACGCACAGCCGAGGATCGCGGGAGACATCTCGGTGAAGGGCTTCTCGCTCGGCGGCTTCGACGTGGGCGACATCCGCCACTCGAAGGCGAGCTTCCGACCGCTCGCCCTGGACCTGTCGGACGCGGAGCTCGCGACGGGGACGAGCCTCATCACCTCGCCGAACGCGCACGTCGCGTTCGACGAAGGCCCCGACGTGCTCGTCGAGGCCGACCTCGACACGACGCGCGGCCCGGGGCTCGCCATCCGCGACTTCTTCCAGGTGTTCCACCTCGACGACGACCCTCGCTTCTCGGCCATCGCCGGCGTGGCGCGCGGCAGCGCTCGCGTACGCTACGCGCTCGGCGGCGCGGAGGACCGCTGCGGCGGCGGCGCCCTCGACGTGCGCACGACGATGAACGTCGCCGATCCGGAGCTCTTCGGCGAGTCGTTCGAGCAAGGCGCGGTCGACGTGCGCTTCCGTTGGGACGACCAAGCGGCCTCCGGCGAGGGCATGAACATCGACGTCTACTCCGCCTCCGTGAAGGACGGACCTGGATCGATCCTCGCGAAGGCCGAGGTGCGCTACGGCGGCGTCCTCCACGGCAACGTCGTCGCGTCGGGGCTCCCGCTCTCACGGCTCGAGTCGATGGGGCCGATGGGCAAGCTCCTCGATGGCGAGGTCTCGGCGGTGGGCACGCTCGGCGGGACGCTCTCGCGACCGGCGGGGCAGTTCGACATCACCATGGGCCCGCTGCGCGCCGGGCCCGAGACGTTGCCGGGCTCGCACTTCGACGTGTTCGTCGAGCCGGAGGGGCCGAAGCCGCCGGTGACCGGAGTCACGCGCTGCAAGAACCCGATCGGCGAGCCGTGGAACCGCGCCGAGTGGGAGAAGGACACGGAGGACGGTCGCTTCCGCGTGAACGGCAGCCTCTTCGACGGGCAGGTGCGCTTCGAGGATCTGACGATCAGCCAGCAGCGAGCGCGCGTCGTGCGAGGCAAGGTGTTCCTCTCGAACCTCGACGTCGGCAAGCTGGCGAACCTCATCCCGGGCGTCGCGTTTCAGGCGACCCCGCCGGCGGGGCGCCTCAGCGCCGAGCTCGACATCGGAAAGCTCTCGCCCGGAGATCTCGCCAGCACGAAGGCGACGATCGGGCTCTTCGACTTCCACCTCGATCAGGGCAGCCGCACGATCGCCCTCGACGACGCCACGGACAAGATCACGCTCGCCGACGACACGCTCACGCTCCCGGAGCTCAAGATGGTGCTCAAGGACAAGAGCGGCCTCTCCGTCGCGTTCGCGGCGGTCGGGAAGGTCTCGGAGCTCTTCGAGGCGCCGAACATCGATGGGTCGATGCGCATCGCGCCCTTCGATCTCGCGAAGCTGAAGGGCGACATCGACGGCGTCGAGCGCATCGCAGGCACGCTGAGCGGCTCGCTCGCGGTCAAAGGTCCGATCCGCGCGCCGCGGTACACGGGCGAGATCAAGCTCCGCGGGGGGGAGCTCGGGCTCACGGGCTCGCCGCTCGGCCTCGACGACGCGAGCGTGGACGTCGCCATCGGCGGGGGCGAGCTGCGCGTCGTTCACGCCTCGGCGAACGTAGGCTCGGGGACCCTCGACGTCACCGGACGCGTGCCGCTCATCGGCCTCGGCTTCGGCACGGCGACGGCGAACGTGACCGCGCGCAACATCAAGGTGCCCATCGGCGACGGCATCGACCTCACCGCGAACGCCGATCTCGTCGCGACCTACAAGCCGGACTCGTCGGTCCCCTCCTACCAGAACCTCCCCAACGTGCAGGGCACGGTGCAGATCGCGTCGTTCGCGTACACGCGCCCGATCGCCCTGAGCCTCAACCTCAACGACCTCCAGAAGAGCATCCGGCGGACCGAGGTCGAGACCTACGATCCGACGCAGGACTTCGTGAGCTTCGACGTGAACGTCGTCTCGCCGAAGCCGCTCCGCGTCCAGAACGACCTCGTCGAGATGCGCCTCGAGCTGCAAGACCCCGGCCTCGCGCTCCCGCGCGCGAGCCAGAAGTCCGGCGCGCGCGGCAACCGCCGCCTCCCCCCGGACCCCGAGATC
>CAYYKK010000117.1:15451-20176 GCA_964467935.1 uncultured Polyangiaceae bacterium
GACAGCGCCTGGGTGCCGGTCACGCGCTGCGACGACCCCGGCATCGAGCTCTCGGGCACGAACCAGAAGTTCGGCGCGCGCGGCAACCTCCGCCTCCTCCCCGACTCCAAGATCCGTCTGCGCAACCACGAGTTCGACGTGCGAGAGGGCTACGTCCACTTCGAGGATCCCGCCAAGGTGAAGGCGGACGTCGACGTCCGCGCCGTCACCGAGCTCCGACGCTACGCGAGCGCCGATCAGACGACGGGGACCGACGCGACCTCGACCACGACCAGCGGCCTCTGGGACATCGCGATCCGGGCGCACGGCCCGAGCGACGATCTGAAGCTCGATCTGACCAGCGATCCACCGCTCGATCAGGAGGACATCGTCCTCTTGCTCACCGTCGGGATGACGCGCGCCGAGATCGACCGCGGCCTCGCGAGCTCGCTCGGGCAGACCGTGGGCCTCGAGGCGCTCTCCGCGCTCACGGGCGCCGACAAGGCCGTCACGAGCGTCGTCCCCATCATCGACTACTTCCACTTCGGTTCGAGCTACTCGTCGCGCACCGGCCGCACCGAGCCGAACGTCACGGTGGGCAAGCGCCTCACCGACGACGTGCGCGCGAGCGTCACGACCGGCCTCACGGAGCGCGAGGTCGGCGCGACGGTGGAGTGGCGGTTGAAGCGCGGCGTCAGCGTCCAGACCTCCTACGACAACGCCAGCAACGTGAACGCCAGCATCGGCAACTTCGGCGCCGACCTGAGGTGGCGCCTCGAGTTCGAGTAGGTGTACCGTCCCGAGCGCGTGAAGCGGACGAGCCAAACACCTCGGTGGAGCGCGATCTCGTCGATCGTCGCCCTCGTCGTCGCGCTCCTCCACGCCGGCGCCGCGCGCGCGGACGGCGACGCCCCGAAGCAGAGCGAGGCCCCCGCCATCGACGCGGCCAAATCGGGCTTCGACGTGCTCGAGGGCGGTGAGACCTTGCTCCTCCCCGGCAACGACCTGCCCGACGATCTGCTCGGCAAGCCGATCCGCAAGGTGGTGGTGAAGGTCGTCGGCACGCTCTGGACCAAGCCCCCGCACGTCAAGGCGATCGGGCGCGACGCGAAGCTCTCCGGCGACCTCGTCCGAGCGGCCATCGCGGAGCTCGTCGACTCGGGCGGCTACTCGACCGCGGCCGCCGAGGTCGCCGAGAGCGGAGACGGCGTCGCGCTCACGATCGTCGTCGTCCCTCGCCGCCTCGTCGCCGGCGTGAAGGTCGAAGGTGGAGATCTCGACACCGCGGCGACCATCCGCGCCGCCGGGCTCTCCGAGGAGAGCGAGATCACCGAGACCTCGCTCGACGACATCCGCCTGAAGGTGCTCGGGTTCTACGCCTCGAGGGGCTACCCCGACGCGCACGTCTCGGTGCGCGCCGTGGAGGTCGACAAGCCCCTCCACGCCCTCGTCGCGCTCGACATCGAGTCTGGCAAGCCCCGCACGATCGCCCAGCGCATCTTCGTGATCGAGCCGGACCAGGATCGCGAGGTGGGCGACCTAAAGAAGAGCTACGGCGTCGTGTCCGGTGATCGCCTCGACGAGAACGACCTCGACGAAGCGGATCGAAAGCTCGCCGAGCGGCTCCGCGCCGAGGGCTTCTACCGCGCCGAGATCACCCACGCGGCGAAGTACACGGGCACCGCCGCCTACCTCTACGTCAACGTCAACGCGGGCCCCCGCATCCACCCGGTGTTCGAGGGCAACCGCTCCTTCGACGCGGATCAGCTCACGGTGGCCCTCGACATCAAGAAGGTCGGGATCACCGACGCGGAGGACGCCGTCTCGCGCATCCGCAAGTTCTACGTCGAGTACGGCTTCTACGACGTCGAGGTCTCGGCTCGGATCGAGAAGGACAAGAACGCGGCGCGCGAGACGCTCGTCGTCGTGGTCCGCGAGAACCACAGGGTCCGCGTCGAACGACGGGCCTTCGTCTGCCTCCCGAAGAGCATCGATCCCGACGACGTGGGAGGCGAGATCGACTCGATCCTCTCCGAGGAGCTCCCGACGGACGACGCGCTCACCGCGCCATCGCCGCCGCTCATCGACAGCACGCTCGGACCGACCGCCTTCGCGGGCAAGAGCGCGAGCCCGCTCGAGGTCACCCCGGCGTCGACGCTGTCGCAGGACACCTACGGCAAGGCCCTGAAGCACCTGCGCGAGCTCTACATGAGCAAGGGCTATCTCAACGCGATCATCGGCCCGGTCCAGATCGTTCGAGCGCGATGCTCGCCCCGATCGGCGCCGGGCGAGTGCATCGAGGTGCCCTTCAGCAGCAAGGTCACGGCGCAGTGCAAGCTCGATCCCGCGGGCCTCCCGATGCCGGAGCCGCCGCTCCCGGAGGAGATGACCTGCACGCCGAACCCGGACAAGCGCGTCAGGTGCTCGTCCCACGTCACGCTGCGGATCCCGATGAACCTGGGCCCTCAGACGACGCTCTACGACGTCGTCTTCGAGGGCAATCGCACCGCGACCGACGCGACGCTCGCCAAGCTCGCCGACCTGGCGGTCGGATCACCGCTCTCGACGGAGGCGCTGGAGAACGGACGCACCAAGGTCCTCGAGCACTACCAGGATCGCGGCTTCGCCTACGCCGAGGTCAAGACCACGATCGAGCCCTCGGCGGACAAGACGCGCGCTCGCGTCCGCTTCTCGATCCAGGAACGCGATCCGGTCACGATCTCCGACGTCGTCGTGCGCGGCGCGAAGCGAACCCGCGAGTCGCTCATCGTCGAGCGCGTCACGATGAAGCGCGGCTCGCTCTACTCGAAGCGGGGCGTGCGACTCAGCGAGGAGCGCATCGCGACGCTCGGGCCTTTCGCCAGCGTCTCGGTCGCGCTCGAGGATCCCGAGGTCCCGGACAAGCAGAAGCGCCTCGTCGTCACCGTCGCGGAGCACCCCTCGCAGTACCTGGACCCGCGCGTCGGCTTCTCCACGGGCGACGGCATCCGCTTCGCCTTCGAGTACGGTCACCGGAACATCGGCGGGCTCGCCATCGCGCTCACGTTGCGTGTGCAGCTCAGTTACCTCTTCGACTTCATGATCCTCGACCAAGCGGTCGCGAAGAACCTGGGTCCACTGCCGGCGAGCGAGCGGCTCGAGCGCCGGAACTCCGCGCGCATCAGCTTCCCGGAGATCGGGCTCGGACCGCTCGTGAGCCTCGCCGTCGAGGGCATCGACGTGCGCGACAACCAGCGCGACTTCGGTCTGACACGTGAAGCGCTCGGCCCCACGCTCGCCTTCCGCCCCTCCCGCGAGCTCGTCACCACGCTCGGCGCATCGGTCGAGCTGAACGACGTGCAGATCTTCAACGCCGCGACGGTCAACGACGCCATCTTGAAGAACCCGTCGCTCGCGAGGCTGCTCCGCTTCCCGGACGGGCGCACGTTCGCGGTCGCGCAGCGCCTCGCGGTGTCGTGGGATCGACGAGACACGCCCTTCGCCGCGACGACGGGGACGCTCGTCACGGCGGACATCGAGCACGTCAACGCGTACCCGGCCTCCGACGATCCGACCACGGCGCCGATCGTCAGCCACTTCATGCGGATGCGCGCGCGCCTCGCGGGCTATCTGCGCTTCACCAAGAAGGGCCTCGCGCTCGCGCTGAGCGTCGGCGCCGGCTACAACGTGCAGCTCAAGAAGGACTCGCGGACCTACCCGGATCGCCTGCTCTACATGGGCGGCTTCGACACCAACCGGGCGTTCCTGACGGACTCGCTGGTGCCCGAGGACGTCGCGCAACAGATCCTCTCCGGGAAGCTCACGATCAACGAGGTCGCCGTCCGCGGCGGAGACGTCTCGATCAATCCGCGCGCAGAGCTCCGCATCCCGCTCACCGAAACGTTCCAACTCGGCGTCTTCCTCGACACGGGCAACCTGTGGGTCGATCCGACGGCCTTCAACCCGCTCCATCTGCGCTACGGGCTCGGGAGCGGCATCCGCGTCAACACGCCGATCGGGCCGCTCGCGTTCGACTACGGCGTGAACTTGATCCGCCGCCCGTGGGAGGACTTCGGGGCGCTGCACTTCTCCATCGGCCTGCTCTGACGAGCAGAGTCGAGAGTGCACCTGCAGCCTCGCTGCATGTTCAGGAAGATTGCCCTTCCACACGGGTGACGCGCCCCCGAACGGTGGACATTGTTCGTCTCACCTTCGCGTCGAAACCCTTTCGATCGAGGCAAAGAGGAGCTATCTCCTCGTCACACCCGACGCCGCCCGAGCCGAACCTGGCCGCGCTTGATTTCTGAACACCTGAACAGTATAGGTAGACCCATGTTCGACGACAAACAGTCCAAGCAGAAGGCCGCCGCACTCGAGCTCGCGATCGCCGGGGTCGAGAAAGAATATGGCAAGGGCGCGATCATGCGCCTGAAGGATGGCGAGTCCCTGCACGAGGACATCGCCGCCGTGTCGTCGGGCTCGCTCGGGCTCGACATCGCGCTCGGCGTCGGCGGCTATCCGCGCGGGCGCATCGTCGAGATCTACGGACCGGAGTCGAGCGGCAAGACCACGCTCACGCTGCACGCGATCGCGTCCATCCAGCGCGCCGGCGGGACCGCCGCCTTCATCGACGCGGAGCACGCGCTCGACGTCACCTACGCGAAGAAGCTCGGCGTGAAGACCGACGAGCTGCTCATCTCGCAGCCCGACTACGGCGAGCAGGCGCTCGAGATCGCCGACATGCTCGTGCGCTCCAACGCCGTCGAC
>CAYYKK010000118.1:0-14346 GCA_964467935.1 uncultured Polyangiaceae bacterium
CCCTGGCGTCGACGCGTTCCGCGGGGAGGCGTTCCACTCCGCGCGCTGGAGCGAGGCCGCCGAGATCGAAGGGCGCCACGTGGCCATCGTCGGGGCGGGCGCGAGCGCGATCCAAATCGTGCCCGAGCTGGCGAAGCGAGCGCGCAAGCTCACCGTCTTTCAGCGCTCGCCGAGCTACGTCATCCGGCGGGGCGATCGGCCTTATCGGGATTGGGAGCGCTGGGTCTTTCGCAACGTGCCATTCGCGCTGTTCCTCTATCGGGCGGCGATCTACCTCTCACTCGAGATCCGTTTCTTGGCGCTGCGGCGTGACTCGCTCGCCAACGAGCTGTTCCGGTTCATGGCGCTCTCCTACCTCGACACCGTCGAGGACCCCGAGCTGAAGAAGAAGCTCACGCCGGACTACCCACCAGGGTGCAAGCGAATCCTCATCTCGGACGACTACTACGAGGCCATCGCGCGGCCCAACGTCGAGGTCGTGACGAGCCCGATCGCGCGCGTCGGCGAGCGCGAGATCGTGTCCGCCGATGGCGCGTCCCACGCGGCGGAGGTCCTCGTGTACGCCACCGGGTTCGAGGCCACGTCCTTCCTCGCGCCGATCGAGATCCGCGGCCGGGGAGGGCGACGCCTCGAGGACGCATGGACGAGCGGCGCGGAGGCTTATTGGGGAGTCGCGGTGTCGGGTTTTCCGAACCTCTTTCTCCTCTATGGGCCGAACACGAACCTCGGCCACAACTCGATCCTCTTCATGATCGAGTGCGCCGTCCATTACGCCATTCGCTGCATCGACGAGCTCGATCGGCGCGGCGCGCGCTTCGTCGACGTCCGCCCCGAGGCCATGCGCGCCTACAACGAGACGCTCCAGCGCGATCTCGCGACCACCGCGTGGTCGGCGGGCTGTCACAACTGGTACAAGACCGACGCGGGCAAGATCACCAACAACTGGTCGAGCTTCACCCTCCGCTATTGGCTCGGCACGCGCGAGCCACGGTGGAGCGAGCTCGAGCTGACCCCCTGATGCGAGGAGGCGAGATGGGCTCGAAGCTGCCGAAGGTCGTCGCCGCGTTCTGGGTGATGAAGATCGCCGCGACCACGCTCGGCGAGACCGCGGGCGATCTGCTGTCGATGACGATGGACGTGGGCTACGCGGCGAGCTCGATCCTCCTCCTGCTCTTGTTCCTCACGAGCCTCGCGGCGCAGCTCGCGTCGAGGCGCTACCACCCCGCGCTCTATTGGACCGTCATCCTGACGACGAGCACGGCCGGGACGACGATGAGCGACTACATGGATCGGACGCTCGCGCTCGGCTACGCGAAGGGCAGCGCGCTGCTCGTGACGCTGCTGCTCGCGACGCTCGCCGTCTGGCGGCTGACGACCGGCTCGCTCGCCGTCGACGACGTGAAGACCCGGCGCGCGGAGACCTTCTACTGGGTCGCGATCCTCTTCTCGAACACGCTCGGGACCGCGCTCGGCGACTTCCTCGCCGACAGCTCGGGCCTCGGCTTCGCGGGCGGCGCGGCGCTGATCGGCGGCCTGCTCGCGCTCGTCCTCGCCGCGACGTTCTTCACGAAGGCGTCGCGGGTGTTCCTCTTCTGGGTCGCGTTCATCCTGACGCGTCCCTTCGGCGCCACGGTCGGCGACGTCCTCACGAAGACCAAGGACAAGGGCGGTCTCGGGCTCGGGACGGTGGGCTCGAGCGCCGTGCTCGTCGCGATCCTCGTTGCGCTGGTCGTCCGCGCGACGGTGCAGGAGCGCGGCGATCGCCGCGGGACGCCCGCGCCGGGCTGATCCGCCGGCGCGCGCCGCGGCTCACGATCAGCCCGGGCCGCGCGAGAAGCGATAGACCGAGGCCGAACGGTCGTGGTCGACCACGCCGTAGACGGCGCCCTCGAACACCACGAGACCTTCGAGGTTGTCGTCCTTCGGCAGCGCGATGCGGCGTGCGACGCGCTCCCCCTTCGGGAGGCGATAGAGGCAGGGACCGAGCGATCCGAAATACAGATCGGGCTCCGCGGTCGACTCCGCGAAGTGGATCGGCGTTCGGTCCTTGCAGGGGTCGTCCGGCCCCGTCGTCTCGAGCTCGACGCGCTCCCAGCCACCGGGCACGCGCCGAAACGCGACCGTGTCTCCGAAGAGGTGGAGGGTCCCGTCGAGGGTGCGATGGGGCTCCGTCCAGAAGGGAGGGTCCTGGGGGGTGATGTCGTGGAACGCGGTGCCGTCGAACGCTGCGACGTAGACGTGGCCGTCGTGAGGTCCGGGCAACTGCGCGAGCACGGCCACGTCGCGCGCGTCCTTCACCGAGATCGCCACGCCCGAGAGCTCGGATATCGACTCCGCGCCAGGCAGTGGGAGCACGCGGCTCGTGCCGCCCGACCAGATCTCCGCCGCGAGGGCGCCCGTGCCGACGCGCGGGACGAGGCTCTGGTAGGGCCAGCCGACCCCGTCGACCTTCGCGGTGCTCACGAGATCGGCGCCCGAGCGACACTCCGTGCCGATGCCGAGCAGAGAGCCGTCCGGGAGCGCCGCGAGGAACGGGTGGCCGAGGAGGCGATAGCGACAGCCGTTCGTCCCAGCGGCGGGCTCGGGGAGCTTGTCGCCCTTCGAGCGGCCGTCGACGACGAAGCGAAAGCCCCGTCGCGCTTCGCTCTGGTAGCCGGCGGCGCGTTCGTAGACCTTCGTCCCGGACGCCAACGTCACGGGCAGCGACACGACGTCGGGCGAGAGCCAGGCGGGCGGCTTGGGGGTCGAGGCGCCCACCTTCCAATGCCTCGTCGTGCCGCGCACCTCGCGCTCTTCGCCGGTCGCCGGCGCGCTCATCGTGAAGGAGAGGTCCGCGAGCGTGCCGGTGAGCGCGCCGATCGAGAAGTCGAGGGCGTCCCAATCGGGCACGGGGGTGTGGCGCCCGTCGAAGTATCCCGGCTGCGCCTTCACCTCGCAGCTCGTCACGAGGAAGGCCGCGGCGGGCAGATCACGCGTCACGAGCAGCCCGTCGGCGGTGACCCAGAGAGAGAAGCCGATCTCGGTCTGTCCCAGCGTCGCGGGGCCGAGGACCTCCGTCAGGACGATCCCTCCGGTCGTGGTGCCGAGAGGGGCGGGGGCCGGCGCGATCGGCGGGGCGCTCGCCGCGACCGGGCTCGGAGGGGGCGGCGGCAGCGGCGTCGAAGGCGCCTCGCGAGGCGCTCCACCGCAACCGAGAAGCAAGAGCAACGAAGATGGAATGAACCTCCGCGCCGCGTCCATCGCGCATCTCTATCACCGCTCGCTCCCGCTGCCGATGGTCGTGCCCCCGCGCGCGTCGTGCTACCGAGGAGCCGTGCTCCGCTCGACAGATCCTCCGGCAAGCCTCCGCTCCGATCGCCGCGGCGCCCGTCCGCGCTCGCTCCTCGGCGTGACGGCCATCGCCCTCTCGGCCTTCTTCGCGCTCGGCTGCGACAAGGTCGCCGACCCACCCGCGCCGACGGGAGAGCCGACGCCGACCGACCTCATGCGACGACGTCGCGGGTTCCACGGGCGCATCCCGCTGCAGCGCGGAGGGGGCGGCGCGCCGACGGGATCGGCGCCCGCGGCGGACGCGTCGGTCGCCCCGTCCGGCGCGCCGTCAGCGTCCGCTCCTGCGATCGCCGAGCCGCGGGACGCTGCGCGCGGGCTCTACGTCGCCGTCGCGGATGGCGACACGAAGGCCGCCGCCCTCGACGCCCCTTTCGTCGACGGCGTCACGCTCGCGCCGGCTTGGAGCGCGCTCGAGCCGAGCGACGGAAAGCCCGATTGGAGCTCGCTCGACGCTGCGCTCGCGAGCGCCGTCAGCCACAAGAAGGGCGTTCGCCTCGACGTGCGCTCCGGCGTCGCGCCGAAGTGGCTCTTCGACGGTGGCGCGAAGAAGGTCGAGCTGACGGTCGCGCGCTCGGCGGCGAAGGGCGCACCGACGGCGAAGGTCACGGTGGCGCCGCCCTGGGATCCCGTCTTCCTCGAGAAGTGGAAGCGCTTCGTCGGCGCGCTGGGCGAGCACGTGCGCTCGATCGACGGAGCCTACGACGCGCTGCGGATCGTCGGCGTCGGCGGCGTCGGCCTGTCGGGCAGCGAGACGCGTCTCGTCGGCCCCGGCGCAGCGCAGCTCGGTGACGCCGTGAAGCGCTGGCAAGCGGCCGGCTACCGCCCGTCCAAGGTCCTAGAGGCGTGGAAGGAGATCGCCGGCGCTTACGACGCAGCGTTCCCCGGCAAGGCGCTCGCGGTGACGCTCGACGACGCAGGCGGGTTCCCGCTCCTCGACGAGTCCGGCGCGGCGGTCGCGTCCGGGGACGACGGCGTCACGCGCGCGCTCGTCGACCTCGGGCTCGCGGCGTACCCGAAGCGCTTCGTCCTCGTGGAGGCCGACCTCGGCGCGAAGGGCGAGACGACGTTGCTCGTCGAGTCCGAAAAGCATGGCGCCTTCGTGGGCTTCCGCGCGAACGGTTGGATCGACGCTCAGGGAGCGTCGCGGGCGGGCTGCGGCGACGCGCCGGACCGGGCGCACGCGTGCTCGGACGACGAGCTCGAGGCGCTCCTCGAGCATGGCATCGCGCTCGGCGCGCGCTCGCTCGAGGTGGGTGCGGGCGAGGTCGCCGACGTGAAGGCGTTGACCTCCGCGCACGCGAAGCTCGCCGCCCTCCATCCGTAGGGAAGCCCCCGGCGACCCTCTCGGCCGCGGGTCGCTTACCGGCGTCGAGCGGCCTGACGCGCCGCGGCGGCACATTACGCCTGGCCCGACGCAAGGGTTGCACGCATTTCGCGGATTGCGCGCCGAGTCGTGTACGATGGCTCTGTGATTTGCCCGAAGATGAGCTCCTGCGCCCTGTTCCCGCTGTTCTCCAAGGCGGCGTTCCTCAGGATTTGGCAGATCAACTTCTGCGAGAGCGACCGCTACGCGCAGTGCGCCCGCTTTCAGGCCGTCTCTTGCGGGCAGAGCGTCTCGCCGACCCTGCTTCCGAACGGGAAGCACTTGCCGGTCGTGAACAACAGCAATCCTCCGGAGTCGAAATGAGCCATTGGCTGACGAACTGGCCCTTCTGGCTGGGGTCGGTCGCCTTTGCCGCGATCGTCCTTGGCTACTGGAAGCTCCTCGGACATCCGATGGGCGCCTCGGGTAGTTACGCCCGTGTTGCAGATGCAGCGAGTGATCGTGAACAAGCCAAGCGCGAGCTCGCGCTGAGCGACGAAGCCGCGCTCGAGGCCGCGCTCCGGGCGGCGACCGAGGCCGAGTTCGGCCCCGACGCCTTGCCGCCGGCGAGCGGGCGAGGTGGCTTCGGCGGCGCGGCGCCGGCGAGCGACGGCGCCGCGCTCTTGCCGTGGTCGGCGCACCTCGTCTTCCTCGCGATGATGGTCGTCGGAGGGTTCCTCGCGACGTTCCTCCGCGGCGGCGGCTGGAAGCTCACGTTCGACCTCGGCGCCGCGCACGCGCGCTTCTTCGGCCACGGCGTCGCCGCGGGGCTCTTGCTCTTGGTCGCGGGCGCCTTCATCGGCTTCGGCACGCGCATGGCGGGCGGTTGCTCCTCGGGCCACGGGCTCTCGGGCTGCGCGCGTCTGCAGCCGGGAAGCCTCGTGGGCACGGCCGCCTTCTTCGGCGCCGCCGTCGGCATCTCCCTCCTTCTCGAGAGGCTCCTCGGATGAGCAAGACTTCGATTCACCTCCGCATCGGCCTCGTCGGCCTGCTCTTCGGGTTCGCGTTCAGCTGCATGGGCTTCACCGACTTCGGCGAGGTCCACAAGATGTTCACGTTCCAGGATCTGCGCCTCTTCCTGACGTTCTGCGGCGGCGTCGGCCTGTCGATGGTGGGCTTCCTCGTCCTCGCGCGCGGCAAGCGCATCGCGAAACGATCGATCCACTTCGGCACGATCCCCGGTGGACTGCTGTTCGGCATCGGCTGGGCGTTGACGGGCGCGTGCCCTTCGGGCGCGGTCGTGCAGCTCGGCGAGGGCAAGCTGATGGCGGGCCTCACGTTGATCGGGATCGCCTTCGGCTCGTGGGCCTACCCGGTGATCCACCAACGCTTGTTCGGCTGGCCCCTCGAAGCCTGCGACGCCTGAACGCGCGCCGACGGCGTCTCCCGCGAAAACCGGACGGCGATCGCCCGCACGGTGTTCTCGCCCGCGCCGAGTCGCGCTAGGACGCCGGGCTCATCATGAGCCAATCCGCCGCCGCCGAATCCACGGCCAAGCCCAAGTCCAAGCTGGGGATGGACACCTCCGCCCTCGCCGACGTGAAGCAGCTCGGCCTCGTCGCCGCCATCGCGAGCCTCGGCTACGTCTTCTGGATCGTCGGCGCGATGGAGATGGTCGAGCGCCTCGCCTACTACGGCGTGAAGGCGGTCGCGACGCTCTACGCGAAGGATCCCGTCTCGAAGGGCGGGCTCGGCGTCGGCATGGATCAGTTCGGCACGATCCTGAGCGTGTGGGCGCTCACGCAGTCGTTCGTCCCCGTGCTCACCGGCGGCCTCTCCGATCGCTATGGCTACAAGGAGACGATCTTCGCCTCGACGATCGTGAAGATCTCCGGCTACCTCGTGATGGGTCTCTTCTCGACCTACTGGGGCTTCTTCTCCGGCGCGATCCTCCTCGCGACGGGCACCGCGATCTTCAAGCCCGGCATCCAGGGCACGCTCGTCCGCGCGACGAAGCGCGAGAACAGCTCGGTCGCCTGGGCGATCTTCTATCAGACCGTGAACATCGGCGGCTTCATCGGGCCGCTCGTCGCGGGCCTCATGCGCAAGATGCAGTGGCGCTACGTGTTCTTCGCGTGCGCCGCGATCATCTGCCTGAACTTCCTGCTCTTGCTCACCTACAAGGAGATCGGCAAGGAGGAGCGGCTCGCGCGGCAGAAGGAGGGCAACCAGGGCAACCTCTTCGCCGACTCGATCCGTGAGCTCATCAAGCCCCACGTCTGGGTCTACTTGCTCATCTTCTCGGGCTTCTGGTTCATGTTCAACGCGCTCTTCGACGTGCTCCCCGCGCACCTCGAGGACTGGGTCGACACGCGCGGCATCGTGACGTCGCTCTTCGGCGGGCAGGGCAGCCAGAACGCGGTCGTGAACTTCTTCGTGGTGATGAGCAAGGACGGCAAGGAGATCCAGCCGGAGGGGCTGCTCAACCTCAACGCCGGCATGATCATGATCACCTGCTTCTTGTTCGGCGCGCTGAGCGGCAAGATGCGCGCGACGACGAGCATGGTCGTCGGCACGCTCTTCGCGACGGTCGCGATCTTCCTCTCCGGCTACTCGACGCTCGGATGGATCTCGGTCGGGGCGATCGCGATCTTCAGCATGGGCGAGATGCTCTCGAGCCCGAAGTTCAACGAGTTCATCGGCAACTTCGCGCCGAGCGACAAGAAGGCCATGTACCTCGGCTTCTCGCAGTTCTCGCTCGCGATCGGCTGGACGCTCGAGGGCAAGGTCGGGCCGGTCCTCTACGAGAAGATGGCGTCGAAGGAGGTCTTCGCGCGGCAGCTCCTCGCGGAGAAGGGGTGGACCGCGGACCAGCTCAAGGCGCTGCCGACGGGCGAGGGCTTCAACAAGCTCGTCGAGGTCATGGGCAGCGACAAGTGGACCGTCACCCAGATGCTCTACCAGCAGCACCACGCGTCGGTCGGCATGGTCTGGTACATCATGGGCGCGGTCGGCATCGTCTCGGCGATCGGCATCGCCGTCTACGGCGCGTGGGTGCGCAAGCTCGCCGCCGCCGAGGGCTGAGCCGCCCTCGCTCGGCCGACGAACCCGAGTAGTCGCGCGACCTCTCCGCCTGGTATCTTCCGGTCTCTATGCTGGAACGCCTGAGCGCCGAAGAGCGCCTCCTCCTCTTGCGCCTCGTCGCGAGCTTCGCCTGGGCCGACGGGAACGTCGACGAGGCGGAGAAGAAGTTCGTTCGGCGTCTGATGAAGAAGCTCCCGCTCACGACGGACGAGGTTCACGACGTGGAGAGCTGGCTGCTGTCGCCGCCGAGCCCCGACGTCCCGCTCGAGCGCGTCGCGGAGGCTCACCGGCGGATCTTCCTCGAGTCGGTCCGCGCGCTCATCTTCGTCGACGGCCGCATCGACGCCGAGGAGCAGGCCGCGTTCGATCGGCTCCGCGACAAGCTCGTCGGGCCCGCCTAGGGTCTCTTCGGCGGATCGCCCGCGCCGTCCAGCAGCGAGGGCGGAGGGGCCGCGTGGAGCAGATCCGGCAACGTGCTCTTCCACCTCCGTGAGGCGTGGGTCACGTCCACGTGCGCCACGATCGGCACCGCTCGATCCGATAGACGGGGCGGGCCGAGCGTCGCCATGCACGACGCGACGAGCTCGAGCGCGCGGCCGTCGCCCACGGCCGACGTGGAGACCGAGGGCTCGCGCCCGGGCGTGAACGTGAGCACGATTTCCTGGCGGGTCTCCGCGGCGGCGCCGTGCGCTTGGCGTGAGAGCCCGAGGAAGGCCGGCTCCACGCACAGGCGCGCGAGCGCGAACACGCGGCGCTCGAGCGGCGCGTCGGCTTCGCGCGCGCCCGCGAGCTCTTCGTCCTCGATCACGGGGGGAGGCGACGACCCGTCGGCTCGGGGCTTCGGGGCCGTCGGCGCGTCCTTCGGGGCATCGCACGCGACGCCTTCGGGCGCCGCGCCGCGGGCGCAGAGGATCGCCAGCGCCGCGGCGAACCGCGGGGCGCGAGCGTCGTTCGCGGGGCGCCTCGCGCCGGCCACGATGCCCCTCGCGCGCGCGACGTCGCCCAGGTAGAGCGCGCGGATGGCGAGCTCGCCACGCAGTCGCTGCTCGTCCTCGTCGTCGGCCTTCGTCAGATCCACGCGGTCGAGCCCGATGCGCTCGACGGCGTCTGCCTCGATGCGCAGCCGTGCGCTCGTCGTGCCGTCGAGCGACAGCCCGAGATCGACGCTGCCCGCGAGCTCCGCCAGCACGCCGAGCTCCGCGACGCGCGCCCTCAGCCCCGCGGCACCCTTCTCCGCCTTGGTCGTCACCGGCGGGGGCGGCGGATCTCGGAAGCGACCCGCGTCGAGGTCGAGCGCGACCGCGAGCGCGCGCGGGAAGTCCGACGCGCGGTAGGCGGCGAGCATGAGCGCGGTCGCGACGTCGACGCGGTGCACGCGAGGGCTCGGCTCGCCGCTCAACGCCCCCTCGAGCGCTCGCTCCGCCTCGGCGACGCCGTCGGGAAAACGGCGCGCGTGCGCCTGACCGGACAGGAACAGCACGTCGGTCAGCTCGGCTCCGGTCGCGACGCCCCGCGCCTCGTCGAGCCACCGCGTCGCCTCCTCCGGCCGACCATGGACCATCGCCTCCACCGCCGCGCGCTCTCGGACGAGCACGCCCCCCGGCGCGCCTGCGGGGACCAGCTGGGAGGCCTCGCGGTACGCCTCACCGGACGCTTCGGCGGACGCCGACTCGCCGAGCTCGAAGGTCGCGTCGAGGCGGTCCACGTCGAGCTCGCCGGGAGCGGTCGTGTCGGTCGCGTGCTTCACCCAGCCGCGCTGGTCCGCGAGGTAGCTCCGCGACAGCAGCGTCCGCGCGTCGCTGCCCATCGCGTCGACCGCGTCGTCGATGCGTTCGTCGACGCGCTGCGCGCCCTGGAGAAAGCGCTCGTTGAGCGACGACAGCTTTCGATCCTCGGCGTCGCACGATCTCGGCTTTCCGTCGATCGCCGCGAAGCCCGTGCAGTGCTCGAATCGGCCCCACGCCGCGGCGACCTCGGCGCGCGTGCGGAGCAGCGTCGCGACCTCGCGCTCGACCGACGTCAGCTGCGCGGCCTCCTTCGGCGAGAGGCCGGCTCTCACGTCCTTCGCCTCGAGCAGAGGCAGCTCGAAGCTGCTCCTCGCGACGTAGAACCGGTGCGTCATCTCGAGCCGGATCTCCACGGGCGGAGGGAGCTCGGCGGGGGCGGTCGTCGACGCGCTCGCGATCGCGTCGGGGAGACGAGCGGGGCCTGCGACCGGGCGGGGCGCGTCGGCCCCGCCGCAGCCGAGCACCGACGCCGCGACCGAAAGCCCGCAGACCAGCGAGATCCGCATGCGGTCGACCCTAACATCGCCGCCGGTCCGGCTCCTATCGCAATTGGCCGTGCCTGCGGGCCTCTCGCGAATCGTCTGACCCGCGACGGGCCGTCGTCGTCTATGCTCGCGTTCGCGGTGATCGACGGCCCCACGAAGCGTTGGCTCGGCTCCCTGCTCGCGCTGGGCGTGATCGGTTGTGGCGGCGTGCGAACGAGCGACGACGCGTACTTCGGTGGGGCTCCGCTCCCGCCGCCGGAGTCGTCTCCCGCTGCGACGAGCGCGCGCCCCGTCGCCTCGGGGGTGCTGACGCCGCTCCCGCCGCTGCCCGGGATGGAGGGCGCGCCGCCCGCGGGGCCTCCGGCGGTGCCCGGGTCTTCGCCGGGAGCTTCTGGGCCCGAGGCCCCGCCACACGCACCGTGACGCGACCGGGATCGCGACGGTCGGCGCGCGGCCGGGGGGCCCTTCGCGCCGCGGATCACTTCAGATCGCGATAGCCACCTGCGTTCGTGACGTTGGTGTATCCAGCCTTCTCCAGCATCTGCTTTGCACGCGCGGCGCGCCCGCCCGCGGCGCAGTAGACGGCGATGGGCTTGGTCTTGTCCCCGCCGAGCTCTCGGCCGATCGCGTCGAGGTGGGCCTCGACCTCGTCGACGGGGATGTTCTCCGCGCGATCGACGTGACCCCCCGCGAACTCGTCGGCCGTGCGCACGTCGAGCACGAGCGCCGCGGCCTTCACCGCCTCCTTCGGGGAGAGCGCCGCCGCGCTGCTGCTCGGGGCGCCCGACGGGCCGGGGTTCGAGCACGCGGGCGCGAGGAGGGCGAGGACGACGACGAAGAGGGAACGCTTCATCGCGCTTCTCTACGACCTCGGACCGTGGTGCGCAAACGCACGCGACGTGACGGAGGCGTCACGATCGCGGGGCGGTTTCGCGCCCGGGGCGTTCAGCGTCGACGGCTGCGCGCGTTCGCCCTATGGAGGCGCCCATGAAGCGACGCCTCTCGCTCCTCGCCCCGGTGTTGCTGCTCCTCGGCTCGATCGACTGCGGAGCCGAGGTCGAGACCCCGACCTCCGCGGCGGCGACGACCGGCCAGGGGGGCGCGGCGGCGTCGTCCTCGGTGAGCGGCAGCACCGCCACGGCGACCGGAGCCGGCGGCGCGGGCGGCGCCCCCGTCGACAAGGCCGCGGGCTGCGTCGGCACCTTCGGCCAAGCGCTCACGAGCGCGTTCGGACGCGCCGACGGGACGGTCGTCGCGGTGGTGAAGCCGACCGACACCCAGTGCCCTCAGTACAACGGCGACCACGTCGTGCTCGAGATCGCCATGAACGGCGCCGACTACCGCATGGTCGTCAACGTCCAGTCGACGATCGGCGACCCGCGCGTCCAATACCTCGCGCTCGATCACGCGATGCCGGCCCCTGCCTGGAGCGAGGGGTGGCACACTGGCCTCGCGCTCGACTACATCGCCGACTTCGGCGTGCACGGCGACGCGTTCACCCCTCTCGTCATGGCGGATCTCTCGAACAAGATCGCCGACGCGATCACGATCGGCCAGAAGGTGAGCGTCTACTCGCAGAGCTCCGGCGGAGCGAGCGCCCACCAAATCCACCGCAACGACGGCAAGGTGGACGGCGCGATCGTCCTCGATCCCGACGGGGCCACGCCGAAGGCGCTGCTCTTCCACTTCGGCGATCAGACGTTCTGAGCGGCCCTGGCGCGCGCGGCTCGATCAGCCGACGCGCGGGGGCTCTCTCAGGATCCGTACGACGCCTGGCTCGGCCATGAGGAGGCTCTCGAGGCGGCTCGTGATCTCACCCGTGGCGCAGAGGCGGAGCGAATCGTTCTCGAGCGCGCGCACGCGGAGGACGGCGAGGGCGTCGCAGACGGAGCTCGGGAGCTTCGCGCCGGCCGCCGCGATGCGGTGCGGGAGATCGCCCTCGCGGCTCGCCGCCACGAGCAGCCCTCCGTGATCGGCGACCACGAGATCTTCGACGCCCGTCCGCGCGGCGACCGCTTGGAGCCATCGATCGAGCGACGCTCCGCGGCTCGTTCGGCGATCGTTCCTTCGTTCTTCCCGCATGGCAGCCTCCTCGCGGTGCCTCGACGAGGAGGCGCCCGATTCACGCGTGCCTCACGGGCAGGCGTCGGGCCAAGTTTCTCGCGCGATCAGCGCCCGAGGCGCACGGTCAGCGTCGCGATCGCTCGCTCGAGGTCGAGGTTGTGCCGGAAGCAGCAAGGCGCCGTCTTCGGATCGCAAGCCGGCGGGGCGAGCGCCGTGAGGACGGCGAGCGCGCGCGCGTCGCCGTCCGTGCCGGCTCGCGAGAACAGGAACGGTTTCTGACGACACGCCGCCTTCGACAGCTCGAGGGCGACGCGGAGCGGAGGGGACGCGCGATCCGACGTGCCTTGGTGCTCGAGGATCGCCGCCGCCCGCAGCGCGGCCTTGGTCGCGCCGCCGCTGCGCACGTCGTAGAGCACGTCGAGACCCTCCGGCCCCAGCTTGTACGTGAGGACGTAGAACACGCGATCGATCTCGGGCCCCGTCGTCTCGCCAGCGCGCGTCGCGAGCTCGGTCGCTGCGCGCCGAAGGGCGGGATCGCGCAGCGCGTTCGGCGCGACGTTGGCGAGCTCGACCAGGATCGCCCCAGCGTCGGCGTCGTCGTGGGAGGCGAGGAGCTCGTCGCGCAGCTTCACGTCGAGCGCCGCGTCGTCTGCGTTCCTCGCGCCGAACGAGCTCGGATCCACCGGCGCTCCGGTCCCGGACGGGGCCGGCGCCGCGCTCGCCGCCGTCGGGGGCGGGACCGCCTTTCGCGCGTCGCGCAGGCCGGCGCGACCTCGGACGATCCACGCCACGCCGAGCACCGCGACGAGCGCCGCGCCGGCGATCATCGCGACGTGCCTCGACGCGATTCGCTGGCGCGGCAGCGAGACCACGTGATCGCTCGTCCCCTCGAGGGCGACGGAGATCTCGTCGAGCTCGGCGATCACCGCGTCGGTGTTGGGCGGCCGCGCCGCTGGATCCTTCTCGAGCAGCGCCATGACGAGGCGCTCGAGCACCGGCGGCACGACGATCTTCGGCGTGCGCTCCGAGGGCGGCACCGGTCTCTCGCTGCGGTGCTGCATGAAGAGATCGCGCGAGTCGGTCGCGGTGAAGGGCCGCTCGCCGACGAGCATCTCGTAGAGGATGACCCCGAGCGAGTAGAGGTCCGAGCGCTCGTCGACGGCGCTCATCCCGAGGGCGGTCTCGGGTGCCATGTAGCCGACCGTCCCGAACACGACGCCCGCCGCGCTGAGGGGCTTCTTCGAGGGGTCGACGTCCTCGTCGAGCGGCGCGACCTGCTCGACCTCGACGCGCGCGAGTCCGAAGTCGATGAGCTTGAGGACCTCCTCCGGCGGATCGGTGACCATGACGTTTCGAGGCTTCAGATCGCGGTGGATGATCCCCTTCGCGTGCGCCGCGCCGAGCGCCGCGGCAAGCTGACGGCCGAGGTGGATCACCCGGGCCGGCGACATCGGCCCGCTCTCCGTGATCACCTGGCGCAGCGTGCGCCCCTTCACGTGCTCCAGAACGAGAAAGTACGAGCCGTCGTCGAAGGTGCCCATGTCGCTCGCGGCGGCGACGTTCGGGTGGCTGATGTGTGCGCCCGCGACGGCCTCCCGCTCGAAGCGCGTGACGAGCTCCGGGAAATTCTCGGTGGAGGGGTGGAGGATCTTGATCGCCACCTGCTTCCGCATCTTCAGGTGGAGGCCGAGGTAGACGGCGGCCATCGAGCCAGCGGCGATGAGCTCGTCGACGCGGTACCTCTCGGAGAGCACGCGGCCGATCATCTGGGCGGCGCGCTCGTTGTGCGAAGGTTCGATCACCGTCCGGTCCCCACCCACGCGGGCTCGCGTTCGATGGTAGACCCCGCGGCGCCCGAGGGCGAGGACGCTGCGCGCTCTTGCCAGACGCGGAGGACGGAGCCACGTTGAGCGTATGTGGCGCGCCCTCCTCCCTGCCGTCGCTTTCTCCCTCGGCCTCTTCGGCGCGACGCGCTCCGCGCCCGCGGAGGACAAGAAGCCGCTGCCCTGCATCGCGTACTGGCCCGAGGCCCGCTACGTCGTGGGGTACAACCACATCGTGCACATCTACAACTCCTGCACATGGGATGCGGTATGTGTCGTGCGGACGGATCGCAACCCGACGCCCCAGACCGCGTCGGTGCCGCAGCGGCAAGAGGTCCTCGTGACCACCTACCTCGGATCGCCGGTCGCGCAGTTCACGCCCTTCGTGGAGTGCCAGCCGGCTCGCTGAGCGCGCCGTGGAGTGCCAGCCGGCTCGCTGAGCGCGCCGTGGAGTGCCAGCCGGCTCGCTG
>CAYYKK010000118.1:14446-20082 GCA_964467935.1 uncultured Polyangiaceae bacterium
AGCGCGCCGTCGCCGTCGTTGACCTCGTGCCCCGTCGATCGTCGAATGGCCGATCGATGGCGACCGCCCTCCCGGAGCTCTCGACCCTGGTCCTCGCGACCCACGGATACGGGTGCGCGCTCGTCCTCGGCGCCGCGGCGCTGCGCAGCCCCTCGCTCCACGACAAGCGCTTCTCTCGGGCGAAGTTCTACGCGCTGATGGGCTGGGTGCCGCTCTCGTTCGCGCTGCTCGCGGTCCTGCGCGATCCGCGCTTCGCCGCGTTCTTCTTCCTCTCGGGCATCGCGGGGGTCGTGAGCGAGACCCTGGTCTCCTTCGTCTGGCGAGCGTTCTTTCGCGTGCCGATCTGGACCTATTCCTACGGCGCGGTGGTCGGAGGCTTCACGAGCAAGCTGAACTTCCTGCCGTGGGCGACGGGGGGGCTGCTCTTCTGCCTGATCGGGCGCGCGCTCGAGCCCGTGCTGGGCGCGCCGCCAGGCTTCCCCGTCCGCGCGGCCACGGTCTTCGGGGCTTCGCTCGCCGTCGGGCTCGCGGTCGCTTGGCCCCTCGGTCGCCTGACCTCGGCGCGCGACGGCGCGCTCTCGCTGCCCGCCCTGCTCGTCTTCTGTCTGCCGATCGCGCTCGCGGCGGCGGCGCTCGCGATCTCGTGCTCCCCCGGGTACCTGCTCGCCATGGCGCTCTTCTCGCTCGTCGGCTTCGCGACCGAGTACGCGTATGGCCGAGGGATGCGCCTCGTCTTCGAGCGCGGCCTCTGGTCCTACCACCCTTATCGCCTCGACGAAGGACACACGAGCTGGGTGACGTTCCCGCTCTGGTCGATCGGCGGGCTGTTCTTTCACTTCGTCGCTCGCGCCGTCGGGCTCTGAGCGTACGGCTCAGTGGCTCGCGGCGGGCGCGGGGGCCTTCGAGGGCTCGGCCGGCTTCGGTGCGGCGGTGTCGATCGCCTTGGGAGCCGAGGTCGTCGCGGGCGCGGCCGACGACGCGGGCGCGGGAGGCGCGACGACGGCGTGGGTCGGCGCGGCGGGCGGTCTCGGCGCAGGGGTCGACGCGCTCTGCTTCGTCGTCGGCGCCGCGCTCGCCGAGGGCGCGCTCGACGCGGAGAGCGCGGCCTGTGGGGTGGCGCTCGCCGAGCTCTCGGGCGACGGCGAAGCGCTCGCCTCGGACGTCGCCGCGGGCCCGGTCGCGGTCGGTTGGGTCGCGCTCGGCGACGCCGCCGCCGACGGCGCCTGTTGCGATGCGGCCGGGCTCGGACCGCCGCTCGAGCCGATCGCGAAGTAGGCGATCGCCAGCGCCGCGGCGAGGGCGAGGATCACGCCCGCGTAGAGCGCGCCGCGCGATCGCGACGCCGGTGCGGCGACCGCGCTCGCTCCGCTGACGCCCATCATCGTCGTCGGCCCCTTCGAGCCTTCGCCGCTCTTGGCCGACGTCTTCGCCATCACCGGCGCAGGGAGCCGCGCCGCGCGCGCGGCGTCGTCGGGCTCGTCCGGCGCTGCGCCGTCGAGACCCGACGTCGTGATCTCGATGTCCTCGGAAGGCGTGTCCGCGTCGTCGGCGGCCTCGGCGGAGGGCGCGACGGGTGGGCGCGACGCGGTCGACTTGCGCGCGAGCGTCTTCGCGCGCGCCTCCGGGTCCGCGCCCTCGTCGAGCTTGACCCCTGCGGCAGCTGCGGCCGCCGCCGCGACGCGCGCTGCGACCTGGCCTTTGTCCTCGACGTGCGTCGGCTCGTCCTCGACCGCCTCGAGCAGACCCGTGCTCGCCGGCTCCGCTTCGGGGGGCGGCGGCGGCGGCGTGCTCGTGTGCGCGAGCGACGCGGGGGAGGGCGGCACCTGCGCGATGCGCGACAGCGCGTCCGCCATGTCCTTCGCCGACGCGAACCGCTTCGTCGGATCCTTCTGGAAGATCCTCGCGAACCAACCGTCGAGCTCCGCGGGCAGCTGCGGCATGATCTCGGTCGGGGTCGGGTACTCGCCTCGCTCGATCGCCATCGCGATCCCCGCAATGGTCTCTTCGTCGAACGGGAGCCGCCCAGTGATCGCGAGGTAAGCGACGACGCCGAGCGACCAGATGTCGGCCCCGGGACCCACGTCCTTCGCGTGCGTCATCTGCTCCGGGGACATGAAGATGGGGGTGCCGAGCATCGCCCCGGTCTGCGTCACACGCGCGCGCCCGACGTCGGCCGCGGAGAGCCGCGCGATGCCGAAATCGAGGAGCTTCACGAACGTCTCGCCGCCCACGTCCGTGAGGAACACGTTCGAGGGCTTGATGTCGCGGTGCACGATGCCGAGGCCGTGCGCCCTCACGAGGGCCTTCGCCGCTTGGCTGACCACGTGCGCCACCAGATCGAGCGGCAACCGCGGCTCGCGCAAGAGCCGAGCCTCGAGGTCCTCGCCCTCCAGCAGCTCCATGATGATGTAGGGAACGCCGTCGTTCTCCGTGATGCCGTGATCGAGCATCTGGACGACGTGCGGGCTCTTGATGCGCGCGGCGGCGGTGGCCTCGCGCTCGAACCGCGTCACCGCCTCTTCGTTGTCGCCGAACTCGGCGAGGACGAACTTCACCGCCACGGTCGTGTGGAGCGCGAGGTGCTCGCCCTCCCACACGCTCCCCATCCCGCCCTCCGCGATCTTCTTCGTCAAGCGGACGTTCGGCACGGCGAGCTGACCCGGCGCGAGGGTCGCTCGCCCGGCGTCGTCGATCTTGTCGCGATCGCGCCTGCTCCGTGCCATGGGGCGGCGAGCCTAGCACGGAGCGCGCCAAAACCCCTCGTTTCCGCGCGTCGCGGCGCTTCTCACGCTCCTCGAGGAGCGGAGGCGGCGAGCGGCGGCAGCGGACCGAGCTCGCCCTCGGGATCGGCGAAGATGCGCGCGAGGCGCTTCGACATGTGCGCCGCGTGAACGCCGTCGAGCACGCGGTGATCGAAGGTCGCGCACACGCGGAGCACCTTGGCCGCGACGAGCGCGCCGTCCTCGACCGCCGCCTCGTCCTGGATGGCGCCGACGGCCAAGAGGAGCGGCACGTGGCTGTAGGGGACGAGCGGCACGTAGGCTTCCTCGAGCCCGAGCGAGCCGATGTTGGTGACCATCGCCGAGCCGAACGGATCGCGCGGATCCCTGCCCAGCGCAGATCGAGGTTGAGCTCGAAAGAGAGGTAGCCGAGCGCGTCGATGACCCAGCGCACGGCGCGGTACGGCAGTCGCTTGAACGAGCTGCGCGTGCCCTCGAGCTGCTCGTCTCCCCCGCGCTTCACCTTCGCGACGCGCGCGCTGAACTCGTCGTAGATCTCCGAGAGCGTCTTGTCCTGCGCGCCGAAGACGGTGGCGCCCGAGAGATCGATCTCGCCCGTGTCCGGGTCCTCCATGGCCACTTGGAAGAACACGCCGACGTCCTCGCGCAGGTAGATCCGGTTGCGGCGCAAGATCGCGTTCGCGTCGGGCATCTCGGACAAGACGATCGCGACCGCCTTCGCCATGACGTGCGTGATGGTGAGCTTCTTCTGCGTGCGCGAGCGAAACGCGTCGATGTACGCGAGCATCTTCTCGGCGCGCAGCTTGAGCGTCCCGTACACGGACGGATCGCCGACGGTGCGCCAGGTGCCGAGGGCCATCTTCCGGAACGACGAGAGGTTGTCCTTCGGTCTCAGGCGCAGGTTGGGCACGCGTCCCAGGCTAGCGTGTCCAGCGGCGCCGGGGATCCGCGTCGCCCTAGCGTGGTCGCGCCGCGCCCTGCAGCGCGAAGAAGTCGGCGAGGAGGGTCGGCACCTCACGCTGCGTCGCCGACGGAGCGCGCCCGCCCGCACGCGCCAGCGCGGCGCACGGGACGAGCTCCCGCGGTCCGCTGAAGGCACCTTCCTGGTCGAGCGCCACGAGGACGCGCTCGCCGGCCTCCCGATCGAACGCGGTGACGTCGAGCCGTCGCCCGTCGTCGAGCCGCAGCATCGTGAGCGAGCTCGCCGCGAAGACGACCGCTCGCTCGTCCGGCGTCCACACCACCGTCTCGACCTCGTCCGGCGCTCCGCCCTTCGTCCTCGTGAGCTCGCGCCCCGAGAGCGCGTCGCGGATCGAGATCGTCCCGTCGCCGAAGAACAGCACGACGCGATCTCCCCGCGGACTGAACGACAACGTCGTCCGCGCTTGGGCGCCCTTCGCGTCGTCGGGGCTGGCAGGTGGCTCGGGCGGCGCGTCCACGCGCCACAGCTCCTTCTTCTCGGGGCCGACCGAGACCACGATGGAGCAGTCTGGCTGACCCACCGCGAAGATCCCGTGCGCAGGGCCGGGGTAGACGGCGCCGCACCGTCCCGCCGGCGTCGCGATGATCGCGTCGCGTCGGCCGTCGACGGACCAGAGAGCCACCCCGCCACCGATGTCCGTCGCGAAGAAGTGCTCGTCGTCGAGCCAGCCCGCGATGCCCACGGCCGAGGTCGACTTCTCCAACGTCTTCACGCGCGAGAGGTCGCGCGTCCGGTAGACCTCGAGCTGCCCGGGCTCTTCGACGACCGCGACGAGCGATCCGTTCGGGCTCGTCATCGACCCGCCGAGCATCCGAGGGTGCCGCGCGACGCCAGGCTTCTTCGCCAGCGTGCGCGCGGAGAGGATCGCGAGCCCGTCTCCCTGGTCTTCGACCAACAGATCCTTGCCGTCGGCGCTGAACGTCACGCCGACGGCGTAGTCGCCGCCGAGGTGTGCGTCGCGCTCGGGACGATCGGTGCGCGCGCCGCTCTTCAGATCGAAGAGGGCGATCTGACCTTGCGCCGTCGCCGTGACCGCGCGCTCGCCGCGCGCGTCGAAGGCGAGGGGCGAGGCGAGGTAGTAGTCGACGTCGACGCGCGGTCGGTACGTCGGATCACTCCACAGCGTGAGGTGACTCATCCCCGTGTCGGGGTTGGCGTCGCTCGCGAGCCCTTCCTTCGTCCACGCGAGGCGCGCGCAGGCGAGCCCCGCGTCGAGCCGGCGATCGAGCGCGCCCCGCGCGAGATCCCAGACGTCGACCGTCGCGTCCGATGCCTCCCTGCACCCGGCGCCCATCGCGGTCGCGAGCCGCGCGCCGTCCGGCGAGAACACGGCGTCGCCGATCGCCCTCCGCTGGGGACACACCGTCGGTCGCGCGCTCTCGAGCGCCGGCTCGGTCGCCGTCACGGACGACACCGGGGCCGGCGCCACGCGTGGGAGCGACGGGGGAGGAGGAGGAGGCGCCGCGCAGGCGGCGGCGACGAGAGGGCCCAAGACGAGAGCGCGCCGCATCATCCAAGAAGATACGCCCGAGGCGTCGTGCGGCTTCGACGCCGAAAATCGCTCGGGCGAGGGCATGGCGACCGAGGCCCGGGCGTACTGTTCAGGAACTTTCGGGGGGCGAGCTTTGTCTCGTCACATTTCGATCGTCCGCCGCGACTAGCCCGGAGGAGTGACCAGAATGAAAAGGCTCACGATTGGTCTGGCTTGGGTGGGTTTGGGGGCAGCCATCGCCGCCGGGGCGGGCCGCGGCGGCGCGCCGCCAGTCTCGGGGGGGGCCGGGCGCGAAGTGGGCCCACGGTCCGCGGCCCCCGTCGTCGGCTGCCAGGCGAGGCACCCGGGGGCCGGCGCCCACCGGCTCGCGCAGCAGCGCGAGGGGTCGACGGTCGCGTTGGCCAAGGTCGGAGGTGCGAGC